>CAMATI010000079.1 GCA_945861095.1 Asaia bogorensis | reverse complement strand
CCACGCAGGAATTCGGCCCGGACCACGCCGGTCAGGTTCATCCAGCGGAACAGCAGCAGGAAGATCAGCAGCACCCAGAAACCAGGCGTGATGATGCTGCCCAGGATGATCAGCAGATACAGTTCGGGCATACCGTTCCAGATTTCGATGAAACGCTGGAACAGCAGGTCGGTCAGCCCGCCATAGAAGCCCTGAATGGCGCCCGCCGCCATGCCGATCACCGTCGTCACCGCGGTCAGGGTGAACCCGAACAGCACCGACATGCGGAACCCATAAATCACCCGCGCCAACACATCCCGCGCCTGATCGTCCGTCCCCAGCGGATTCTTCCAACTCGGCGGCGACGGGGACGGCGTGGCCAGATCCTTCACCGACGTCGTGTAAGTGTAGGGAAGCGGCGGCCAGAGCATCCAGCCCTTGGCCTCGATCCGGTCGCGCAGCATCGGGTCGGTGTAGTCGGCCTGGGTGGGCAGCAGATCGGCGCCGAACGCGTCCTCGCTGTAATCGACCAGGACCGGGGCATACCAGCCGCCATCGTAGCGGATCAGCAGGGGGCGGTCGTTGGCGATGAACTCGGCGAACAGCGACAGGACGAACAGCACAAGGAATATGCGCAGGGAGACCAACCCGCGACGGTTCTCCCGGAAGATGGCCAGCCGGCGTTGCGTGACGGGCGACAGGGTCATGGCCAGCGTGCGGCGATGGTTGCGCGGGTGGGAACGGCGCGCCCCATCACGACCGCCCCTCGAAATCGATGCGCGGATCGACGACCGTGTAGAGCATGTCGCCGACAATCTGCAGCAGCAGGCCGATCAAGGTGAACAGATAGAGTGTGCCGAACATCACCGGATAGTCGCGCTGGATCGCCGCCTGGAACCCCAGCAACCCAATCCCATCCAGGGAAAAGATGATCTCCACCAGCAACGCCGAGGTAAACAGAATCCCCACAAAGGCCTGGGGAAACCCCGCCACGATCAGCAACATCGCGTTGCGGAACATGTGGCCGTACAGCACCAGGGCCTCACTGGCGCCCTTGGCCCGGGCGGTGACGGTGTATTGCTTGCCGATCTCCTCCATGAAGCAATTCTTGGTCAGCATGGTCAGGCTGGCAAACCCGCCGACCACCATGGCGATCGTCGGCAGCACCATGTGCCATAGATAATCCGCGATCCGTGCCGGCCAGGGCCAGTCGGCCGACCCCGGGCTGGTCATGCCACTCAGCGGGAATACCTGCATGAAGCTGCCCCCGGCGAACAGCACCACCAGCAGAATCGCAAACAGGAAGGCGGGAATCGCATAGCCGATCAGCACCGCCGCGCTGGTGACGATGTCGAACCGGCTGCCATCTCGCACTGCCTTGGAAATGCCCAGCGGGATGGAGATGCAGTACACCAGCAAGGTCGACCAAAGCCCCAGCGAGATCGACACCGGCATCTTCGTCAACAACAAAGTCAGCACCGATTCGTCGCGGAAAAAGCTGCGGCCGAAGTCGAACTGGAGATAGCCGGTGATCATTTCGGTGAACCGGGTCAAGGGCGGCTTGTCGAACCCGAACATCGCCTTGATGTCGGCGATGATCGCGGGATCAAGGCCGCTGGACCCGCGATAGCCACTGCCAGCCGAGCTGAAATCGGACGAAGCGGCGCCCAAGCGCGTGGACAGGCCGCCTTTGCCGCGCAACTCGGCGATCATCTGCTCCACCGGACCGCCCGGCGCGAACTGAATGACGACGAAATTGATGCCGATAATCCCGAACAACGTGGGGATCACCAGCAACAGCCGTCGGATCAGATACGCGGTCATGCGATGGAGCGCATTCCACCGCGTTCGGCCATGTCGGGATGAGGTGCTGTTGAAAGAAAATTCTCCCCCTCCCCTTGCGGGAGGGGGCCGGGGGGAGGGGTTATTTCGCACGACTTTTGCGCGAGCCCCCTCCCCCAAACCCCCTCCCTCAAGGGGAGGGGGAGAATTTTCTCCGCCGCCACGATGTGTGGAGACCCTGGCGAGCCGACCGTCACGCCCATCAACGCCGTTTCGCCGCGTCGGTAGCCGCCGCCTTCGCCTGGTCCACCCACCAGATATCGAAGTTAAAACCGCCCCGGATCGGCTTGTCGGGAGCGCCGAATCGGTCCCAATAGGCGATGTTGAACTGTCGGCCACCCCAGTTCGGCACCGCGTCGAACTGCCACAGCAACACCCGGTCCAATGCCCGCGCGGCGATCGTCATGCTGTCCCGGTCCGGCGCGTTCACCACCTTGTCGATCAGCGCGTCCACGATGGGGGAGCAGATGCCCGACACGTTGGAACTCCCCTCCGCCTTGGCCGCGGCGCAGGACCAGTAGTCGCGCAATTCGTTCCCGGGGATGTCACCTTGCGGGTAGACCGTCATCGTCATGTCCAGGTCGAACTGGTCGGTCAGCCGCTGGTATTGCGCCGGGTCCACCGTGCGCACCCGCGCATCAATGCCCAGTTTCTTGAGGGATTCCGTGTAAGGCAAGGTCGGCCGTTCCAGGGAAGGGTCGCTGAGCAGGATGGAAAAACTCATCTGCTGCCCATTCGCGTCCACCAGCTTGCGGTCCTTCACCTGCCAGCCCGCCTGCCGCAGCAGCTCAATCGCGCGCCGCAACTGGTCGCGATTGTTGCCGGAGCCATCCGTCACCGGCAGGCTGTACGCTTGCGTAAACAACGCGGGTGGCAATTGCGCCCGCCAGGGTTCCAGCAGCGCCAATTCCGCGCCGTCCGGGATGCCGGAAGACGCCAAGTCGCTGTTGCTGAAATAGCTGTTGAGCCGCGTGTAGGCGCCATAGAACAGGTTCTTGTTGGTCCATTCGAAGTCGAACATCTCCGTCATGGCCTGGCGCACCAACGGATCGGCGAAGACGGGGCGGCGGGTGTTCATCGCGTAGCCCTGGAACCCGTTCGGCAGTTTGTGCGGGTAGACCCGCTTGATCACCAGCCCGCTCTTCACCGCCGGGAAATCATACGCCGTCGCCCAGTTCTTGGAGACGTTCTCGCTGCGCAGGTCGATCGATCCCGCCTTGAACGCCTCCATCGCCACGGCCGAGTCGCGGTAATATTCAGAGCGGACCCGATCGAAATTGTTGGTCCCCTTGCCGGTCGGGCGATCCCGCGCCCACCAATCCGGGTTGCGTTCGTAGGTGACGCTCCGTCCCAACTCGAAGCCGGTGATCCGATAGGGACCAGAGCCGACCGGCGCATCCGTCAGAGGGCGGGCGAAATCCCGGTTCTCGAAGAAATGCCTGGGCAGGACCGGCAAGGCGCCGACCAGCAGTGGAAGCTCCCGGTTTTCGTTGGATTTGAACCGGAAGACGACGCGCCTTGGCCCTTCCACCACCACCTCGGCCACATCGGCGACCTGGATCTTGAAACTGGGGCGGCCCTTCTCCAGCAAAGTCCGGAAGGTCCAGGCCACGTCGTCCGCGGTGACCGGCTGACCATCGGAAAACCGAGCCTCCGGGCGGATATCGAAGCCAACCCACATCCGATCCGCCGGCAGATCGACCGCTTCGGCCAGATGGCAATAGGCAGTGGCAACCTCGTCGGCCGACGCGGTCAGCAGGCTTTCCCACACATGTCCGACCGACGCGCCCGACCCGGACCCACCGGGCAGAATGACCCAGGGAGCGATCGAATAGGCCTCCGGCGTGCCGCGCAGGATGAACGGGTTGAAACTGTCATAAGTGCCGACCCGCCCGAGCGTGACCTGGCCGCCCTTCGGCGCGTCGGGATTCACGTAGGGAAAATGCGCGAAATCCGCCGGCAGCGCGGGTTTGCCGAGGATCGTCAGGCCGTGGGATCGGGTAACCTCGGCGGCCCGCGCCGGCATGGTCAGAGTGGCAAGCAGCAGGAAACTGGCTATGGCGCGCACGGATCAACCCTCGGGGCGATAATCGGCGGCAGGGTGGGCTTCCGCTCAGGCGGTGGCAACTGACACTTCGTTAAGGAGCGCGACCGCCGGCGCCAGGAGTGCCGGGTTGCCGACGGCCAGAACCGTGCCATCGCTGGTCTGTTTCAGCCGATTCCCCGCCCAGTCCGTGACACGTCCGCCGGCGCCCTCCACGATGGGCACCAGAGGCGCCCAGTCCCAGACATGCATGCTGCATTCGGCGACGACATCGATCTGTCCCAGCGCGAGCAGCCCATAGGCGTAGCAGTCGCCGCCCCAATAATTGCGGCGCGTTGCCTGTGCCAGACGGCGCCAGCGCGGTTCCCGCTCCTCCAGCATCTCTGGGCTGGTGCAGGACAATTCGGCATCGCCCAGCGACGGGCAAGGGCGGCAGCCGGCAACGCCGCCCATCGGGCCGCGAAATGTGGTGGTGCGACCGGCGGCGCCGATCCAGCGCTCTCCGGTGACCGGCTGGTCGATGATGCCGACAATCGGATCGTCACCGTCCAGCAGGGCAATCAAGGTTCCGAAGGTCGGGCGGCCGGTGATGAAGGCGCGTGTGCCGTCGATCGGATCCAACACCCAGCGCAAGCGCGCCTCGGGACGATCCAGGCCGAATTCCTCGCCCAATATGCCGTGGTCGGGAAAACGTTCCGACAGCACGGCCCGCATCGCTTGTTCGGCCGACCGGTCGGCGATGGTAACGGGGGAGCGGTCCGCCTTGATGTCGGTGCCGATCCCCGCCCGAAAGAATGGCCGCACGACGGCGCCGGCAACGTCCGCCGCTGCCTCCGCCGCCGCGATCAGTCGGTCCATGTCCATCGCCGGGGGAACGATCAAGGCGCCGGCAGTGGCACCGGGTTCTTCGATAAAGTCCGCATATACGCGATAACATTCGCTCGGCTTTGGTCGTCCTTGATCCCGGCGAACGCCATCCGCGTCCCGGTCACGTAGGCACTCGGCTTGAACAGCCAGTTATTCAGGTCCTCATATGTCCAGGGGCCCGTCTTGCCCTTCAACCCGGTGGAGTAATTGAACCCCGCGACATGCCCGTGCGGCTGCCCAACCGATCCATACAGGTTCGGGCCGACGCCGTTCTTCCCACCTTCGTTGAATGTGTGGCACTGGCTGCACAGCTTCTTCGCGGTGCTTTCGCCAAGAGCCAAATCGGCCTTCACCAGCAAGGGTGCGATCGCCGCCAACACAACCGGCTTCGCGGCTTCCTTGCCCGCGCCACCCGGTTCCGGGATTGCAATCGCCAGGACGGGTTTGTCCAGCGGCTTGGTGTGGACGAGGATCGTTCCGATCGTGCCGGTGACGAAAAAGGCGATACCGGCGATCAGGATCGCGGCAATGCCCTTGTTGACCTCCATACTGTCCATGCGGCGTAGCTTCCTCGTCGAGTGCGGTCGTGGTTCGCAGGCAAACATGCTGGCCCGCCGTTGCACGGGACCGTTAGCGTCCATAAGCTAGGGCAGCATAGGGAAACGAACCGGCCCCTTCAACCCATCGTCCGTCATTTCAAGGACCCCCACCATTTCCAGGAGCAGTGTGTCGTCGTGAACCCTATCGTCGTCATCCCGGCCCGCATGGCCTCCACGCGGTTGCCAGGTAAGCCGCTGGCCGACATTCATGGCAAGCCCATGATCGTGCATGTGCTCGACCGAGCGCGGGAGGCCGATATCGGTCCCGTGGCCGTCGCCTGTGCCGAAGCGGAGATCGCCGACGCGGTCCGGGCAGCGGGCGGGCGGGCGGTCATGACCGATCCGGCGCTGCCATCCGGGACCGATCGCGTGCGTGCCGCCTTGGGAGAATTGGATCCGGACGGCCGCCATGATGTCGTCGTGAACCTGCAAGGCGACGTGCCAACCTTGGACCCAGCGCAATTGCGCCTTGTCGTCCTGCCGTTGGGTGATCCGGCGATCGACATCGGCACCCTGGTGGTGCCGATCCTGTCGGAGGAGGAGGCAACCACGTCTTCCTTCGTCAAGGCGGTCTGCGCGTTTTCCGGCGACAATCCGGTGGCGCCCGCCCTATATTTCTCCCGGGCGCCGACCCCATGGGGGGAAGGACCGCGCTGGCATCACATAGGCATATATGCCTATCGTCGAGCGGCCCTGGATCGGTTTGTCAGTCTGCCGCCGAGCATGCTGGAGCAGCGGGAGGCGCTGGAGCAGTTGCGTGCTCTGGAAGCCGGCATGCGTATCGCCTGCGCCCGTATGGAGCACGGCCTGTTCGGCGTCGACACCCCGGTCGATCTGGACCGGGCGCGCCAGCTTCTACATCTGAAAGTCTGACCCGATATGAGTGGCATTATCGCGTTCCAGGGCGTCCTGGGCGCCTATTCCGACCTGGCCTGTCGCAACGCCTATCCGGCAATGACGACCCTGCCCTGCGAATCGTTCGAATCCGCGATGGACGCGGTCCGCGAAGACCGCGCGGATTTGGCGATGCTGCCCTGTGAGAACAGCCTTGCCGGACGCGTGCCGGATATCCACCACCTGCTGCCCGAGTCGGGCCTGTTCGTGGTGGGGGAGCAGTTTCAGCGCGTCGAACACTGCCTGTTGGGCGTGCGGGGCGCCACCATCGCCGACCTCAAGCGCGCCCATTCCCACACCGTCGCGCTCGGCCAGGTCCGGCGCATTCTCCGTAGCCTGAACCTGACGCCCGTGGTGGAAGCCGATACCGCCGGGTCCGCCGAACTGGTGGCGCAGTGGAACCGCAAGGAAGAGGCGGCGATCGCGTCGTCCCTGGCGGCCGAGATCTATGGGTTGGACATCCTGCGCTCCAACGTCGAGGACGCATCACACAACACGACCCGGTTTTACGTGATGGCCAAGCGGCCCACGACGCCGGATCCCGCCACGCCGCATCTGATGACCACGTTCGTATTCCGTGTGCGCAACGTGCCCGCCGCGCTCTACAAGGCGCTGGGCGGCTTTGCGACCAATGGCGTCAACATGACGAAGCTGGAAAGCTACATGTTGGCGGGCCAATTTTCCGCGACCCAGTTCCTGTGCGACGTGGACGGTCATCCGGAACAACCGGCACCGCGGCGAGCGCTGGAAGAACTGTCGTTCTTTTCGTCCGAGGTGCGGGTGTTGGGCGTGTATCCGGCAGCGCCGTTCCGTCTGGCGCAGGGAAGCGGGGATTGACCTATCGCTTCGCCCGCCGTGCCGGCTTCTTTGCCGACGCGGGCGGGGCGAGCGACTGTCCGGTGATGCGCTCGATCGTCGCCTCATAGTTGGCCAGATAGTCCGTCATCGACAGGTTCTGTTCGGCATAGCGGCGCGCATTGGTCCGAAGCTTGCGGTCGAGCGCCTTGTTCTCCATCAAACCGACGACCTTGTCCGCCAAACCCGGTGGATCGAAAAACGATGCCAGCAGGCCGGTCTGGCCATCCTTGATGAATTCCGCCACCGGTTGCGAATCGCTGCCGACGATCGCGCAGCCCATCGCCATGGCTTCCCGCAACGACCAGGACGCAACGAACGGATATGTCAGGTAGATATGCGCGTCCGAGCGTTTGAGCAACGACAGATAGACGTCGTAGGTCACCCGTCCCGGGAACGCGACCCGGCTTAGGTCGACGCGGCTGCCGACCTCCTTCATCATCAGTTCGCGCCAGGTTCCGCCGCCATGCGGCATGATGCCGTAGCTGACGCCGTCGCTGCCGATCATCACCACCTTCAGATCTTTTCGGGCGGCATGCAGATGCGGCAGCGTCCGCATCATCAGATGGAAGCCGCGATAGGGCTCCAGATCGCGGGACACATAGGTCACCAGCTTGTCGGTCGGTTCGATCGTCATGTCGCCGATCTTCAATGGCGCCTTCCGGGCGATCGGATCGGGCTTGCAGATATCCAGATCGACGCCTTCCCAAAGGAGGTCGATGCGCGAATGGGCCCATTTCGGATAGGTCGACAACTGCCATCGCGTGGGTGTGTTGCCGTGCTGCTCCAGATTGAGAGCAATGTGGTTGATCGCGTTCTTCGCCCGGATGCGCGGGAAGTCCAAGGTGTCGGTCGGGAATTCGGGATCGAATCCCACATCCGCTCGATACGGGTCGTAATAGAACTCGAAGTAGCCCAGCATCGGCACTTTCGGCCAGACATCCACGAGGTTGAGCATCTCGCCCCAGCCATGATGGCCGATGATGATATCGGGATTGTACCCAAGCCGCTTCAGGTTAAAGGCCGTCTTCCACACGACCTCCGCCCGTCGCACGCCGGTATCAAGTTCATGCGCGGCGATATGGGTTTCCGGCCCGGCTTTGGGCGGCTTCATGTAAGGCACCTTGCGGACGCCTGGGATGACATTGGCGTTAGGCTCGGTGATGAAGACGATATCATGCCCACCGGCCGCGATCAGATGGCGGACGATATGCAAGAACTGCCCGGGGAAGTTCTGGTGGACGAACAGGAATTTCACGGCAAGGCAGCCCTATCTTATCGCGACGGGATTCAGAATGTCCCAATGTCGCCCAATCCGTTCCGTCGCACAGGCCCTCGCGGCCCTGACGCTGTCCGCCCGGACACGGGTTCCGGTCCGGAGGTCCGGCGCGCGGCGGGTGGCATTTCGTGACTGTAACGGGCGGACATGATTTGAAATCGATCCTGTCCGCCCGTCGCAATCGGATGTCAGCGACGGGTTGTCCGCGCCGGGGTCTTGGGCTTCGCGGGCGATTTCGCCGCGGCCGTCCGGGTCGCAGCCTGTTTCCGAGGCGCTGGCGCCTTGGCTCCAGCCTCGCCGCGCGGACGGATTTCGATCCGGAAGGCTTCCAGTGCCGCCAGACTATCAGCTTCGCAGGCCTGTCCGGCTTGTGTCGGGCCGACCGCGGTGCCATCGACGAAGGTCGCCGAGTATTCGCAGTCGAAATTATCCGCGGCGTCACCTTTCAGGCGGATATTGATGCCCAGCAGCGGCAGCGCCATGCCGCGGCTGCCGCAGAAATTGCCCCCATCGACCCAGGGGGACAGCCAGCCCCGGCCGAGAACGGCCTGGTACTCGATGTCGCCAGACTCGATCATGTCGGTGGGCTTCAGGCCGAAGCCCTCGATCCACATTTTGCTGTCGCGCGTTCCCATCCATTCGCCCAGGCTACCGCCGACGTCGCCGGTTTGCTGGATATGGGCAATGACCTCCGGGTCTTCCCCGGGCAGCACGGGCTGTCCGGCGGCGGCCGGAGCCTTCGCCGGGGCCGCGGCCACATCCCCGGACATGGGTTCGTTGCTAAGCCGCATGACCTGGAGCCGAGGCGCCGATTCCGGTCCGTGGTGGGAAGATTGGTAGACGGTGACCAGGATCTGCGCGACCGGATCGTTGACCCGCACCAAGGCAGCCGCGCCGTCCAACCAGCCATCGGCGCTGAACGTCGCGATGGATACGGCGGACGCGGCGGAGCCCGGGGACCGGGTGATGCGCACACCGGGCAAGCCGGTCACCGGATCGGCCGGCGTGGCACCGGGTGCCGGGAACACGCAGAAAACCCCTTGTTCCAACGTCATCAGATGACCAGAAACGCGGAGTTCGGAAACACGGCTGCGGGCGGTTTGCTCGGCCGCCGGATCGGCATCGGGTTGGGTGGCGGGATTGGCGGCGGGATTGCTCAATACCGCGCTGGCGGCTTCGGACATACTTTGGTCTCGCTCTATTTTGGGGCGTGGCATCACAAGGTGTGTATGACACCGGGAGATTTATCGGAAGACGGAACAGTTCGCGCGTGGGTTCGGTTAGCGGAAGCGGTTGACGATGCCGTACTGGCGATTAACACGTCGTTAATAGCACCCGCGGATAGGTGCAGCGGAAGAAGAATTCCACGGCCGGTGTTGCGAATCCGCTCCGCCGGTGCGCCGAGATCGAACGCGGCCACGCGCAATCCGGCGCGCCACAGGTCCGACAGGGTCATGCACCAGGTTTCCGGCCAGATGGAAGGCAGGAATCCCAGGCTGGGTTGTTGGGCGTCGATCAAGCCCACGGCCTCCTCCGGCGCGTAGGTGCCGGTGACGAACACGCGTCCGGTCGCCAGCATGCGGGCATCATCGGTGGTGCTGCCAACAACAACGAATTCCAGATCCAGGGCGCGGTCGGCGGCGTTGCGGGCGCAGGCCAGCAGGACATCGTAGCCTTTGTGCAGCCCGATCCCACCCAGCACGCAGACCCGCGGCCGACCCGCCGGACGGAATGGCGGCTTGGGGCGCCATACGATGGCGGTGTCGTCCTCATGCGGCACGATGTCGGGCACGATGCCTGGAAAATGGCGGCGGATGCGGTTGGCGGCATCGCGGGACGGGGCGATGACCTGCCGGGCAGTGCGAAGGACAGCGGCGGAACGGGCGATCAGATCGGGCACGGTGATAGATTCGGACAGGAAAGAACCGTGATCGTCGACGCAGGACTGACAGGCTGCTCGATCCGGTTCCCCGCAGTACCGATCCTGCCCGCCGACCAGCGAAATGCGCGGGCAGAACCAGGCGTAGTCGTGCACATGGACGTCATATGGCACGCCCAGGCGCGCGATCAGATCGTGGATGGCCGGGTGGTGGCCGAGGAAGTGGTGCGCCTCTAGCCGGTCCGGCCGCTGGGTGCGCAGCCAACGCAGCAGCAGCGGCAGTTCGCTGGGCATACGATAGCAGAGGTTAGGGAACCCACGATCGGCGCCCTTGCCCACGACGATCGCGGGATCCCCGTCGCCCATCCGGGTGGGCCGCAGCACGATGGTTTGGCGTCCGGCCCGGTCATGATCCCGGGCGGCGTGGGCGATGCGTTGCTCGACCCCGCCGCCATTGTCGTGCGTGATCAGGATCGCGCTTGTCTGCCCGGGCTTGCGGGTGGATCGCCAGCGTTCCAGATCGAGCCGCCGGCGCGCATCGGCCAAGGGGGCCGCATCGACAAAATCCTGGACCAGCCGGTCGTAGCCGGGGTGCAGGCGGTTCAGAATGTCCTGGTTGCGGGCGCGAAGGTGAACAGCCGACGCGCCGAACGACTTGCCGCTGGCGTGGGCCACGAACAGGCCGGGCAGCGCGACATGGCGCCACCCCAGGCGTCGGGCGCGCAAGCAGAAATCGTTTTCTTCCCCGTATCCTTGCGCGAACACGTCGTCGCGCAGGCGGCCTGTCGCATCCAGGCAATCCCGGCGGATATAAAGGCAGAATCCCACGCCGACCGGGATATCCACGCTGTCGGTGCCGTTGGCGCGGGATGCCTGCCGGTCCAGGGCGATGGTGGCAGCCAGGTCCGGGATGTCGTTGTCCGGTCCGGGCCCCGGATAACTCAGGATGCTGGCGTTGTTGGACAGGGGCGTGACGGTCCCGATGTCGTCGGCGGCATGGGCGGCGTCTTGCAGCCGTTCCAACCAGCCGGGTGGCACCATGGTGTCGCTGTTCAGCAGCACCACGTCTCGGCCGGACGCGGCCAGCATGCCGGCATTGGCGCTGCCGGGAAAACCGAGGTTGCGTGGATTGCGGATCAGCCGAATACGCCGAGCGCGCGCCAGGCGGTCGAGTTCGGCGACCAATGCGGGCTCCGGCGACGCGTCGTCGACCACGACGATGCGGTTGGGGCGGCCGACGGAGGCGAACAACGTCTCCAGACAGGCCAGCACCGGCGCGGTTTGCCCATGCACCGGCACGACGACGTCGATCGGACGCCGGCGGCGGTTCAGGCCGATGGGCGTCGGTGGCAGGGCTGGATCGACCGGAAGCGCCGGCGGCGGAACGAGGTCCCGTGGCGGCGGGGCGGCGGCATTCGCGGGATATAGCCGGGCCAGCGTCAAGGCGGCGGCCGTCGCGGCGCGTTCTTCGGCGCGTGGGATCAGCGGACTGCCAGGTAGTTCCCGGCCATCGCGTCCCCGCACATGCAGCGGTCCGCGCATCGATCGAAGTGCCTCGGCCGGTATGGCGAAGCCGCGCGGGTGCGCCAATGGTCCGGTATCGGGAATGCTCACGTCCCGGTTGGCGGCAACGATCCGCAGTGGCGGTTCGCCGCTGCCGTCGTCGATGGTCAGGACCGGGTCCGTCGTCGGGTCGCCGGGATGCCAGGCCCAACCCTTCACGCCGCCGCGATCCGCCTCGATGAACCCGACCGTGCGACCGATGGCGCGAAGGTCGATCGGGCTGCCAAGCAGGGGGCGCTGGCCGACCATCACCTCCAATCGACCATGCGTCGGCCAATCGGCCGGAAGGCGCGCCCCTGCCAGAGGCTGCCCGTCCAACACGATGTGCAGCGGCCCGGAACGGTACGGATGTGCCACGATCCCGCCGGTAGCGGTCAGACCGCACCAGCCGGCGGCCTGGATCGACTGGGCAATTCCGGCGGCGATCGCGTTCGTGTTCGACTGGTAGATGTGCCGGCTTAGCGCCTGGCCGACGGCCTGGGCAGCGAGATCGTGCTTGCCCAATCGGCTGAGCGACGCTGCCAAACCGAGCCAGGCCTCCCGCAGATCCTGGTCGGCGGTGACGGATTCAAACAGTGTTCTGGCGCGCTGGTCGTCTCGTCCCAGACAGGCGGTTGCCAGGGACAGACAGATATTTTGATCGCGCGGAACAAGCCGATGGGCGCGGTCCAACCAGTGCAACGCGCTGGCGGCATCCCCGTCCGCCATATGCTTGCGACCGCGTGCGAGGGCGGCACGGGCGGCCGCCGCTATCTCGCTCCCTTCCTGTGCGGACGGCTGGGCCGCCATGCTGGATCAGTCGCCGACGGCCCTGGACGCCTCATTACTTTGGGGCGCGGGCAGCGCGGCCAGATCGGCACGCGCATCCTGGATGCCCTGGCCGATTGCGCGTTCGATCCAGGTCCTGGCCTCGGCAAAGTTCTGTTCCCCGGCAAGGTTGCGGGCCAGATAGCGCCCGAGCATCATCTGTGCGTAAGGGTGCCCGCGTTCCGCGGCGGCGCGGAACCAGCGTTGGGCGACGGTTCTCTGCGTCGGGACTTCATGACCGCCGCCATGCATGGCGCCGACGGCGAACATCGCGCCAACATGGCCACGTTCGGCGGCCTTTTCGAACAGTATCAGCGCATTGGGATGGTCCTTCGGGCCGCCCCGGCCGTTCAACATCATATCGGCCAGCATCACCTCGGCGTCGATCATGCCGACATCGGCGGCTCGCTTGATCCAGGCGCGTCCTTCCTCTGGGTTTGCGTCGACGCCGCGTCCTTCGACCAGCATCCGCCCATACCAATATTGAGCGTTCACCACCCCATCGGCCGCGCGCCGCAGCCATTCGGCGGCGCGTCGGTCGTCACGTTCGATACCGACGCCTTCGGCCAGGCAGACGCCGAAATTGAAGGCCGCGATCAGATCGCCCGATGCGGCGGCCTGTTCGAACCATTCCCGCGTCCGCACGGAATCCGATTCGTCGCCGTGGCCACGCAGCAGCAGGTTGCCCAGATCGGCATGCGCATCCTTGTCGCCGGACTTGGCGGAGATGCTGAACAGGCGCGCGGCCTCATCCTGATCCCGCGGCACGCCGGCGCCCGTCAGGTACAGCATGCCGAGTGCCCTGGCGGCGCCGCGATGGTTGTTGGCCGCGACGGCGCGGGCGAACCACATGGCCGCTTCCGCGTAGTTGGGCGGGAGCTTGCCGCCCTTGGCATAGAGGTCGCCGACCATGGCCGCCGCTTCCGGGTCGCCGGCCAGGGCCGCGCGCCGCAGCCAGGACTCGCCCTCCGTCACGTTCTGTTCGACGCCGCGGCCTTCGAGCAGCGCATAGCCCCAGCGCGCCTGGGCGGAGCGGTGGCCTTTCTCGGCGGCGGCGCGATAGGAACGGGCGGCGAGGGGCATATCCCGCTCCATCCCCGCGCCGCGTTCGGCGATCACGCCATACAGGTGCAACGCCGTGGCAAGGCCCTTGTCCGCGGCCTGGCGCAGGTTTTCGACGATCAGGGCCTGGACGGCGGGGTCTTTCGAGTCCCGGGCCAGGCACAGGGCGTAGCCGAGCTGGCCTTGTGGGCAGCCACCTTCGGCGGAACGCTGATACCAGCGGTCGGATTCCACGACGTTGCGCATGGTTTCGGGGCCGGAGGTCAGTACATAGGCCAGGACGGCCTGACCGTCGGCCGACCCGCCTTCGGCCGCCTTGCGTGCCCAAACCTCTGCCGACAGGAAGTCCGGTTCGGCGGTGTTGTTGCCGCCGAACAGACCGGGAGACGCGTTCGACGCAGAGTCCGCGAAGCCCGCCGCCAGCCCGTGCAGGCAGAGCGTGGCCAACAGGGCCTGTGCCTCGACATAGCCCTGCTTCGCGGCACGCTCGACCCAGCGGACCCCATCACCGCGACTGGGCGGGACGCCGGCACCTTCCAGATAGCAGCGTCCGATGCGGTATTCGGCTTCGGCGATCTTCGCCCTCGCCGCGCGGGCAAAGAACGGGAACGCAGTCTTGCGGTCGCCTTTCTCGGTCAGCCGCAACGCATGGCGGAGGGCTGATTTCGGGGAGAAGCGGGCGACCAATCGGTCTGCGATGCGCATGGGCGTCAGATCTCACCAGGCTGTGTGCGTTGGACGATCACGGTTCCCGCATGCCTTCGGTTGCCACGGGAATCAAACGCTCGAAGAAGTATCCGAGGGCGGTCCGTTCGCCGATCTTGATATCGGCGGTGACCGGCATGCCAGGCATCAGCTTGAAGTCCGGCGGCAGGTCGTGCAGTTCGACACGGTCCAGCGAAACGCGGGATCGAAACCACACGGCGTTGCCAGCCGCGGTGGTCGGCAATGCCGTGGCACCGGTCGGATTGCGTTGCTCATCCGCGCTCGAAAAACTGTCGGCGCTGATGATCCGCACGGTGCCGTATGCCATGCCGTAGTGCATGTATGGGAAAGTATCGAATTTGATCGCCACGGCGTTCCCCAGGTTGACGTAGCCGTCATCACTGCCCTGGATGTTGACTTCCACCTCCAGCGGTGCGTCGGATGCGATCAACGTGACGAACTGCTGTCCCGCCGAGATGACGGAGCCCACGGAAACCTTCGCGATGGACAGCACGGTCGCATCCCGGTCGGAGCGCAATTCCACCAATTGGTGCCGGAGTTTGGCCTTGTTATAGGATTCCCGAGCGTCCGACAGCTTGCTTACGCTTTCAGCCAGCTTTTCGGAAACGTCGGCGCGCCAATTTTGCGTATAGCCATTCCGTTCCGCAATCAGCGCCGCCAAATCCCGTTGGCCCGAAAGCGCCATCTGTTCGGCGCCATCCATGTTGCGCTGGACCTCCGTGCGGGTGTCCATCGCCGCCAGGGTATTGATCTTGCTGCCGACGTTCAGCCGCTCCAGTTCCTTGCGCATGCCTTCGAGCGATGTGGCATAGGCCAACCGCTCTCGGTAGCTCAACGCGTCGGACCGGGCGCGCGCGATCGAGACGGACAGACTGCTCGCCTTCTGCTGATAGCCTTCGATCCTGAAGTTGTACTCGGCGCGCCGCTGGCTGAAGATCGCCGCCTGCAAGGCCAGGTTGGGATCAAGTCCGATATAGGCGAACGGGCGTTCCTCCGCCTCTGCCTGCAAGCGGCTGACCTGCGCCTGCAGGGCCGCCACCTGCGCCGCCAAGGCCCCCAGGTCGGCGGCAGCGAACGTCGGATCCAGACGCGCCAATACCTGTCCGGCGCGGACCTTATCGCCGACGGAAACGTCGATCGAACGGATGACCCCGGTGTCGAGCGGCTGCACGACGATCGTCCCACCTCTGGCAACGACCTTGCCGGTGGCGGTGACGACCTTGTCGACCTTGATCAACGCCAGTGCGAGCCCCATGGAAAACACCAGCGCGGACACGATAAACGTGATCGCCCGTGCGACGCGGGGGGTCGGTACATTGATGATCGCCGTGGAGGGAGACTGGAACTCTAGAATCGCCGGGAGCGTTGGATCGTCCCGCTCCGCGACGTCGGTCCTAGTCGCCTTGGACGAGGGTTGGAGCGATAGCTGCATGACGGGGACCTTGTGCTTCCATATGGCGATGCTGCTGCGCCCAGAGCTGGCGATAGACGGTGCAACGTTCGAGCAGGACGTTATGCGGCGCGATATCGACCAGTTCACCGCGTTCCAGCACCAGGATCTGATCGCAGTCGACCAGGGACGACAGGCGGTGGGATACGATGACCATGGTCCGTCCGCGCGCGATGCGCAGCAGGTTGGCGTTCACCAGGGCCTCGCTTTCCGGATCCAGGGCGCTGGTAGCTTCGTCCAGGATCAGGATGCGGGGATCGGTGATCACGGCGCGCGCGATCGCCAGGCGTTGGCGTTGCCCGCCGGAGAGGTTGGGCGAGCCTTCCTCCACATAGGTTTCGTATCCGTTCGGCATACGCTCGATGAATTCCTCGGCGCCGGCCAGGCGCGCGGCGCGGATGGCGTCTTCCAGGGTAAGCCCAGGGCGGCCGGCCAGGATGTTGTCCCGGATGGACCCGCGGAACAGGAAGTTTTCCTGCAGCACGACGCCGTAATTTGAGCGCAGGTGGCGCAGGTTGATTTCCCGCAGATCGGCGTTGTCGATTTTCAGGAAGCCCGAATATTCTCGGTTGATGCCCTGCAACAGCCGGGTCAAGGTGGACTTGCCGGACCCAGATCGGCCGACGACGCCCAGCATTGTGCCCGCCGGGATGGAGAAGGTCACCCGGTCGAGCGCGGGGACCTTGGTGCCGGCATAGGTAAACGTGACGTCGTCCAGGGAGATCGCGCCGGCAAACTTGGGTCGCAGGCCACCGGAAGCCGAATCCCGCTCGATCGGGCGGTTGAGCACGTCGGCCGCCTGCGCCATCGACCCGCGGATTTCTTCCCAATCTTCCATCAGCCGGGCCAGGCCCACCAACGGCTGGGCAACGCGTTGCGACAACATCATGAACGAGATCAGGCCACCGAGGCGCATATAGGCTTCGCCTTCGAGTGTCATATAGGCCCCGATCAGGACGACGCCGACCCACATGAACCGCTCGATCGGGTTGACGAGGGTTTGCGGCCAGTTGGCGATTTTGCCCATGGCGAGGCGCCATTTGCCGGATTCCGCCACCCGTTCGTCCCACAGCGCCTTGCGTTGCGGCTCCAACGCCAGGGACTTGACGGTTTTCATACCGAAGACGGTCTCGCCGAGCGCGGCCTGTTTCGCGGTTTCGGCTTTCAGGACCTTGCTGTAGACTTCCCGCATCGGCTTGAGGAACGCGACGATGATCAACGCGATCATCGCCGAACAGATCAGCACGATCCATGCAAGCGTGGCATTGATCCAGAACAGGAACGGCAACAGGATCACCAGGGTGATCAGGTCCAGCGCCGTCGTGAGCAGCTTACCGGTGATGAATTCCCGCACTTTGTGGACCTGGGAGACCTTGTACATCGTCTCACCGGCCGGATGGCGTTCGAAATAGTCGAGCGGCAATCGTACCAGTCGATTGAAGATATGCAGGTTCAGCCGTGCATCGATCCGCGCGCCGACGACCAGGATGATCAATCGTCGGGCGAAGCTGAGCAGGGTCTCGAACAGGACCATGATGGTGACGAGGACGGACATCAGGAACAGCGTCGAATAACTCTGATGCTGCATCACTTTGTCCATGACCTTCATCACCATCAGCGCTGGCAGAAGGTGCAGCAGACTGATGATGAAGGAGGCCAGGAACAGATCCCGCAGCGATTTTTTCTCTCTCGCGACCTGGCTGAACAGGTAGCTCATGGTGAACGGCGGGTCGGCTTCGGTCTGTTCGCGCAGGGCGCGCAGCAGCACGGCCTCCCCGCTCCAGACCTCGGCCAGGCGCATCTCGTCGACCTGAATCGGCGCTTCGGCGTCGGAAGACCGAGGGTCGCGCAGGGCGACGACCTTGGCTTCGATGCTGGACCCGACCAGCAAGGCGGCGGTGCCATCGTCCAACAGCAGGATGACCGGGCTGCCGGTATTCAGGCGCATCAGGTGACGCCAGCGCAGCCGCAGGGCACGCGACCACATGCCGGCGCCTTGCGCCCAGGATGACAGAGCGGCGGCACTGGGCACGGTTTCATCGGGGCCGGCGCGAAATTCGTGGGGGTCCAGCTCCATCCCGTAGTAGCGGGCGGCGTTCATCATCGCGAGCAGGCGGGGATGGATCGGCGCGTCGCGGTCGCCGCCATCGCCGGACGACATGCCCGCGCCGCCGGCCCCACCCGACCCATCGGCCCGCGCATCCCGTATTGCGGGTTGGCGGCCGAGGCCGGATAGACCAGATGTATGTCCGTCAGAGATATCCACGAGCGAACCCCTTCAGAGGCGTATCGAAGGCCAGCGTCATATGCCGAGGCATATTACGCGGAACCGGTAAATAACACGTTGCCCGCCATCCTGGGGGATTTTGTCGCGGCCGGGCACGGGCGCGGTATTCTCTCGTCGGCCAAGCGGCCTGCTGGAACATATCGACACGGCGCTGGTAGATCACAACCCGACCATGGCGAAATCGATTGAAAAAATCCACAATTCTCGGGTTTCTGGATGAAACCAACATGTCGGAGCGGTTGCTTATTGATACGAACTGTGACGAAAATGCGGGCTTGTGGCCCATTTTGAGCCTGCCGACGTCCCTCGGGCCGCCCATGAGGCTGATCCGTAGGGACAAACCCTGTTAGCAACCATGCGCTGCCTATGCCATAAACGCCGAACAAGGACAAACGAATCGTGACTCTGAACGACACCGTCGGCGCATTCATCCCGGGCGAACGCCATCAGGTGGCCCCGATCGCGGCCGGCCGGCTGAGCGGACTGACCTTCGCCGTGAAGGATCTGTTCGATGTCGCCGGCGCGGTCACGACCTATGGCAACCCTGACTGGGCGGCCACTCACGGCACCACGAGCATCACCGCGCCGATCGTCACGTCCCTGCTGCAGGCCGGCGCCCATTTGGCGGGCAAGACCAAGACCCACGAATTGGCCTACGGACTGACGGGGGAAAATATCTGGCATGGGACCCCGATCAACCCGCGCGCGCCCAACCGCTTTCCGGGCGGGTCAAGTTGCGGGTCCGCCGCCGCCGTTGCCGCCCATCTGGTGGATTTCGCGATAGGGTCCGATACCGGCGGCTCGGTCCGCATTCCGGCAAGCTATTGCGGCCTTTTCGGCATTCGTCCGACCTTCGGGGCCATCAGCCTCGCCGGGGCCTGCGCATTGGCGCCCAGCCTGGACACGCCCGGGTGGTTCACCCGCTCCGCGGCGCTGCTGGCCGAGATCGGCGACGTGCTGCTGCCCGGCGGGCGGACCGGTGCCAACGGACCGTTTCTGCGGGTGGAGGAGGCGTGGGTGAACGCCCAGCCGGAGGTGGCGGAGGCGTTGCGACCGGCACTGGAACGGTTGCAGCAACTGCGCGGGCGCGCAATTGGTGTCAGCCTGCTGCCGGAAGGTGTGGATAGTCTGTACGACCATTTTCGCACCGTGCAGGCCGAGGAGGTCTGGGCGGCCCATGGCGCATGGGTCGAGAGAGCGAATCCTCGGTTCAGCCCGTCGGTCCAGGGACGCTTCGCCGCCGCCAAAGCCACCACGCCGGCGATAGCGTCGCCAGGACGGGCGTTTCGACGCCAGTTGCAGGCGCGCGTCCTGCCGCTGCTGTCCGGCGGCGCGGTCATGATCTATCCGACCAGCCCCTGCGTGGCGCCGCTGCTGACCGCCGGCCCAGGCGAACAGGACGGGGTGCGCCAGGCAACCATCGGCGTGACCGCCATCGCCGGGTTCTGCGGCCTGCCGGAGGTGACCTTGCCCGCCGGTACCGTCAACGGGCTTCCGGTCGGCTTGTCGCTGGTGGCCGGTCCGGGGCAGGATCGCGCCCTGCTGGGCCTGGCCTGCGATGCCGCATCCATTCTGGGCCTGCCCGTCTAACCTACCTCTCCAACAGGCCCCTTGCGGGCCCATCGTCACAGGATCGTCGGAATGCAGATTCGCGCTGCCACGGAGGCGGATATCCCCGAAATCCAGGCGATCTACGCCCATCACGTCCTGCATGGCACCGGCACGTTCGACGAAGAACCGCCCTCGGTCGAAGACACGCTGCACAAATTTCACAAAGTTACCGGCGAAGGCGGCGCCTGGCTTGTCGCCAGCGACGCAACCGGCGTTCTCGGCTATGCCTATTACAATCAGTTCCGTGAACGCTCCGCCTACCGCTATTGCGTGGAGGACAGCATCTATGTCCGCGACGACGTGCGTGGGCAGGGCGTGGGCAAGGCGCTGGTTAGCCAACTGATAGAAGACGCCACCGCGCGCGGCATGCGCCAGATGATCGCGGTGATCGGCGATTCCGAGAATGTCGGCTCGATCGGCGTCCATGCCAGCCTGGGCTTCCACATGGTGGGGACGCTGAAGGCGGTGGGCGTGAAGTTCGGCCGTTGGGTGGACGTGGTGTCAATGCAGCGCCCGCTCGGTCGCGGCGACGCCAATTTGCCCGGGTGAGCGCCGGGCAGGTTCGAACCGATGCTGCGTGACAGGCGCCTATGGACCATGGCCGCGTTGGGTTTCATGGCGGGCCTGCCACTGCCGCTGTCCGGCTTCACCTTCCGCCTGTGGCTGTCGGAGGGCGGGGTTTCCCTGGCGATGATCGGGCTGACGGCGAATATCGGCCTCGCCTACTCGCTGAAATTCCTGTGGGCGCCGGTGCTGGACCAGGCCCACCCGCCCGGACCGTTGCGTTGGTTGGGGCAGCGGCGGGGTTGGCTGATGACGATCCAGCCGCTGCTGGCACTGTCGGCGCTGATGCTGGCGTTGTCCGACCCGTCAGCGGCGCCCGCCGCCGCCATCGCCGCCGCGGCTCTGGTCGCGTTCCTGTCCGCCAGCCAGGACATCGCGGTCGATGCCTGGCGGATCGAGGTGTTCCCGCCCAAGCTCCAGGGCGCGGCCATGGCCGTCTATGTCTGGGGCTATCGGGCGGCGTTGCTGATCTCTGGGGCTGGGGCGATCAAGGCCGCCGATCTGGTCGGCTGGCACACGGCATTGCTGGGTGTGGCCCTGCTGCTGGCGCTGGCTCCACTGGTCACCCTGCTGGCCCGGGAGCCGGATGTCGCGCGGGACCTGCCCGCCGAGACCCGGCCCGAGCGGTTCGTGGCCCGCATCCGCCACGCCGTGGTCGATCCGCTGCGGGAATTCCTGACCCGACCTGGCGCGATCACCATCCTGGCCTTCGTTGCCCTGTTCAAGCTGGATGAGGCCATGGCCGGCGTCATGGCCGCGCCGTTCTACCGGTCTCTGGGCTTCGACAAGAACGCCATCGCGGTCGCGAATTTCCTGCCGGCGCTGGCCGCGGTGCTGTCCGGGATCGCGGTCGGCGGCTTCCTGGTGGCACGTCTGGGCGTCGGGCGGGCCCTGTTGCTGACCGGCTGCGTCCAAAGCGCCGCGGTTTCAATGTATGTCGTGCTCGCGTTCTCCCACGGTCAGGTCCATGTGCTGTATTTCACCGTGTTCCTCGAAGCATTTGTCGGCGGCCTCGCCGACGCGGCCTTCATTGCCTACCTGTCCGGGCTGTGTTCGGTCGCGTTCACGGCGACGCAATACGCGTTGCTGTCGTCCGTCGCCGCCATTGCGTTGCGCACCGTGGGCGGCCTGACCGGGTTCCTGGCCGAGGCGGTCGGGTGGCCGATGTACTACTCGATCTGCGTGCTGGCGACGTTGCCGTCGATCTTCCTGATGCTGCGGGTGTTGCGCCGCTACCCGCCGGTGGAGCGGGTGGCGGACGGGTAGCGGCGCCTCGAATTTCCGCTCCTGTTGGCACTGGCGGTCGCCCCCGATAGGGGTAGGGAAGGCTACCAGCCTCCCCTCCCTCCGAACCGTGCTGGCGGTTCTCCCGCACACGGCTCTCCAGTGGCTGGTTATCCTCATCGGGGGTGTCTCGCGGTGTCCAGGGCCATGGTCAGGGAGAAGAGGTCCTGG
>CAMATI010000078.1 GCA_945861095.1 Asaia bogorensis | reverse complement strand
TGACCTCCGGCGGTTCGCGACAGATCGTCAAGCTGCAGAACGGTTCGCTGGCTGTTTACGCCTTTGTCATGCTGATCGGCGTCGTCGCGCTGATCGGCATCTTCATGCTGATCCGGTGAAAAAATGAACGAGGCCGGTTTCCCGCTTCTGTCCCTGGTTACCTGGCTGCCGCTGGTCGGCGGCCTGGTGATCCTGTCGATCCGTGGCGATGAGGCGACGGTCGCCTCCAACGCCCGCTGGACCGCGCTTTGGACCAGCCTGATCGTGCTGGTGCTGTCGCTGGTCCTGTGGGTCAAGTTCGACCCGACCGAGCCCGGCTTCCAGTTCGTCGAAAGCGTCTCCTGGATGCCGGAATACCAGGTCGGCTATAAGATGGGCGTCGACGGCATTTCCGTGCTGTTCGTGCTGCTGTCCACGGTCCTGACCCCGATCTGCATCCTGGCGAGCTGGGAGAGCATCCAGACAAGGGTGCGGGAGTTCATGCTGAGCTTCCTCATCCTGGAAACGATGATGGTGGGCATGTTCTGCGCGCTCGATTTCATCGTGTTCTACATGTTCTTCGAAGCCGTGCTGATCCCGATGTACCTGATCATCGGCGTCTGGGGTGGGCCGCGCCGTGTGTATGCGGCGATGAAGTTCTTTCTCTACACGCTCACCGGCTCGGTGCTGATGCTGTTGGCGCTGCTGGCGATGTGGCTCCATGCCGGCACCACCGATATCCAGGCGCTGATGGCGACTGACTTCCCGCCGTCGATGCAGTTCTGGCTGTTCCTGGCCTTCCTGGCATCCTTCGCGGTGAAGGTGCCGATGTGGCCGGTGCACACATGGCTGCCGGATGCGCACGTCGAAGCGCCGACCGCGGGCTCCGTCATTCTGGCCGGCGTGTTGCTGAAGATGGGCGGGTACGGGTTCTTGCGCTTCTCTATCCCGATGCTGCCGGATGCGTCCGCCTATTTCGCGCCCTTCATGTTCACCCTGTCGGTCGTCGCGGTAATCTACACGTCGCTGGTGGCATTGGCGCAGGAGGACATGAAGAAGCTGATCGCCTATTCCTCGGTCGCCCATATGGGCATCGTGACGATCGGCATGTTCACCTTCAATGAGCAGGGCATCCACGGCGCGCTGTTCCAGATGCTGTCGCATGGTGTCGTGTCCGCCGCGCTGTTCCTCGTGGTGGGTGTTGTCTACGACCGCATCCACTCCCGCGAGATCGCGCGCTACGGCGGATTGTCGGACCGAATGCCGGGTTACGCGCTGGTCTTCATGCTGTTCACCATGGCCTCCGTCGGCCTGCCCGGAACGGCGGGCTTCGTGGGTGAGTTCCTGGTCATCGTCGGTGCCTTCCAGGTAAATTTCTGGCTGGCCCTGCTGGGTGGGTCGGGCATGATCCTGGGCGCGGCCTATATGCTGTACCTGTATCGCCGGGTGATGTTCGGCCGGATTACGCGCGACGATCTGCGCCATATTCTGGACCTGAGCCCACGCGAATGGGCGGTGTTCGCGCCGCTGATCGTGCTGACCTTGTGGATGGGCATCTACCCGTCCAGCTTCACCAGTTTCTGGGATGCGTCCGTCGCCGCGATGGTCAAGCACCATCACGCCGCGCTGGAAGCGACCATCAAGATCGCCGGGGTTACGCACTGATGAACTGGATGCTTGCCCTGCCTGAGATCGTCCTGGCCTGCTGCGGCCTGGGCATCCTGGTATTCGGTGTGCTGCGCAAGCAGGACAGCGCCCTGATCTGCACCATGCTGACCATCGGCGCCTTTCTGATCACCGGTCTGCTGGTGCTGACCGGGGTGCCCGGCATCGGCTATCAGGGCCAGTTCGTCGCCGACCCGTTCAGCACATTCAACAAGCTGCTCCTGCTGTCTGGCGCCGCGCTGACGGCGATCCTGTCGCTGGACTGGAATCGCCAGGCCGGGATTTCCCGGTTCGAGTTCCCGGTGCTGATGCTGTTCGCCGTGGTCGGCATGATGGTGATGACCTCGGCGTCCAACCTCATGACGCTCTATGTCGGGCTGGAATTGCAATCCCTGGCGCTTTACGTCCTGGCCGCTTTCGCTCGCGACGATGTGCGTTCGTCCGAGGCGGGGCTGAAATACTTTGTCCTCGGCGGTCTGGCGTCCGGGTTGCTGCTGTATGGCGTGTCGCTGGTTTATGGCTTCTCCGGCACCATGGACTTCCACGAACTACGGACCCTGCTGGCACAGCCGAGCGTCTCGGCCCCTGGGGCATCTCCGGGTGTGATCGTCGGTGTGGTGTTCGTTCTGGTCGGTCTGGCGTTCAAGATTTCCGCCGTGCCGTTCCATATGTGGACGCCGGACGTCTACGAAGGCGCGCCGACCCCGGTCACCGTGTTCTTCGCCACGGCGCCGAAAGTGGCGGCGATGGCGCTGATGCTGCGGGTGATGGCCACGCCGTTCGGTCCGCTGCTGGCGTCGTGGCAGAGCCTGATCATTATCGTCTCCATCGCCTCGATGTTGCTGGGCGCGTTCGCCGCCATCGGTCAGACCAACATCAAGCGGCTGATGGCGTATTCCTCGATCGGCCATATGGGCTACGCGTTGGTTGGTCTGGCGGTGGGTTCGCCCGAGGGTATTCGCGGCGTGCTGGTCTACATGGTCATCTATGTCTTCATGACCGCGGGCACGTTCGGCTGCATCATGGCGATGCGCCGCAAGGGCCAGCCGGTCGAGAAGATTTCCGACCTGTCGGGCCTCGGCAGCAACGACCCGGGCCTCGCGATGGCGCTGGCCGTATTCATGTTCAGCCTGGCCGGCATTCCGTTGATGTCCGGTTTTTTCGCCAAGCTGTATATCTTCCTGGCGGCGGTGCAGGGCGGATTGTGGACGCTCGCCGTGGTTGGCGTACTGACCAGCGTGGTGGGCGCATACTATTACATCCGGATCATCAAGATCATGTATTTCGACGCACCGGCGGAAGCGTTCGACCGCCGCCCGCCCGCGCTGTCTTTTGTGGTCGCGGCGACCGGGCTGTTCACGGCTTTCTTCTTCCTGTTCCCCGCGCCCGTGGTGGATGCGGCGCAAATCGCGGCCGGGGCTATCTTCCGCTGACATGGGACCCGGCTTCGCACCGTAACCACGGCTTCGTGCGGATCGCCTGACGGTTCGACCGTATCCATGGCGGGTTTCCCATCCGCCGAAGCTGGCCCCGCCAGCCACAATTTCCCTCACCGAAGGCGCGGCCCGCCTACCCTGGTGAGTGGCCCCCTCGCGGAACAACGAGGACGCGCCCGCGCGCCGGTTGAAAATCTCTCTCGGTGCATTTTTTGGTTGTGCCCACTATGGGTTGCCGGGCAACACGATGGTGGAAACGACCTCGGACCCGCAACCTGGCGGCGACTCGCCATCTAGGGACAGAAACATGAGCCGGCTGGCCATCTGCGCCATCTTCAAGAACGAAGCGGCATTCCTGCTCGAATGGATCGCGTATCACCGTGTCGTCGGCTTCGATCATTTCTATCTGTACGATAACGACAGCACCGACGGTGGCGCCGACCTGATCCGGCAATCCGGACTGGCCCCGCACGTAACCTTGATCCAATGGTCGGCGCGCCCGGGCCAGCTTCCCGCCTATCGGCACTTCATCGATCACCGCGCCCAGGAATGCGATTGGGTCGCCTTTATCGACCTCGACGAATTCCTGCTCCCGCTTCAGGAACGCTCCGTCAGGCCCTTGCTGGATCGCATCCCATCCGCCTCCGCCATGCTGGTGCAGTGGCGGATCTTCGGCCCGTCGGGCTGGGACCAGCGCCCCGAAGGCCTCGTCATCGACAATTACACCATGCGCACGAACGATAATTTCAGCGCCAATCGCCACATGAAATCCATCGTCCGCTGCGCCGATCTGGTGGACGTAACCGACAACCCCCACCAGTTCAGCCTACGTGGTCAGGCCTGCGATACGATCGGGCGGACGATCCCGAATATCCCCATCCAGGAGAATCCGTGTCACGAGGCACTGGTCATCAACCACTACCAAACCCGGTCCCGTCAGGATTGGTTCGAAAAGCTGGATCGTGGTAGAGCCGACACCGACAAGCAGGAAATGGCCTACCGGTCCCACCTGGTTAAACATTTCGAGGACATGTCGACCGTCCTGGACGAGACGATCCGCGCCTTCGCCGACGCGGTGCGGGAAACCCTGGCCGCTGCCGCGACCGGCGCCCCCGAAGAAGCTGTATGCGCCGATCCCGTCCCCGAAGCCGAACCTGACTGGACCCCGCAAGGCGGTTCGGCGTGGCGCCATCGAGACGGGCTCGCCATGGTGTGCCGAGACAATGGTCGACCCGGTCTGCCATGGTTGGGCGCGCTTCGACGGTCTGCCGCGGGCCTGGTGGACCCGAGTTTCCTAACCGACACCTACGGCCATATCAGGGCATTCCCGTCGGAGCAGGAAGCGATGGCCGCGTGCGAAGCCGAGCTGGAACGGGTGGTCGGGACGGGGACGGAGACGGAGGCAGCGGTCGCCGGCTGAAAATGGGGCGTGGCGGTCTCTGAACCGACCAGGCCCACGCCCGGCACCGGCGATTGCGGCCCGGTCACGCTGAGATAGGGAATGCGGAAGCCAGCCTTGGACGGCCCGTCCTGGTAGTGCAGTCTCAGCGGCACTTCGAACGTGTCGGTTGTGCTGTCGGTCCCGGTATTGCCGCTGGTGAACGATGGCTCGATCGTCAGCTTCAATTCTCGCGACCAGATGGTGGGTGCACAAAGGCACTGCATGGGGACCGGCAGCAGCAGGATAAGAAGGGGTTTGGAAGCAGGCATCCGTCAGGACAACACCGAACCCTCCAGAGACTGATCCCGCGCGGGAATCGCCCAGCAATGGGCGTCCCTATCCCCATCCAGCTAGCAACCGGCGCGTGCCCGCTACGCCGCCACGTCCTTCTGCACTTTCGGGTCGTAATTCGCGTTCGTCCACTGGGTGATCCAAGCCTCATATGTCACCGTCTCCCAGCGCGGCGGATTGCCGGGGCCGGTGCAGGTCGGCAGGCACTCGATCACCGTGTCCAGATGCGGCGCCAAGAACACCGGGATGGCGTAGCGGTGACGGCCAACCGGGGGAAGGGCGCGGTGCGGCGTTGACAGGAAGCGGCCATTCGACCAGCGCCGCAACGTGTCGCCGGAGTTGACGGCGAACGATCCTGGGATGAACGGCACGTCCAACCACTGGCCGGATGGCATGCGCACCTGCAACCCGGGCACCTCCGTCTGGGCCAGGAAGGTCATGAAATTCGCATCGCTGTGCGGCGCGATGCCGAACTGGTTCCGATCGGCCGGCACCGGCGGGTAGTGCGACAGCCGCAGATTGGTCTGGCTGTCGACGAAATGTGGCAGGAAGAAGCCGGGGTCGAGGTCCAGCGACAGCGCCACCGCGGGCAGCAACTGGTTGGTGAATTGCTCCATCCGGTTCATGTAAGCAAGGATATGGTCGCGGAATGCCGGCAGATCCGTCTGCTCCGGCCAGACATTGGCGCCGGCGAAGCGCCGCTGCGCCAGGCGCATCGGGTGGTCCGGCGCGCGTTCACGCTTGATGAAGAACGCTTCGTTCAGATCGGGCTTGTCGTTGTCGTTGACGTCGGAGGTCCAGACCGCATAACGGCCCATGGCCATGTAGCCATTGTTGTGCTCGTTAAGTTTCAGCGGAATCTTCTTGGACATCGGCAGATCGTGAAGGCGGCGCGCCTGTTCGAAGGTCTGGGCGATCAGGTCGGTCTCGACACCGTGACCGGTGATGACGAAGAACCCCACCTGGGTCAGCGCATCGTGGATGGCGCGGGCCGTGTGCTGGATCGCGCCGGCTCGGCCGGCGATGGTATCGGTAAGGTCGATGACGGGAATGGCTTCGGTCATGACATATCCTCGGGCTCTGGCCGGCCGCCGAACGGCGGGGGGTGGGTTGGTGCGAGGCCGCGTCGGCATCGTTCCAACGACCCAGCGGTAGGCCGGTCGCCCTAACGGGTGTCGGCGTCAGTTGGCAGAGACGGTAAAGACTCGGGATGGATCGCACAATGGGTCAATGTCGGACCATGCTCTGCACGTCACCGCTTGTGGTGGGTGGATGGGTCGCGCCCGAGCTGGAGCAATTATACATCGAACAAATCATCAACGCATTAACCCATGGTTGCAGATAATACGACATCATCCGTCTATAGTTCGATTGCGAGTGATATTACCTGGACAATAAGTCGAATGCGATGGGCTTGGGTGTTCGGTCTTACCCTCGGTCCGTGGTGTCAATGAGCCTCTTGCACCCGGTGGTCGGATTGGCGCTGCCGGACTCGCTGTTCTGGGGCATGGCATCTCCAATAAACACTCTGCCGTAAGGAAAATGAAATATTGATTTCCATTTGAAATAGTTGACGATGATTTTGGAGGAAACTATGGGTTGATACATCAGCGTCAGATCCATTCTCCTGTCCGGGAACATATCAAAATGATATTGCCTCGTTCGCCTGCAGTCCTCCTGATCGTTCCCGTGCTTGCCGTCAGCTTGCTGAAAGGCGTCCCCATCGCCAATGCCGGACCAATCGGCCTCGATGCGTTCGGGCCCGAGGCGGTGTTGACGGATTTCAATGGGTTGCCGCTGGAAACCTATGACAATCCCTCACCGCTGGTGATCGGAGGCGATACCTACACCTCCAGCGATGGTATCTTCCGATACCTCACCGATTACGGGGCTGGCGAAACGATCACCACCGATGGCGACCTGAGTACGGTGACCGTAATCCTGGCCCGGGACACGACGCGGGTCGGCGCGTCCATCGGCGCCTTTGGCGCGTCTGCCGAAACGGTCCGCTTCTACGACGCGATGCACAACCTGCTGGGCACGGTTGAAGTGACCAACCCCACCGCCGGATTGACCTTCGTGGGCTGGGAGACCACTGGCGCACCGATCCGTTCGGTGGAATTCCAGGACATCAGCGTCAACGATTTCGTCCTGGCGCTGGATAACCTGATCGCCGAATCGGCCTCGGTGCCCGAGCCCGGAACCCTGGCCTTGCTGGGGTTGGGCCTGGCGGGGGTCGTCCTGCGTAGGCGACACGCGCCGGCGCGATAGCGCGCCGGCAACGCTGGCAAGACCCGTGGCCGGCAGATTTCAGACCGTCAGATACTGCTTCACGATATCCTGGTTGGCACGCAGATCGGCGGGGGTGCCGGTGTAGCGGACCTCTCCTTTTTCCAGGATATAGACCCGGTCGGCCAGGGACAGAACGAATTCCAGGTTCTGTTCGGCCAGCACGATCGACAGGCCGGTGGCTTTCAACTGCGCCACCTTGTCGCGCAACTGCTCGACAATCAGTGGAGCCAGGCCTTCCGACGGTTCGTCCAGCAGCAGCAGTTCCGGATTGCCCATCAGGGTGCGTGCGATGGTCAGCATCTGCTGCTGGCCGCCGGACAGCACGCCACCGCGGCGATCGCGAATGCCTTCCAGGTCGGGGAACAGGGCGAACACTTCAGGCTCGCTCCAGCCGGCCTTGCCGGCCTTGCCGGCCTTGGCGGGGCGGCGGGCGATATCCAGGTTCTCCCACACCGACAATTCCGGGAAAATCCGCCGTTCCTCCGGCACGAAGCCGATGCCCAATTGGCAGATCTTGTAGGGCGGCAGGCGGGCGATATCCTGGCCTTTCCATAGGACCTTGCCCTGGCGCGGCGGCGTCAGCCCCATGATGGACCGCATGGTGGTCGTCTTGCCGACGCCGTTCCGCCCGATCAGCGCCACGCACTCCCCCGGGTCCACCCGGATGGAGATGCCGAACAGCACCTGGCTGAGGCCATACGCGGTGTGGATCGACTCCACTGTCAATCCACCCTTAAGCGCACTGGCCCGATTGGGTTCAACCATGGGCCTGCTCCCCGAGATAGACCCGTTTGACCTCGGGATCGTTGCGGACTTCATCGGGGGTGCCCGACGCGATGATTTCGCCGTGATGCAGCACGGAAATGCGTTCGGCGATGCCGAAAACCACGGACATGTCGTGCTCGGTGAACAGCAGGGTCAGGCCACGGGCGCGGACGATGTCGCGGACCAGGGCGATGGCTTCGGCGGTTTCCTGTGGCGACATGCCGGCGGTGGGTTCATCCAGCAGCAGCAGGCGCGGCTGAGAGGCAAGCGCGATCGCCAGTTCCAACTGCTTCTGCTTGCCGTAGCTGAGTTCGCCGCCGACTTCCGGCGCTTCGTCCACCAGCCCGACCAGGCGCAGCAGGTCGGAGGTTTCGTCGCGGTGCAGGGATCGGCCGGACCGGAACAGGTTCCAATGCTGGCCGGCATGGGCGATCAGGGCGACCTGCACGTTTTCGAACACGCTCAGGCGCGGATAGATGTTGATGCGCTGAAACGACCGCGCGATGCCCATGCGCACGATTTTTTCCGGAGCCAGGCCGACCAGGCTCTTGCCCTCGAACATCACCGTGCCCTGGTCGGGGCGCAGATGGCCGGTGATCAGGTTGAAGAACGTCGTCTTGCCGGCGCCGTTCGGGCCGATCACCGCGTGGGTTTCCCCTGCGTTCAGTTCCAGATGGATATCGCGGGTGGCGACGAAGCCGGCGAAGGATTTCCACAGGCTTTTGATGCTCAACATCTGGGTCATGAATGCGACCCCTTGGCGCGGGCCCCTTTGCTGCCGACTCGTTTGGCGAGGCCCACCAGCCCGTCCGGCAATACCAGGACCACCACCAGCAGGATCAGCCCCAGCACGGTGGGCCAATAGGGGGTGTATTGGTTGGTGACGACCTGCAGCAGATACAGCACCGCGGCCCCGATCAGTGGTCCGACGAAGGAATAGATGCCGCCCAGCAACACCATGATCATGACCTGCGCCGACTCGGTCCAGAACGCGTTCTCGATATACATGCCGCGATTGTACATCCCGAACAGTGCCCCCGCGAGGCCGGCAAAGGTGCCGGCGACGGTGAACGACGCCCAGCGCATCTTGCTGGTGTCGACGCCGATGAAGCCGGCGCGGACCGCGTTTTCCCGAATTGCCACCAGGGTCAGGCCGAACGCGGAATGGCAGATCATCCATAGCAAGCCGACGCCCAGCGCGACCATGGCCAGGGTGAAGTAGTAGTAGTTGACATGCCCTTCCAGCAAAGCCGGCACCGCAACGCCGGTGAAGCCGTCATCGCCGCCGGTCACGTCCTTCCATTTGAAGGCGATGCCCCAAACCAGCATGGCGAAGGCCAGGGTCAGCATGGCGAAATAGATCTGCGTCAGGCGGACGCAGAAATAGCCAATCACGGCGGCGGACAGGCCCGAAATCGCCACCGCCGCCGGCAGGGCCAGCACCAAAGGCCAGTGATAGGTCGTCAGCAGTACGGCGCAGGCATAGCCGCCAATGGCGAAATAGGCGGCATGCCCGAAGGAGATATTGCCGGTGTAGCCGATCAGCACATTCAGGCTCAGCGCGAACAGGCAGTAGATCAGGACCTGGGTGGCCAGATCGACGGAATAGCGGCTGCCGGCCAGCGGCAGCAGCGCGAGGGCCAGCAGCACGACGACGGCGGCGATACCAAGATTGCGGTTGGGCATGTCAGCGGCTCAATTCAGGGCGGCCGAGAAGGCCCCAGGGTCGGATCAGCAGCACGGCGAGCATCAGGAGATAGGGCAGCACGTCCTGCCAGTTCGGCACGAAGATGGTGCCGAACTGGACGACGAAACCGAACGCCAGCGCGCCCAGGAAACTGCCCCACATGTGACCCAGGCCGCCAATGATGACGATGATGAAACACTCGTTGATGATGGTGGCGTCCATGCCCGGGGCCAGCGCGATGCGCGGGGCGGCGAGCGCGCCGCCGATGCCGGCCAGGGCCGATCCGATGGTAAAGACCATCGCATAGACGGCCGGGACGTTGACGCCGAGGGCGGACAGCATTTCCCGGTCCTGGGTGGCGGCGCGGACGATGCGGCCCCAGCGGGTGCGGTCGACCGCCAGCCACATGGCGATGGCCAGCAGCGGGCCAACGATGCACAGAAACACCAGATATTGCGGCACGATGGTCGGTCCCAGCCGGACGGCGCCTTTCAAGGCGGGCGGGTAGCCGACGGAGTACTGATCGGTGCCCCAGATCATCTTCGCGGCATCGCTCATGAGCAGCACGATCGCGAAGGTAAACAGGAGCTGCATCAGATGCTCCTTGTCATAGAGCCGACGCAGCAGGAACCGCTCGATGACCAGGGCGATCACCGCCAGACCGGCGCCGGAGGCCAGCACGCCGATCCAGAAGGGCGCGCCCCAGGTTTTGGTCACGGTGAAGATGATGTAGGCGCCGAACATGTAGAACATGCCGTGCGCGAAGTTGATCACGCGTAGCACGCCGAAGATCAGGTTCAGGCCGGAGGCGATGACGAACATGTTCATGGCCAGGGCCAGCGCATAGAACGTGTTCGTCAGAAAGACTGTAAGGGTCATGCATACGCCGTGAGGTCAGGGGAGCGCGGGGGGCCGCGTCGGATGGCAGTCTATCGGACGGTCTGGTTGGGGCCGCCCGCCTCAACACCGGACCAACCGGCGTTGAGGATAGGCGCCGGCAAGTCCGGCCGGCCCCCGGGGGCGTGTTACAAGCGCAGGTTACGACTTGGGCTGGATGAACTCGACAGGTTCCATCACCCGGTACTCTTTGCCTGGCTTCTTCACCATCGGCCCCCAGAACTGACCGGTATTGGCCTGATGGGTCTTCGGATCGATCGTCAGCGGCCCGACCGGGGTCTGGATGGTCAGGCCTTCCAGGGCGGCGGCGATCTTGTCGCTGTCGAGGGACTTCGCCTTCTCGATCGCGGCGGCGGCGAACATCACGCCATTGTAGCCGAGCAGCGACCATTGCGGCGTTTCGTTGGTGCCAAGCTTTTTGGCGAGCGCTGCCTGGTAAGCACGGTGGGAATCGTCGACGGAGTGGTACCAAAGTTCATAGGTGTTGGAGATGACGTTGTCCGGATACTCCCCCTTGAGTTCGCCGGCGATTTCATGCGCGGCGATTTCGCCGCCGGAAATCCACTTGATTTTGTCGAAGAAGCCCAGCGGCGAGGCCTGCTTCACCCAGGACACGAAATGCGGGCCCCAGAGGCCGGAGATCACGCCGTCACATCCGGAGGCCATCACCTGCGGGATGAAGGCGTTGAAGTCGGTGGCGCCGAGCTTGGGTTTCAGGGTCAGCACGATCTTGGCATTCGGCGCGTTCTTGGGCAGTGCCTGCACGATGCCGGCTTCAAGGTCGTGGCCGTAGGCATAGTCCAGTTGCAGGTGGCAGAGATTCTTCAGGCCATATTTGCCGACCAGCTTCGCCATCGTCTCGCCTTCGAGATCGGTGTTCGAGGCGGTGCGGAACACATAGGGATGCAGCTTGGTGGTGGTGATCTGGATCGATTTCGGGATGGTGGAGATATAGACCACCTTTTCCTGTTTCGCGACTTCCGACATGCCCAGCCCGACCGAGGAGGCGAGGCCACCGATGACGAGGTGCACCTTGTCCTTCGTGATCAGCTCTTTCATCGTGGCCGATGCGGCGGACGGGTTCATCTTGTCGTCGCGCTCGACCGACTCGACCTTGCGGCCCATGATGCCGCCGCGCTTATTGATTTCCTCGATGGCAAGCTGGTGGCCGGCCATGGCGGGCACGCCATAGATCGCGCCGCCGCCGGTCAGCGGATACATCCCGCCGATCCGCACGGTGTCCTGGGCTACGGCCGTACTGCCGATCATCATGCCGGCGGCGAGCAAGGTCAGCAAACGTCTCATCAAGCACTCCCTTCTTTTCTTGGTGCAGGCCTACAGGCGGCCAGGTTGGCGCATGCGGATGCGGTACAGCGATGTGGTGGCGGTCACATATAGGCTTTGTAGGTCCTCGTCGCCCCAGCAGAAATTGGCGACGCCTTCCGGCAGGCCGATGACGCCGAGGCAGGTCGCGTCGGGGGCGAAGACGTGGATGCCGCCATGCGCCCCGTTGGGGCCGCAGCAATAGAGATTGCCGGCAGTGTCGATCTTCATGCCGTCGGGGGCGCCGTTGCCGGGTCCCTTGGTCTCGGCCCAGATGGCGCCGCCGGTCAGGGTTCCGTCGGGATGCACGTCGAACACCCGAATATGGCCGCGCGATGTGTCGTTGATGAACAGGCGGCGTTCGTCCAGCGAGAAACACAGGCCGTTCGGCTGGTCGAAATCGTCGGCGAGCAGGGCGAGGGTGCCATCGGTGCCGATCCGGTAGGCGCCGCGGAACGCCAGTTCGGTGTCGCGCTTCAGGCCGAACCCGTCCATCCGGCCATAGGTCGGGTCGGTGAAATAGATCGACCCGTCCGAGTGGACGACGATGTCATTCGGGCTGTTCAGTTCCTGGCCCCGCCAATGGCTCGCCAGGACGGTGGACGTGCCATCGGGCTCCGTCCGGGTCACGCGGCTGGTGGCATGTTCACAGACCAGCAAGCGGCCCTGGTGGTCATAGGCCAGGCCGTTGGATTTGTGGCAGGGCTTGCGGAAGGTCGTGATGCCGACTGGCGGGCTCCATTTGCGCAGGTGATCGCCGGGCATGTCGCTGAATAGCAGGAAGCGGCCCGCGGCATGCCAGAGCGGCCCTTCGGTGAACATGAAACCGGTAGCGAGACGCTCCCCGGCCGCATCGTCCGCCACGATCGCGGACAGCCGCGCGTCGCGCTTATCAAGGTAAATCACGGAGCCTCCCGCGGTTATTGGTTGACGGACAATCTGCCGGGTGGCCTTGCGGCGCGCAAGGGACGTTTGTGGTCGTGTGGCTTGGCGTTTTGCGTGATGCCGGTGATTCCGAGGCGGCGGCCGATGTGGCGGGCGGTGGCGCAGGAGGTGAAGCTGGGCTTGGATTGAGGGGCGGGGGCGGGCGATCCCGGGGCCGTTTGGTCAACGGCTCCATTGTCCGACCCATGCTGGAAAATCCCGGGGCCGTGCCCCGGTTCATGCTACTTCAGCCGCCATGAGTGCCGCCCTTCATGACCCAATCACCTTGGCTGGGTTCCTCGCATGGGAGGAGAGGCAGGAACTGCGCTACGAGTTCGACGGTTTCCAGCCGCTCGCGATGACATGTGGGACCGTCGCGCATGACCAGATCACCTTCAACCTCCGGAAAGCCCGGGACGCAAGCCTGACCGGGAAACCGTGCCGACCGCATGGGCCGAACCTCCAGGTCCTTGTCGATGGGCGTGCCCGGTATCCGGATGCCGTTGTCGCGTGTCGGCCATTGGCGCCGGATGCGACCGTCATCGGCGATCCTGTTGTTGTGTTCGAGGTCCTGTGTGACGGGACCAGCAAGACCGACCTGATCGACAAGAACCGAGAATACCGCGCGACACCGTCCATCCTTTTATACGTGATCCCGCACCAGACGCACCGCGCGGCGATCAGTTTCGTGCGACGCGGCGAGGGCTGGCTGTCGGAGATCGTGGTTGGAGGCAAGGCGAGACTGAGGTTGCCGGAAATAGAGGCCGTTGTTTGTCTTGATGAACTCTATGCCGGCGTGGATCTTCCAGACGACGCGGGGGCATAGTTTCGCGTTCTGGCTTGGGATGGATCGGCCTCCGGTGGTTCAACCTTGTTCGCGTATCAGCCTTTCAACATCGGTTCCGGGTAACCTTTCCCTGCATCGGATCTGGACGATCGCGCGGAGGCCGAGAGGGACGGTAACAAGGTCCACGTCGGCCGGGCACATGGGCCACATCGGCGCTATTGTCCGATGGGATGATATTGCCCCTTCGTTCCTTTGACACCCGGGAGGTCCGGGGTTGGATGAACCGGCGTAGTCCAATTCAGCGCCGTGACTTTTCTGGCCAGGGCGCCTTGCCTCTGATTCAGCCTCTCGCACCAACTTTAACAAGGTCCACTATATTGGTATGGACGTCGTCCCGGCCGGTCAGTGCCCCGGACGGGATGCCAATTCCAGTTGGATCGCGAGGTTCTGTAACCGCCTATCGCGCGTCCAGATTGTGCAGCCGGGCAAGCGGGGCGTCATCCGATGCGATCGTGGCCCGCAACGAGTGTCTCCGTGGTCCGGTTTTCGGGCATTATTGCAGCACCAACGATGCGGGCGACGAAGCATGGCGATGGTTTCGCCAGTCGTTTGCTTGTCGCCGACCGCCAACCTGCCGGACAGCGCGAGTTCCAGGTGAACCTTTCCCGCCAACGGTGTAGACTGCCGCCGGGACAACCCCGAGGGACCGTCACATGCGCCATATCGCTTTCCTCCTGAGCGTCATCGTCGCGCTCGCCCTCGGTGCGCCGGCCCGATCCGCCGAATTCAACATCCCCGGCCTGGAGCGCGACAGCCAGGCCTATGTCGAACAACTGTCCGCCAAATTCCCCGCCGGCGCGACGGCGCAGGTCCGCAGACAATCCGACCAGGCGGTGGACGCGGCGTTGCGCAAGCAGGACTGGGCCGCCACGGCCGCGGCCCTCGAAACGCGCGTTGGCCAGGGCGAAGTGCTGGCGACGCATTGGATCGCGCTCGCCCGGGCCCAGTTGCGCCGCACCCCGCCGGATCCCAGGCGGGCGTTGCAGGCCGCGTGGCAGGCCTTCACCGCGTCCGACGCCGGCGCTGACGAGGTGCCGCCGCTGCTGCTGATGGCGGATGCGCTGCGGCGGCTCGATCGCCCGGTCCAGGTTATCCAGGCGCTGGAAGCCGCGGTCGAGCGCACGCCCGACGATCCGAACCTCACCCGTCAACTGGCGGATGCGCGTCGGGCGGCGGGCGTGCTGGTCAGCCGCATCCGCACGGAACCAGAGGCCGAACCGCCCCGCGCCTGCCTGGAATTCACCGTGGCCCCGGTCAAGCGCGACGACTTCCAGCCGCAGGACTGGGTGCAATTGAATCCGCCCGTTCCAGGTGCCGCCACGACGCGGGAGGGCGACCAGCTTTGCGTCTCCGGCCTGCCATCCGGCGCCACCACCCGGCTGACCTTGCGCGCCGGCATGCCGGGGGAGGGCGGTCTGTCGGTGGTCCGCGACCTGACCTACCAGGTGGCGATGGCCAACAAGCGGGCGCGGATCGATTTCGATACCCGCATGTTCGTCCTGCCGCGCGGCCAGACGCCGGCGCTGGGCATGACCACGGTCAATCTCTCGGCGGTGAAGCTGACCCTGGCCCGCCTGACCGAGCGCAATGTCGTGGCCTTCATCCGCGACTCCCGGCTGGGCCAGCCGGTCGAATCCTGGAGTGCATCCGAAATCGGCGAGCGGACCGGCAGCGTGGTGTGGACCGGGACGGCCCAGGTGCCGAAATGGGAGCCGAACAAGCCGGCCCGCGTCGCCCTGCCGCTGCCGGATGCCTTGGCCTCGGCCGGGCCTGGACTGTATGCGCTCACCGTGCAGGCCGGCGACGGCACGCCGAATGCCAATAGCGCGGTGCAGATGATCCTGCGCACCGATCTGGCGCCGACGGTGTGGCGCGGCGCCGACGGCCTGACCATCCAGGTGCGCGGGTTCGCCGATGTGCTGCCGCGTCCGGGCGTGACCCTCAGGCTGCTGGCGGACAACAACGACGTGCTGGCGGAAACCACCACCGATGCACTGGGCGTCGGGCGATTCGGAAAACCTCTGCTGCGCGGGGAGGGGCCGTTGGCGCCGCGCGCGGTGCATGCGTTCGGGCCGGACAGCGATTTCACCATGCTGGACCTGGAAAACGCGGCGTTCGACCTGTCGGATCGAGGCGTTGCCGGTCGGCCGCATCCGGGGCCGCTGGATGCCTATGTCTGGTTGGATCGGGGTATCTACCGCCCGGGTGAAACCGTGCAGGTGATGGCGCTGCTGCGCGACGATGCCGGAAGGCCGGCCGATGTGCCCGCTCGGGTCATCGTCAAGCGTCCGAACGGTCAGGTGTTCCTGGACAGCACCGTGGCGCGCCAGGCGGATGCGTCCACCCATCTGCCGGTGGTGCTGTCGGCCGGGGCGCCGGCCGGCACCTGGACGGTGGAGGTCAAGGCCGATCCCGCCGCGCCACCGATCGGCACCGCCAGTTTCCGCGTCGATGCTTTCGTGCCAGATCGGATGGCGGTGGTATTCGGCGCCGTCCCGGGGCCGTTGCGCACGGACGCCGCCTATATATTGCCGATCGCCGCGAACTTCCTTTACGGCGCTCCGGCCGCCGGACTGACCGGGCATGCGACCTTGCGTCTGGTCGTCGATCCGGCGCCGTTCGCGGCCTTGAGCGGCTATCGTATTGGCATGGATGGCGAAATCTATGCCCCCGACCAGACGGACATCGATCTGCCGGCGACGGATGCTCAGGGCAAGACCGTCCTTACGATCCCGCCGCGTCGCGCGCCCGACACCACCTTTGCCTTGAAGGCTTCCATCGAAGCGGTGATCGACGATCCCGCCGGCCGCGGGTCCCGCGCGGCCCTCGAAATCCCGGTCCGACCGGCGGGCAACCTGCTGGGCATCAAGCCGGCTTTTGCGGGCAACGCGGTCGATGCCGGCACCGAGGCCGGGTTTGACATCGCCGCCGTCAACGCGAATGGCATGCGCATCGCGGTCAAGGCGAAGCTGCGCCTGGTGCGGGAACGCCCGGATTGGCGTCTGGTCAGCCGGGGCGGCCTGGCGCGCTATGAGACAGTCTGGCGCGACGAGCCTTTGCAGACCACGGATATCGTCATCCCCGCCGACGCCCCGTTCCATGTCGCGAGGAAGCTGGACTTCGGCCGCTATCGGATCGAGGTTACCGAAGCCGGCGGCCTGGCCGGCACGTCCATGCGGTTCCGCTCCGGCTGGGTGTCGTCCGACAGTCCGGACATGCCCGACCTGGTGGATGTGTCCGCCGATCGCAAATCCTATGCGCCGGGGGACATCGCCCGCATCCATATCGCGCCCCCATTCGGCGGGCAGGCCAGCCTGCTGGTGGTGACCGACAAGGTCCACACCATTCGCACCGTGGAGGTTGCCGCCGGCGGCACCGACGTGGATGTGCCGGTCGATGCCGTCTGGGGTCCGGGCGCCTATATCGCTGTGCATCTCTATCGCACCGCGGCGGACGCGAAGTCTCGCCCCGGGCGTGCCATCGGGCTGGTCTGGGCGGGCATCGATCCCGCCACCCGCACCCTTCCGGTCGCGTTCGAGGCAGCGGAGAAATACAACCCCCGCGCCCGCGCCGCGATCCGGCTGCGCACCGCGCCCGGCGCCTGGGTCAGTCTGGCCGCGGTGGACGAGGGTATTCTGCGCCTGACCAATTTCGTCTCGCCCGATCCCAGGGACCATTACCTCGGGCGGCGGCGGCTGGGGCTGGACATCCGCGACGACTGGGGCCGGTTGATCGCTCCGCCTGATGGGGAAGCCACGAGTTTGCGTCAGGGCGGCGATGACGGCGCGTTCACCCTGCCGGACATTCCTCAGAAGACCGTGACTCTGTTCATTCCGCCGGTGCAGGCGGGCGCGGACGGGATCGCCGAACTGCCGCTGGACCTGCCGGACTTCAACGGCCAGGTCCGGCTGATGGCGGTGGCCTGGAGCGGCACGAAGATCGGCGCCGCCAGCATGCCTATCACCGTGCGCGATCCGGTGGTGGCGGAACCCTTGCTGCCGCGGTTCCTGGCGCCGGGGGATCAGGCACGGCTGACCGTGCTGCTGCATAATCTGGACCTGCCGGCTGGAGAAACCGTGGTCGAACTGTCGGTCGATGGACCGTTGGCTCTGTCCGGTCCGTCTCGGTTAGCGGCGACCTTGGCACCGGGAGCGCAGGCGCTGCCTTCCACCGTGCTGTCCGCGACCGGCGCCGGGCGCGGCGTCGTGCGGCTGAATGTCAAAGGTCCGGCGGGCTTCACCGTGCAGCGGGAAACCGCGATCACGATCCGCCCGGCGCGCGGTGCGACCACCATCGTCGCCGGGGGCGATATCGCACCGGGGGCGGAGACCGCTCTGGAGCCGCCCGCCGACCGGTTCCTGTCGGGCACCTGGCGTGCCTCCGCGACCCTGGGTGGGGTGGTGCGCTACGACGTGGCGGGGCTGGTCGAATCCCTGGACCGCTATCCGCTGAACTGCCTGGAGCAGGCCACCAGCCGCGGATTCCCGTTGGCCCTGTTGCCGGATGGGCCGATCGCCGGGCCAGATCGGATCGGCCGGTTGCAGCGCTCGGTCGAGCTGGTGCTGGATCGGCAGCGCTACGATGGCGGTTTCGGCCTGTGGTATGCAGGCAACGAGGCCGAAGCCTGGCTGTCGGTCTATGCCACCGAGTTCCTGATCCGCGCGCGCCAGGCCGGTGCCGCCATTCCGGAACCGGCGATGGTCGATGCCCTGAAATTCATCGGCGAGGCGGCGGACGGCTATGTCAGCTCCCCGGAGGAATTCGCGGCGCAGGCGTATCGGCTTTACGTTCTGGCGCTGGCCGGCACCGGGCGGCCGGGTGCGGCGCGGGTGATGGCCGAGCAGATTGGGAAATTGCCGACTCCGCTGGCGAAGGCGCAATTGGGGGCGGCTTTGGCCATGGGGCGTGACACAAGGCGCGCGGAGGCGGCCTTCGAGGCGGCCCTGGCTGGGAGCGAGCGGCGTTGGTGGCACGTGGATTATGGCTCCGCCTTGCGCGATCAGGCGGCGATTGCCGTGCTGCTGAAGGAGAGCGGCGTTGCCGCTGGCCGGCTGACGGCGCTGATCCAGGCGATGCCCGGTGCCAACCTGTCGCCCGATACGTTGAACACGCAGGAGCAGGCGTGGGCCGCGGCGGCGGGGGCCGTGCTGGGGCAGGGGCTGCGGCCGGTGCGGGTGTCGGTGGGCGGTCGTGATTTGCCGCCGGCGCCGGTGCAGGCGGTGGCGCTGACGGGGCCGGTGACAGTGCGCAATCTGGGCGAGCAGGCGGTGTTGCGGACGGTGTCCGCGACCGGGGTGCCGGTGACGGCGCTGGCGGCGGCTCGGTCCGGGATGCGGCTGGGGCGACAGTTCATGACGATGGATGGGCAGCCGTTGGATTTGGACAAGTTGCGCCAGAACACGATTTTCGTGCTGGTCCTGGAAGGACGGGCGGAGGACGGGCAGCCGCATCGCGCGATTGTGCAGCATGGGCTGCCGGCTGGGTGGGAGATCGCGGGGCGCTTCGGCGCGGGTGATGCCCCGGGCCTGTCGTGGCTGACCGGACTGAGCGAGGTTGAGGCGCAACCCGCCGCGGATGATCGCTATGCCGCGGTGGTGGCTCTGACGGCGGAGAAACCGGCGTTCAAGCTGGCGATCCGGGTTCGGGCGGTGACGCCTGGGACGTATGAGCTGCCCGGAGCGGAGGTTGCTGACATGTATCGGCCGGGGGTGTTTGCTCGGCAGAACGCCGGGCGGATTACGGTGCAGGGGGTGGAGTAGGGGGGCGGGGGAGTGGCGAGGCGCGGGACCATAGCGTATGACTTCTGTCAACGGTCGTTGCTAACCCATCTGATTCCCCGCATAGCAGCGATTCGGAAACGGGCATGGTACAACCCTATGGGATCATTTAGAGATTAGGTGCTAACGCCACTCTCTGACCCCGGACAGAATCTGCCATGCCCGCCGACGCCGAAGATACGCTCCTGGCGTTCGACCTGCCAAGTATCGGCAAGAAGAAAGTCACTGCCGCGTTCGATGGCGGCCAGATCAGTTCCGACGGCGGCGCGCTGCTGCTGGCCGGTGCCGACAAGCGGCTCGGCCTGATCGACCGGCTGGCGGCGATCATCCCCGACCACCGCGATCCCGCGCTGATCACCCACACCATGGCGGACATCTTGCGCGCCCGCGTCATCGCTATCGCGTGCGGCTACCCGGACGCCAACGACCTCGACCGGTTGCGTCACGATCCGGCCCTCAAGCTGGCCTGTGGGCGGCTGCCCGACAGCGGCGATGACCTGGCATCGCAGCCCACGATGTCGCGCTGGGAGAACGCACCCGACCTGCGCAGCCTCGTCCGCATGGCCCACGCCATGGTCGATCTCTGGTGCGACAGCCACCCGAAGCCGCCCCTGGCGATCACCCTGGACATCGACGACACCTGCGACACCGTGCACGGCCACCAGCAAATGTCGCTGTTCAACGCCTTCCACGACGAGCGGTGCTTCATGCCCGTCCACGTCTACGACGCCGACAGCGGCCACTGCCTGCTCACCGTGCTGCGCCCCGGCAAGACCCCCGACGGGGTCGAGGTCCGGGCGCACGTCCGCCGCCTGGTCCGCCGCATCCGGCTGAAATGGCCGAAAACCGCCATTACCATTCGCGGCGACAGCCATTACGGGCGCTGGGAGGCGATGGAGTGGTGCGAACAGAACGGCGTCGGCTACGTCTTCGGCCTGGCGCGGAACGTGGTCCTGGACCGGCTGGTCGCCGACAGGGTCGAGGCGCTGTCCCTGCGGTGGGAGGCAGGCAGCGCGGAGACCGTCCGCGGCTTCGCCGAGACCCGCTACGCCGCGAAGTCCTGGTCCGCGGCGCGGCGCGTCGTGGCCCGCACCGAGGTCACATATAAGGGTGTCGACACGCGCTACGTCGTCACCAACCTGGACAAGTCCGCCCGCCGCTGGCTCTACGACGACTGCTACTGCGACCGCGGCCGGGCCGAGAACATGATCAAGCGGCACAAGGCCCAGTTGGCCTCGGACCGCACGAGCTGCCGCTCGCCGCTGGCCAACCAGATGCGCCTCGTGCTGCACACCGCCGCCTATTGGCTGATGCAGACGCTGGGCGGGGCCGTCCCGCCTGCCCATCCGATGGCCGGATGCGAGTTCTCCACCCTGCGCAGCCGGTTGCTGAAGGTCGCGGTGCGGGTCCGCGAGACCGCGACTAGGGTTCGCCTGGCCTTCGCCGCCAACTGCCCGGATGCCGCGCTGTTCCGCGACCTGGTCCTGCGCATGATACCTCGCCCCGGGTGAGCAGTGGGCGGCGTCGCCCTTCCAGCCCTGCCTCCGTCAACCTCTCACGCCTACCAGATACGCTCAGAAACGCGGTCAAGCCAGCAGCGGGGAAGTATTGCCCGCGCCCAGCGACATACCAATTGTTACGGTAGCTAGGGAACGCGGTGAATAAGATGGGCTAATGGGCACTTGACTCCCGGGTCTGGGCACGATTCAAGCTCCCCATGGTGCCGCCCCCCGATTCGGATTCGGATTTAGTAACCCCGCCGGAGCCAGATGGCCCGGTGTCTCCAGAATCAATTAACGCGGCACTTCGGGCACAGAATGCCGCGTTGTCGGCGCTGGTAGCGGCGCTACAGGCCCGCGTCGGCGAACTGGAGCGTCAACTCGGCCTGAACAGTGGCAACAGTGGCAAGCCGCCGTCCAGCGACGGTCTGAAGAAGAAGCCGGTCCGCGTCAAAAGCCTTCGTGAACGGTCAGGCAAGAAGACGGGTGGGCAGCAAGGTCATCCCGGCAAGACCCTGCGCCGAACCGAGAACCCGGATGCCACGGTTGATCATTTTCCCGAGACTTGTGCCGGTTGCGGCGCGGCCCTGAACGAGGGGATGACCACCGGCCATACGGTGCGTCAGGTGTTCGATCTTCCCAAACCCCAGCCGCTGATTGTCACGGAACACCGCGCCCATGCCTGCCTTTGCGGGAAATGCGGCGCCGAGACACGGGCCGCCTTTCCCGAAGACGTGACCGCGCCGGTGCAATACGGTGCGCGCCTCGCGGCGGTGGTGGTGTATCTGTTGCACTATCAGCTGCTGCCCGAGAAGCGTCTGGCCGCGCTGATGGCCGATCTGTTCGGCGTGCACCTGGTCACCGCGACGATCGCCGGCATGAGCCGGAGTTGTGCCGTGCGGTTTCAGGGCTTCGCGGCCACGGTGCGCGACCAAGTGGCGACGGCGCCCGTGAAACATATGG
>CAMATI010000077.1 GCA_945861095.1 Asaia bogorensis | reverse complement strand
TGGGCGGCCGACCCGTCGCGGGCCAGTTCGATCAGGTCCTGTCGTGATTCGCTGTCGAGGAAGCCGCGCCGGATCATGGATGGGAGCAGAATCGCCTTCGATCCGGTTGGCAAGCGATTCCTTCGGGTTTCGGGGGAGTCGGGGTATATTATGAAAACAACCTATGGGGTCGGATGATCGTCGCACGCCATGGTCTGTGGCGCTGGAGCCGCCCGGGCGGCGGAGCAAAAACATCCATCCGCCGCCGTCCGCATTGATCCCGATCAATGCGGACGGACCTGCCATGCTGGCGAAACCAATTGCCAGGTATCCGGGCAATGCCATATGGGTCTGTTGCAGTGCAGCAGACAGGAGCCCAGGCATGCCGTTGAGCCCGCCCGCCGAACGCGAGGTGCAACACACGCGATCCATTGAGATCAACGGCTACCGACGCTCGGACGGGCTGTTCGATATCGAGGCACATCTGACCGACGTCAAAAGCTTCGGTCAGACCAATTTCGACCGCGGCTTCATCGACGCCGGCGAGCCGATCCACGACATGTGGTTGCGCCTGACGCTGGACGACACGATGGAAATCGTCGCGGCCGAGGCCGTCAGCGACAAGACCCCGTATATGATGTGCCCGACGGCGGCGCCGAATTTCTCCCGGCTGGTCGGGCTGCGGGTGAAGGCGGGGTTTCTGCGGGAAGCCAATCACCTGGTCGGCGGCGCGGTAGGGTGCACGCATTTGCGCGAACTGCTGCAACAGATGGCGACCACGGCGTTCCAGGCGATCAACCCGGCCAAGGTGCGCCGGGAGATGCAGGCGAGTGGAGAGGGGCAGCCCCCCGGCAGCGACAAGGTCGATGCCCGTATCACCGAGAAGATGGGTGGCGCACCGAAAATTTTGAACACCTGTCTGGCCTACAGCCAGGACGGCCCGCTGGTGAAGCGCCGCTGGCCGAGTCTCTATACAGGTGCGGATGGCACGACGGCGGACCTGCAAGCAGCGTCGGACTGACCGGACAAAGGGGCACGCGATGACCCAACCGGTCGCCGCGTGGTGGGACCGGATGGCGATGCGGGCGAGAATGCTCGCGACGCGCACCAGAATGGAATGACGCCCGGACGGTTCAGGTTCCGGGGCGACCGGTCCTTATGCCGCCTCGATCATGCTGACATGGGCGGCGACGATGCGCCAACCCTCCGGCATCCGCGCCCAGGTCTGCATCTGCCGGCCGGTCTTGCCGGGGGCTGTTGCACGATGAAACAGGGTGGACGCGGTGGCAAAGTCCTTCCCAAAGGTGGTGATGACGGTGCGGGAAATGGTCCGCGCCAGTCCGGCGGGTGAACGCGCTGACCGAAACGCGCCGATCTCATCCCAGCCGTGCAGGATTTCGTTGATCCCGTAGCGGATGGTAAGCGGGTTGTTCCAGAACAGCGCTTGCAGGGTATCGACGTCGTTGGTGATCAGCGCCGCTTCGTATTGGGCGAATGCTGCTTCGACTTCGGCTTTGACCTCGGGGAGGTTCACGTCCATGCGGCTGGTCTCCGGGTGCTGATTGTGCGGTGCGGCGATGATGCATCAGGGGCCGAAGCGTGTCAGCAGTCCATTTGCCGAGCGTCGACCGTCGTGCGAGGCGGGGGCGGGCGGGCCCCCGGCGCCGCTCCCTATGCAAACCGGGGCATCACCTGCGTCCAAAACGCCTCGATCGACTTCATCAGCTTCGCATGCGGGATCAGCCCGTTATACGTGTAGCAGAACACCCAATCGACGTTCTGGCGCTTCATGTTCGCCTCGACCCCACGGATCACCGTGTCCACGGTCCCGGCCAGGATATACCCCTCCTTCTGAGCCTGTAGCGGCGTCAGGTATTCGCCGGTCTTCGGGTCCTGCAAACCCTTGCGGAAGCCGAACGGTTCGAACCACGCCCGCCCGGTGAACTGGCCGGAATTGGCCCACAGCGCCATCGCTTCCTCATCGGTATCGGCGATGATCACGTCGCGCAGCAACCCCGTGCCATGCCCGCGCGGACGTCCCGACACTTCTTCATAAACGTCGTAGAGATGGTTCTCATACATCGGCAGCATCGACGGCAGAATCGCGGTCACATTCTCCTTCGCCGCCCAGCGGATCGAATTCTCCGACGAGGCAAACGGCAGGAACAGCGGAGGATGCGGCTTCTGCAACGGCTTCGGCACGGTGCCGACCGACTTCAGGATGCCGTTCTCCACACCCTTGCCGTATTTTGTCGTCGTATCCAAAGTCCACGGGGTTTCGCCGGCCGGGACCTTCCAGAACTGCCCGTCATGGGTCAGCATTTCCTCGGTCCAGCACTTCTTGATGATCTGGAAATTTTCCTCGAACGCGGCCCGGTTGGCGGCATCGATCGCGTCGTGCTGATGCGGCAGCGCGCCGGACACCCCATGCGTCTGTTGCGCCATGATATCGACCCAGCGCCGCTGATAGCCGCGTGCGAACCCGGCATTGGCCCGCCCGCCGGTCATGTGGTCGAGCATGGCGATGTCCTCGGCCACCCGCATCGGATTGGCGGCCGGCAGCACGATGCCCAACTGGCCCACCCGGATGCGCTTGGTCTGCATCGCGAAATACAGATCCAGCAGCACGGGGTTGTTGGAAACCTCGAAGCCCTCGATATGGAAATGGTGCTCGGTGAAGCTGACGGAATCATAGCCCAGGTCGTCGGCGAGTTTTATCTGCTCGGTCAGTTCCTTCAGCATGCGCTGGTAGAGTTCCGGGCGCATTCCCGCCATGCCTTGCTCGATTTCGGCACGGCTGCCGATGGTGGGCAGATAGAACAACGAAGCCTTCACGGACACACTCCCTTTGCGTCAAGATACCGGCAGGTAGCATAGCGCCCGGCGGGATGCGACCCCGACAGGGCGACCCCGACAGGGGCGACGAGCGGTCCCCCGCTACTGGCCCCTTGGGGCTGTCTTTGGGGCACTCCTGGCGATTTCGCGCGTGCACCTGTAGTCTGCGGCACCGCCCGCTCGGGCGGAACGCAACAACCATGGGGACGACGCGCAATGTTCAGACGATCCTTGCTGGCAGCCGCCGCGATGCTTGCCGTTTCAGGAACCCTGGTCTCGGCGCCCGCCTCGGCGCAGATCCAGGTTGCCACGGTCGGGCCGATGACCGGCGAATACGCCACGTTCGGCGCCCAGATGAAGGCCGGCGCGGAACAGGCCATCGCCGACCTCAACAAGGCCGGCGGATTGCTCGGCCAGCAACTGGTGCTGAGCATCGGCGACGACGCTTGCGATCCGAAGCAAGCCGTGTCCGTCGCCAACCAGATGGCCGCCAAGAAGGTGAAGCTGGTCGCTGGGCATTTCTGCTCCGGCAGTTCCATCCCGGCCAGCAAGGTCTATGGCGAGGAAGGCATCCTGCAGATCTCCCCCGCGTCCACCAACCCCGACTACACCGAAAAGGGCGGCTGGAACACGTTCCGAGTCTGCGGGCGTGACGACCAGCAGGGCAAGGTCGCCGGCCAGTATCTCGCGAAGACCTTCAAAGGCGAGAAGGTCGCGATTCTGCACGACAACTCCACCTACGGCAAAGGCCTCGCGGACGAGACCAAGAAGGCCTACAATGCCGCCGGCGGGAAAGAGGCGCTTTACACGGCCTATACCCCGAAGGAGAAAGACTACTCCGCCCTGGTCAGCCGTATGAAGCAGGCCGGCATCTCCGTCATCTATGTCGGCGGCTACCATACAGAGGCCGGGCTGATCATCCGCCAGGCCAAGGCGCAGGGCATGAAGGCCACTCTGGTCGGCGGCGACGCCCTGGTCAGCAGCGAATTCTGGCAGATCGCCGGCGATGCGGGCGCTGGCACCTTGATGACCTTCTCCCCCGATCCGCGCCTGAACAAGACCGCGGCGGATGTGGTGAAGGTGTTCAAGGACAAGAGCATCGATCCCGAAGGCTATGTTCTTTACACCTACGCCGCCATCCAGATCTGGGCGGACGCGGTGAAGAAGGCCAAGACCACGGATCCGAAAAAGGTCGCCGCGGCGCTGAAGGCTACCGGCAACTGGCCGTCGGTTCTCGGCCCGACCAGCTTCGACAAGAAGGGCGACCCGACCGGATCCGGCTATGTCCTGTATATCTGGAAGAACGGCTCCTACGCCCAGATGTAACCACCCGGACTCAGGCCGAGCAGGACCGCTCGGCCTTGAACGGATGGAGTGGGCGCGGTGAGCGGACGGTCATCGTGCCACGACCCTACGACAAGACAATGCGATATGGCGGTTTGCCGGTTCCAGTCCACGGTCAAACCGCCTCTGGGAGGCAAAGCATGACGGCCAGTCTGACAATTTATGGCATCCCACAGTCCCGGGCGCTTCGCGTGCTTTGGATGGCGCGGGAGCTTGGCGTTCCTTACGAAAACGTGCCTGTGCATTTCGCCAAGGCCCGGGAGTCCGCCGACCTGATGCAGCGCAACCCCAATGCTCGCATCCCGGCGATCGACGACAACGGGTTCACGCTGTACGAATCGATGGCCATCAACCTCTACCTCGCCAAGAAATACGGTGCGGGGACGGACCTGGCGGTGGCGTCCCTGGAGCAGGAGGCCCTGGCGACCCAATGGAGCTTCTGGGTCATGACCGAGATCGAGAAGCCGCTGCTGGCCATCATGTTGCACACGGTGGGCATGCGGCCGGCGGATGACGCGACCTTGGCGCAGTGCAAAGCCGACCTCGAACGCCCGTTGACGGTGCTGGAGGCGCATCTGGCGGACCGGCCGTGGATCCTCGGCCAGGCGTTCTCTGTGGCGGATTTGAATGTGGCGTCCGTGATGGTTTGGGCGCGGACCGGCAAGCTGGATCTGACGCCCTATCCGAAGATCGCGGACTGGCTGAAGCGCGCCATGGCACGGCCTGCGTTCAAGGGGTGATCGGGGAAGCGGTGAACGCCGGTCACAGCCGGCCCAGCTTCCAGCCCACCCAGACGAATACCAGGCACAGCACCACCGAACCGACGATGTATCCGGCGGCGGCGAGCATTTCGCCGCTTTCGATCAGTTCCAGGGTTTGCAGGCTGAAGGCCGAGAACGTGGTGAAGCCGCCACAGACGCCGGTCATCAGAAAGATGCGCAAGTCCGGATGCAGCCCGACGCGATCCGGTGTCAGGCTGATGCCGGCGACGATGCCAATCACGCAGGATCCCACGACATTGATCAGCAAGGTGCCCCAGGGGAACCACGGGCGGAACCACGGGCCCGGAAGCGCCGTCATGGCTCCGGTAAGCCAGAAGCGTGCCACGCTTCCCAGTGCCCCGCCGGTTGCCACGGCCAGATACGTGAGCGCGCCTGCCATTGATGTCCATCCTTTTGCGAGAGAGGGCACTTCTAATGCCAGCCCGGCGCGTGCCGAAGAGGGGGGGCCAAGAGGGGGAACCAAAAAGGGGGGCGCCCCGGATCGCGCGGGACCGATGTGCGTTTGTCGCATGACAAACCGTGCGACATCCCTCTGGCGCGGATATGATAACGTGGCTTATCATAACGGCCTAACTTTCTGGCCGGGACCGGTGAGAGCATTCCAGCGCGACCTTTTGTTCCTGCTGCACGACGTCGCCCGCTTGTTGCGGGTCGATGCCGACAAGCGCGCTCGCTCGCACGGGATGACCCGGGCGCAATGGGGCATCCTGATCTGGCTGGAACGTCAGCCGGGGATCACCCAGAAGGAACTCTCCGAACTTTTGGAAGTGGAACCGATCACGGTCGCGCGCCTGATAGACCGGCTGGAAGCGCGCGGGATGGTCGAACGCCGCCCGGACCCACGCGATCGCCGGATTTGGCGGCTCCATTTGCTGGACCCGGCCTATATTTTATTGTTTGAGATCAACCAGCAGCGCGCGGAGATGACCCGGATGGTCACCGACGGCATCGATGAGGAAACGCGGGAGACCATGACCGAGGCATTGCTGCGCATGAAGATGACCTTGACGCAGGACGCGCATGCGACCCGCCGAACGCCCTATATCCCGCCCCCTGGCGTCAGCCGGGAAGCGGTCTGATGTCGCAAACCGCAACCACGGGCGATGCGCCCCGGGTCACCGAGACGAAGACCAGAAGCCGTGGGCTGACGAAGCGGGTATTGCGCCCGATCCTGATGCTGGGTGGCATTCTGGTCGTTGCCGTCGGCTCGGGTACCTATTGGCTATATGGCGGCCGCTATGTGTCGGTCGACGATGCCTATGTCCGGGCCGCCAAGCAGGTGCTTTCCACTGACGTTTCCGGCACGGTTAAGGAGGTTTCGGTCAAGGAGGGCCAGCGCGTCGAAAAGGGCCAGGTCCTGTTGCGGCTGGAGTCTCGGCGGTTCGAAATCGCCGTGGCCGGGGCGACCGCGGCGCGTAACGGCACCGTCTCGTCCCTGAATGCCATGAAGCTTGAATACCAACGCATGCTGCACGACGTCGACGCCAAGTCCGCCATGGTAGAAGCGGACCAGGCCAACCATGATCGCCTTGTCGGCCTGGTGCGCGGGGGCGGGGTGACGCGGGCGGAGTATGACAACATCCGCTTCCAACTCGTCGCAAACAAGCGAGCGGTGGAGGCGTTGCGGGTGACCGCGGCGGTCCAATTGGCGCGCCTGGGCGGCAACCCGGACGTCGATGTCCGCACCATGTCGGATTATCTGCAAGCGCAAGCGATTCTGGACGAAACCCAGCGTCAACTTGATCACACGATCATCCGCGCCCCGTTCGCCGGGATCGTGACGCAGGTCGAATCGGTCCAGCCGGGCATGTATCTGGCTGCCGCCACCCCGGCCTTCGGCTTGATTTCAGACGAGCGCATCTGGATCGAGGCCAATCCGAAGGAAACCGAACTGACCCATGTCCGGCCCGGCAATCCGGTGATCGTGACCGTCGACACCTATCCCGGGCGACGCTGGAACGCCGTGGTGGAAAGCATCGCGCCCAATAGCGGCTCGGAGTTCTCCATCCTTCCCGCCCAGAACACCTCGGGCAACTGGGTCAAGGTGGTGCAGCGGATCCCGGTGCGGATCAAGATCGATCGCGGTCCAGACGAGCCGCCGTTGCGGGCCGGCATGAGCGTGATTGCCACCATCGACACCGGCTACCAGCGAACCTTGCGCGATATCTACTGATCCCGCTATCCGTGGGTGGTAGACTTAAACCGAACGCGGCCAGCGCGTTGACGGGGTACTGTTTAAGCGCAACCGGGAACTTCCCTTGTGTGTTGTGACGATCATAGGGATGCACATGGATTTCCACAGTACATCCGAGTGCCGTCAGCCAAGCCGTGAGCCGATCGACCGTCCCGCTTGTCATGCGCCCGCGCGGCACCTCGGATAGCGTGGCTTGATCTGTATCGCGAAGTCTTCCGCCTGATGTGCCGGATCCGACCTGTTATGGCGCTTCCCGTGGGATCGCGTTCCACGGGGGCGCATCCCCTGGGGGCGGTTCCCAGGGGGGCGGTTCCCAGGGGGGCGTTTCCCAGGGGGGCGTTTCCCAGGGGGGCGTTTCCCTGGGGGGTGTTTCCTTGGGGGGCCAGCCCCGTGCGGGCGCTGCGGGTTTGGGCGATCCTATCGTGGATGACGGTGTTCTGCCTGGCCCCGCCTATTGCCGGCGCGCAGCCCAACGCCGCGCGGAGCCGCATCGTGGTGGCCAGCGACGGGGTGCGACTGCATGTCCAGGACTCCGGCCCGCCTGGCGCGCATGTCATCCTGCTGGTGCCCGGCTGGACCATGCCGGCCTGGATCTGGGAGCCGCAGATACGGTTCTTTTCCAGAAACTACCGCGTTCTGGCGTTCGACCCGCGCGGCCAGGGCGCGTCCGACGTGCCGGCCACCGGCTACGATCATATCCGCCGAGGGAAGGATATCGGCGACGTGATCGCGCAACTGGCGCCCTCGCCGCCCGTCGTGGTCGCCTGGTCGCTGGGGGTGCTCGATACCCTGGCTTATCTGACCATCCAGGGCGATGCCCGCGTCGCCGGACTGGTGCTGGTCGACAACTCGGTGGGGGAGGAGCCGGCGCCGATCCCGGCCCGCCCCAAACCGACCACGGCACCGAAGCCGCCGCATGAGCAGGCCATGCGGCAATTCGTGCGCGGCATGTTTCGCCAACCCCAATCGCCCGCGTATCTGGAACGCCTGACGCAGGCGACCCTGCGCACGCCGGAACCGGCCGCCAAGGCGCTGCTATCTTACCCGGTGCCACGCGGTTTTTGGCGCGATGCGGTCTATGCGACGCGCCATCCCGTACTGTATGTGGTGCGCCCGCGTTGGGCGGAGCAGGCGCAGAATCTGGCGCGAAATCGGGCCGGCACGGAGACGGATATTTTTTACGAAGCCGGACACGCCCTGTTTGTCGATGAACCCGCGCGGTTCAACCGACTGGTTGAAGGCTTCATCCGGCGTCGGGTGTGGCCGTGAATCTGCTTCCGTTGTTCCTGGTCGCGTTGGCGGCCGTTGGCTATGAGACCGCGCTGACCCGGTATTTCGCCGTCGCGAAATGGTCCGAGTATGGCTACTGGGTGATTTCCATCGTGATGGTGGGATTCGCGCTCAGCGGTGTCGTGCTGGCGCTGTTCCGCGATGCGTTCGCGCGCAATGGGCAGGTGCTGCTGGCGGCGCTGCCCGCGTGCCTGGTGCTGACCGCCGCCGCCGGCTACTATCTGACGGGCGCCAATCCGTTCAATCCGCTGCAGTTGCAGAATGCCGCGACCTGGCAGCCGCAGCTATTGAATATTGCAGGTTATTACGCGGCGTTACTGCCCTTCTTCTTTCTGACCGGCGTATTCATCAGCCTCAGCTTCGTGCTGAATGCCAACCGGATCGGGCTGGTTTACGGCTACGACCTGACCGGCGCCGGGGCCGGCGCCGCCCTGGTGCTGGTATCGATGTTCGGCGTGCACGCGTTTGACCTGGTGCCGTTGTTGCTGGTTCCGCTTGCCGCGAGCGCGCTGTTCCTGACCGGCCCGCTCCGCTGGCGCGCCAGCCTGGCCGCTTTCCTCGCGCTGGCCGCTTCGGAAGCGGTGCTGCTGCTGGACAGGCAGGCGGAGATCAACGATTTCAAGGCGATCTACGCCCCGCTCAACACCCAGGATGCGCAGGTCGTCGCGCAGGTTCGCTCTCCCCGCGGCGATTACACCTTGCTGGATACGTTCACCGAACGTGTGGACACAGACATTTCCAACAATGCCGGACGGATGGGCATAGACGGTCCGCCCCTGGGCTACGGGCTGTATCGGGACGGCAACCGGATCGCGACATTGCCGAAGGCGGGCGGGCCGGACGCGCACTACGCCAGGGCCGGGCTTGCCGCGCTGCCCTATGAGATGATCCCGCGCAGCCGAGCGCTGTTGGTCGGGGCGTCCGGGGGGTTCAGGATCGCGGAGGCGATGGCGCTCGGGTCCTCGCAGGTCCGGGTGCTGGAGCCGGAACCGATTCTCGCCCGCGCGCTGCGAGAGGGGTTGGGGCCGTCTCCGGCGCATCAGGTCGATCCCTTTATCAACATATCGACGGTCCCGCCGGTGCAGGCGACACGCCACGGGGTGTATGACGTCGTCGACATCTCGGCCGACTTCCTGGACACGGCGGAAGCGAACGCCACCGCCTTTACGGTGGAGGCGATGTCGGGGTTCCTGCGAGTGTTGGCTCCGGGTGGCATCGTGTCGCTGCCGGCTTCGATCCGCGATTTCCCGGTCTATGCGCTGCGGGTGATGGCAACCGCGCGGGCCGCGCTGCTGGCGGTCGGGATCAAGGACCCGGCGGATCATGTCGTGGTGTATCGGTCCGCGTGGAACGTGCGGGTGCTGATGTCGCGGGAAAAATGGACGGCCGAGCGGATCGCCGTGGTCAAGGCGTTCTGCGATGAGCGGTCGTTCGATGTGTCCTGGTATCCGGGCATGGACGTCGTGGCCGCGCGTGCCGGGATATTCAACGATCTGCCGGCGGTTTCGTTCGATCTGGGCACGATGGGGGGTATCAGCCCGAACGATGCGATCGCCGATGAGGCGGAGGCCGTTCTGACCGGACAGCCGACGCCGTCTCGCACGACCTTCAACCTGGATCCGGTCACCTTGGACCGTCCGTTCTTCTATTCGGTGCTGCGACTGGACCATCTGGGCACGATCCTGAAGCGGCTGGAGATTTTGCCGCAATCGGAGGTCGGGTTGCTGGTCAATCTGGCTGTCCTGAGCCAGGCGATCGTGATCGCGATCCTGGTGCTGCTGGTGCCGTTGGCCGCGCCCGGGCGGCTTCGTGGTAGAAGCGGCCCCGGCGAGGACAGCGGCAATGTCGGTATCTGGCGGGCGATGTTCTACTTCCCGGCGCTGGGCCTCGGGTTCCTGTTCATCGAGATCTACCTGATCGAGAAGGCCAGTTTCTGGCTGAACGATCGAACGGCGGGTTTCGCCCTGGTGCTGACCGGGATGCTGGTATTTTCCGGCCTTGGCAGCATGGCGGCCGATCGGTTGAAGGAACGGGCGGTGGAGACGATGATGGTCGTCTGCCTGGTGGTGCTGGTCTGGATCGGTGCGCTGTTTCTGTTCCTGGAACCGCTGATCCTGGCGACGCTGGATTTGCCGTGGCACCTGCGCGCGATGCTGGTGGTGCTGATCCTGGCTCCGGTTTCCCTGGTGTTGGGCCTGCCGTTCCCGTTGGGTTTGGCGAAGGCCGGCACTGGCGGGATGTTGCCGTGGGCCTGGGGGTTGAATGGGGCGTTTTCCGTGATCGCCACCCCGGCGGCCAGCCTGCTGGCGCGCGAGTATGGATTCAGCAGGGTTCTTTTATGTTCGGCGATCCTGTATGCGATCGTCCTCGTTACATTCCCTGGCATGAGGAAGCCAAACGCTTGGCACATATCACCGGCCCGATCTCGCGCCGCGGACTGATTTCTGGCGTCGCGGCCGCAACCCTGGTTCCCCCGATCCTGACGGCACCGGGGCTAATCCGTTCCGCCAACGCCGCCCCGGTCTGGAACAAGGCCGCCTACGAAACCGCGATGCGGGAGTCCGGCCGGTCGGTCAGCCTGACCGACCAGCAATTCGATTCGATCCAACGGCGCAAGCCCGCCGCGATCCGGCGCATCGAGTCGTATCTGAAGGAACGCCTGGGCAGCGCAGATCCGGCCGTGGTGGCGGCGTTCGAAGCCGTGCCGCGCGAGTATTTCCATTATGTCTACTCGGAAAAGCGCGCGACTCCGGGCGATTCCTATGAAGACACGCCGAAGCCGTGGGGGCTGGGCTATGGGTCGGCGCTGTCGGATTATCTGGGGCAGGCCTACATGACCCAGATCTGCCAGCCCAAGCCCGAGCACACGACCTTGGAGATCGGCACCGGCAGTGGCTTTCAAAGCTCGCTGTTGTCGCGAATCGTCAAGCACTCCTACTCGATCGAGATCATCGAGCCGCTGGGGCGCGCCGTCGCACGGATTTTCGCCCCGCTGGGCTATGACAATGTGCACACGAAGGTCGGCGACGGCTATTATGGCTGGCCCGAGGTCAAGGACGGTTTCGACACGATCATCGTGACCTGTGCCGCGACCTTCGCGCCGCCGGAACTGTTCAAGCAGATGAAGCCGGGCGGGCGGATGATCATTCCGATCGGCCAGCCGTTCAAGCGCGGCCAGGTGCTGTATGTCTATACGAAGGACGCGGAGGGGAAGATCCACTCCAAGCGCGACATGGGCGTGTTCTTCATCCCGATGACCGGCGCGATTCAGAAGAGTCAGCCGGGGAAGACGGATGTGTCAGCCGCGGCACCGGCGGGCAAGGCCGAGGACAAGCCGGCCTCCCAGTAGTCACGGCTGGCGGTCAACGCATCGGGCGGCGATCACGCCGGGTAGTGATCACGCCGGGTAGTGATAACGCCGGGTAGTGATGACGCTTGGCAGCCGCGACGCCAGGCGGCCATCACGCCTTGGGGCGGCCCGCGTCGGCCGCCCATCACGCCTTGGGGTGGCCCGCATCGGCCGCCCAGGCGACGATCCGGGCCGCGTTGGCCCGCCACGTATAGTCCTGGCGTTCCAATTCCGCCCGTGCGGTGCGCCCGAGCGCGTGACGCAGCGCGGGCTCCTGCATCAGGCGGCGGATGGCGGCCCATTGGGCCTCTCGGTCGTTGGGGTCGAACAGCAGGGCGGTCCGCTCGTGGCCGAGTATTTCGCGGATATTGGGCTGATCGGGCGCGATGATGGCGCATTCCGCCGCCATGTAGTCGAATATCTTCAGTGGTGAGGCATAAGGCGTCACCGCCGGCTGCAATGCGATATCGAAGTTCAGGACATGGTCGGCGACCTTGTCGTGAGCCACCAGCCCGGTGAAGCGGACGCGGTCGCTGACGCCGAGACGCGCCGCCTGACGCTCCAGGTCCGCGCGGGCCGGCCCGTCGCCCACGACGGTCAGGCGCAGATTTTGGCCCTCCGGCTGTTCGGCCAAGGCGTCGACGATCTTGTCCAGCCCGTGCCAGTCCCGCACGAAGCCGACGAAGCCCAAGGTGACGGGATCGCTTCTCTCGGAACCATGCGTGCGCCGGGTAAAGCGTTCCAGCACGATCCCGTTCGGCACCACCTGGATATGGTCCGCCGGCACGCCGCCGTCCGCGACGATGGCGGCCAGCACATGGGTGACCGGCAGCACCTTGGTTGCCGATCGCCAGGTGAAGCGTTCCAGCGCCGCGGCGAGGCGGGGCAGTTTCAGCCCGCCGAACCGGGATCGTTCCTGGGCGAGCGGGGAATTGACCTCCAGGAACATCGTCGCCCCATGCCAGCGTGCCACCAGGGCACCGGCCAGGAAATAGAGGTTGCACCGCTCGTAGATCAGGTCGGGCCGGAAGCCGAACCAGGCGCGTCGCACGCGCAGATAGGCGGGGATGTTGTAGGCGAGTTCAGCAAGTTCTCCGAGCACACCGGGGAGCAATCGGCGCAGGCGAGCGACGGTGGCGCTTTCGCCGCCGAAGTCGGATTGCTGGTAGAAGCCGGGACCGACGACCATCACCTCATGCCCGGCGGCCCGAAACGCGCTGATCAGTTCCTCGACATGCACGCTTTGGCCGTCATGGGACTGGATCCGGTGGCTGTAGAGGATGCGCATGGGTGGGATGAGCCTATCGAGCCGTGTGTGGCGTGGTCGTGGGTCATGAATTCCGAGCCGTGATACGAACGGGCCGAAACATGACCCATGGGCGCCGCCTTATCGCCATTGCCGGATCGGATCCGGCACCCCCTGCCGTTGAGGCGCGGGTCGCCGGGTCGGGCCCGACAATGACGGAAAGGGCGGTGCATCGGTCATTGTTTCGGTCGGTATGAGTACTGATGGCGGTGGTGGGAGTCCAGATCGTCAGCGATCCAGGTTGTAGTTGATCTGGACGGTGACGGTGATCCGCTCATGCGTCATGTCGGGCGGGAAGGGCGGCACGCGGGCGCCGTCGAGCATGGCGCGGACCGCCTGATCAAGGATCGGCGAACCGCTGCCGCGCACCAGTTCCACCGCGACCACCTGCCCATCCCGCGTGACGGTGAAGCGGACGGCGGCACCGCCCTGATCGCCGCGGCTACGGGCTTCATGCGGGTAGGATTTGCGCGCATGCAGCCAGGCGGCGAGGGCGGATCGCCAGCGTGGGCTGATATCGGACGCTTGTTGTGGTGGCGCGGCTGTCTTTTCGCCGGTTTTGTCCGCACTGGTTGCGGCAACGGCGCCGGTGCTGGCCGGTGCGGACTGTGGGTTCGCCTGAAGCGGCTTCCGGGGCGGCGGCGCGGGTTTGGACGCAATGCGCGGCGCTGATGGGGGTGGCTCGCGTGCGCCATCCGCCGAGGCCGGCGGATGGTCCATCGGTGGCGACACGGCGGCCTGTGGCACCATTGGTGGATTCTGGTCCGGTTGGGGCACGGCTTGGGCATCAGGGGCGGGTGATTCCGATGCCGATGCCGATGCCGATTCCGATGCCGATGCGGGCAGCGGCGGCAAGGCGGCCTCGGCGCGCGGCTGATCCGATTGCGCATGGGCCGGGGATTGCGCTGGCGCGTCCGGAGTCGGCTCGGACACACCCGTTTCAGAGAGCGGCGTTTCCGACGCGGCAGGGTCTGGACTCGCCACCGGATTCGCTTCGACCGATGCGGCATCGCGCTCTGGTCGGTCGACGGTGGCGTCCGCTGACGCATCGAGCTGGGCCGTCATGACATCAATCTGGATGGGATCTGTCGACGATACGGGCAGAGCGGGCGATACCCACACGAATGCCGCTATCAACAGGCCATGCAGCGCGCACGATGCCACAAGCTGCAAGATCCAGTGTTTGTGACGCCGGAATTGCGGGACCGTTCGTCCTCGCGGCTCCTGCTCCGGCCATTCGCTCGGCCTGGACTGGGCGCTTCGTGTCGCGCTGGGTGCGGCGGGGCGGGCTTTCGGCATCAGCCCTCCGTTTGCCTGCCGGCCGAGCAGGCACGGGTCATGTTGCCGGCGGGGCGGGATGTGTCAGCGCGTGTTCCGGATCCGAGGGATGATGCTGTTGGGCTGTACTACCAACCGGCCGAAACAATGACCGATGCACTGCCGTCACCGTTATTGCCGGGTCAAGTCCGGCAACTCGCGCTTCACCGCGAACTGCAGCCGGGGCAGGGGCAGGGGCAGGGGCAGGGGGCGGGTTGGCGCGGTCACCTATGCGGTTCCTCGGCGTGCCCGGGGGTTCAGCGGCAACCTTGATATCAGTTGGTTCCGGGCGAGCAAAGCGACGACCATGTCGCTTTGCTCCAGTGGGACCACCCGATGTAGCGGCGTTTGCGCGCCTGGGTTCAGGATCAGCTTGCGATGCCAAGGGCCTTCTTCATGGCGCGGAGATTGCCGCGCAGGTTGCGGGTATAGCGCGCGGTCACCTCTTCTTCGGCTGCCGCATCGGCGGTGTCCATGTGCACGATCAGGGTGATGCGGGAATTGTTGGCATCCAGCGGCACCACGGCGACGGTGGACCGATAACCCGGCATTTCCGGCCGATCCACCATGGCGTAGGTGTAGGCATATTGCGAACTGGCCAGCAGCAGCTCCTTCACCACGCGGCCTTCCGGCATTTGCAGGGTGCGCACCTTGCCGGCGGGAGTCTCTTCCACCGTCTCGCCCTGCACCAGAACGGCCCATTTGCGGATGCCGCCGAAGTCGCCAATGACACTCCATATCTTGTCGGCGGGCAGGGGGACGTCTTCGAAGTTGGTAATGTCGGCCATTTGGGTTTCCTCCGTTTGAACGTTGCGGCTTGACCTGTTGTATAGGTGTTGCGACCTGATCTGGCCAAGCCCATCTTCTGGACCGAGGGAGACCGCTCATGATCCGCCTGCCAACCCCCAAAGCCGATGTCATGGCCCGCCGCGAAGGCATCGTCGCCGGATTGCAGGCCCTGCTGCCCGAAAGTGGTCTGATCTCCGAGCCTCGTTTGTTGAAACCGTATGAGACCGATGGCCTGTCCGCCTATCGCCAGCCACCGCTCGCCGTGGCACTGCCGGAAACCACCGAGCAGGTGGCCGCGGTCCTGCGCTTCTGCCACCAGAACGGCGTGCGCGTGGTGCCGCGCGGGGCTGGCACGTCGCTGTCCGGCGGCGCCTTGCCGATGGAGGACGCGGTCGTCATTGGCCTGATGCGGATGAACCAGATCCTGGATATCGATTATGCCGATCGTTGCGCCACGGTGCAGGCCGGGGTGACCAATATCGGCATCACCAACGCCGTTTCCGCCGACGGGTTCTTCTATGCCCCCGACCCATCCAGCCAATTGGCCTGCATGATCGGCGGCAACGTCAACATGAACTCCGGCGGCGCCCACTGCCTCAAATACGGCGTCACCGCCAACAACCTGCTCGGATTGAAGATCGTCACCATCGACGGCGACATCATCGATATCGGCGGCGAACACCTGGATGCCGCCGGCTACGACTATCTGGGTCTGCTGACGGGCAGCGAGGGCATGCTGGCCGTCGTCACCGAGGTCACCGTGCGCATCCTGCGCGGGCCGGAGGGGGCGCGGGCGATGCTGGCGGCGTTCCGATCCAACGAGGTCGCCGGCGCCTGCGTCGATTCCATCATCGCGTCCGGCATCATCCCGGTGGCGCTGGAATTCATGGACCGTCCGGCCATCCATGCCTGCGAGGCCTTTGCCCATGCCGGCTATCCGCTGGACGCCGAAGCGATGCTGATCATCGAGGTCGAGGGCAGTCCCGCCGAACAGGACGACCTGCTGGGCCGGCTGAGCGCGATCTGCAACCGCCACGACCCGATCAGCCTGAAAGTGTCCCAGTCCGCCGAGGAATCACTGGCGATCTGGAAGGGCCGCAAGGGCGCGTTCGGCGCCATCGGGCGGATCAGCCCGGATTACCTGTGCATGGACGGCACCATCCCCACCAGCCGCCTGCCCGACGTGCTGCGCCGGATCGGGGAAATGTCGGACAGCTACGGCCTGAAGGTCGCCAACATCTTCCATGCTGGCGACGGCAACCTGCATCCGCTGATCATGTTCGATGCCAACGACCCGTCCAGCTTCGTCAAGGCCGAGGCGTTCGGTGCCGACATCCTGAAACTCTGCGTCGAGGTCGGCGGCTGCCTGACCGGGGAACACGGCGTCGGAGTGGAAAAGCGCGACCTGATGCCGGTGCAGTTCGCCGCCCATGAGTTGGATCAGCAACGGATGATCAAGTCCGCCTTCGATCCGGACTGGCTGCTGAACCCCAGCAAGGTGTTTCCGCTGGTGGAGCCGCGGGTGGATGCGTTGGCCGTCGCGCGCGCGGCCTGACAGCGCGATCCTGCCCACCTCTGGGGCGGCGGGCGATACCGGATCGGCAGGTCGTTGCCGTCGGCGCGGGCAGGGTGGGCGCAAGATCACCGGTGGTCTCGTCACGGAGATTTGCTCGCACAGGTGGCATCGCCAAGGGGATACTGCTAAACAATCAACCTCACCGAACCCTAATCCGTTCGGCCGGCCAGTCCCGTGCCTATCCGAAGCGGCCTGTCCGCGGCATGCCTTTGACGCCACCGTTGTTTGGCCGGGAAAACAGTCGCTGCCACCAAAGGAACCGCCAGTGCCGGAGACACTGCTGACAACCAAATTCCGCTGCCCCGAATGCGGCGGAGCGTTTGAGACCGGTGTCGGCAAGGCGCTTGTCTGCGCGTCCTGCGGAAGCCGGGTCCCGGTCATCGATGGCATCGCGGATTTCGTGCGTGGGCGCTTCGACACGGCGCTCGATGTCGAGTCCTACGAGCATGATCATGGGATCGACGAAACCCAGGCCGACAGCATGTATGACCTGATCCGGGACGTCGCCGGTTCGCGGTGGCCGGACGATCTGGGGTCGGTGGTCGAGATCGGCTGCGGCACGGGGCTGTATTCGCGCGGGTTGCTGACCCATCATGGCGACGGCGAGATCGTCCTGACCGACGTGTCGGTCGGGATGCTGCGCGCATGCCGGCAGAATTTGGATCGGCGCGGGCTGCTGTCCGAACGCTCGGTCGCCTTCACGACGTATAGCAGCCATGAAGCCTGCGTCCGCGATGCGGCCTTCGACAGTTGCGTCGGCACATCCGTCCTGCACCATATCCCGGATGTCGCGGCATTCCTGACCGACATCGCCCGTTGGCTCCGTCCCGGTGGGCGCGCGTTCTTCCTGGAACCAAGCCGGCGGTTCTTTCAGGCCCTGGCGCTGTCCCTGGCGGATATCGCCGTCCTGCTGATGCCGGCCCATGAGGACAACCAGGCCGCCCTGCAACCGCTGTTCAACTGGCTGGGTTATGAGCGGCGGGACTGCCTGCATCACAACGACATAGAGTTCCTCTCGACCCTGGAGGACAAGCACAAATTCACCCCCGAACAGGTCGTTCGGCTTGGCGCGGAGGCCGGTTTCACGACCAGCGAGGCCATTCCCTTCGCCCCTGATCCCACGGGCGTTGCCACCGCGCGCGGTCTGATGCGGGAGATCGGACTGGAGGCGTCGCTCATCGATGTCGTGACGCAGATGATGGCCGCCATCGGTCCGCGTTACATGTCGCTGCTGGGCCAGGCGGACGCGTCCCCCCAGTTGCTGATCTGGCTGACAAAGCAGGCGGATAGGCCCAACGGGATGGGTGTTGGGGCGGGTGTAGGGGCGATGAAGGCGAGGTCCGGGGTGGTTGTGCCCGATCCGCGGTGGGGCGGTGCGTCGCCTCGGTGCCACCTGACCGTGGTTGCGACGGTCGCCGCCGGTCAGCTTGAATTGCATGTGTCGGGGTGGTGCCTTGCCAACCTCGATATCAAATGGGTGCGGGTGAGGGCGCGGACGGAAGAACGGGACGCGCCGGTGTGGCTGCCTCGACCGGATGTGCAGCGCGCGATGAACCCGCACGGGCATTACGCCCCGTGGAACGCCCTTTGTTCAGGCGTCGATGCGCGCCTGTTCCTGGGCCCCGCGATCCTGGGCAGCGGGGGGTATGCGTGTTCCTTGTCGCTGGTGTTCGCGGGCGGGGCGGTCATCGAGATTGAGACCCCGAAGGTCTTTCCGGTTGGCGAGGCTGTGTCGCTTTGGGTCTGACGCGGTCGTCGTGCTTGGGGCCTGACCACGCCAGCGTCGGGACCGTCCCACCCCGTCAGCCGAGAGGTGGCCCCGGCGGCGGCCCCTGGGGAGGTAGAGTCGCCTGAAACGACGGGGTCTGGGCGATGGATTCGTACCATGCCGCGAGGGCCGGTCGTCCCGGGCGCCAATCCCATGTCCGGTGTCGGCGCTCGCAGTAGCCCAGCACGCAGCCGAGGGCGATGCGGGCAGTGTCCATGGGGCCGGCATAGGCGCCATCCGCGACCATTGCGTTCAGCGCGTCCGCGGTGCGGCCGGCCCGGGTCAATTCCAGGGCCAGCACCGGCGGGGAGCGTTCATGCTCCGGACGGCGCAGTTCACGGTTCCAGACGGCAATCCCGTCCATCAAGCCCATGGCGGTGCCGAAGCGGGCCAGGGTCGTCCAGCCATCCGATCCGTCTCGCGGCAACAGCGGGCGATCGGGGCATAGCGTATCCAGATAGGACAGGATCAGCAGGCTTTCCGTCAGCACCGTGCCGTCATCCAGCCGCAACGTCGGCACCCGCCCCACCTTGTTGTAGGGCAGCAGGGCCGATTCCGGATCGCGCAGGGTGACCTCCTGCTTTTCCACATCACTGTCCAGACCGAGTTCGACCAGCGCCACCCGCACCATGCGGGCGTAGGGCGAACCGGGCGAGTAGAACAGTTTCATCCGGTCACACCACGCCCGACTTGTGCAACCGCGCCAGATCGTCCGGGCCGACGCCGCAGAGCGCGCTCAACACCTCATCGGTGTGCTCGCCCAGCAGCGGCGGGCGGGTGATCTCCGCCGGCGAGTCGGACAGCTTGATCGGCGATCCGACGGTTTTGTAGGTGCCGCGGGTCGGGTAATCGACATCGACGATCATCTCCCGCGCGATCAAATGCGGGTCGGCCAGGACTTCACCGGTGTCCTGGCAGGCGCCGCAGGGCACGCCGGCGTCGCCGAGGACCTTCATCACCTCGAACTTCGTGCGCTGCATGGTCCAGGCGGACATGACCTGGGCGAAGGCGTCGCGGTTCTCCCACCGTGCCTCGGGCGTGGCGAACAGCGGATCGTCGGCGAGTTCGGGTTGGCCCATGGCATTGACCAGCGGTTTCCACATTTGCGGCTGGGCGAAGATGTAGACGTGATCGTTCGGTCCGCCCGGCGCGCAGGGATAGGTCGTGCCGGGAACCGTGCGCCCCAACTGGTTGCCGGACCGAGGCATGGGTTTGCCGGTGCGCTGATGGTCGCGCAGGCTGACGCGGATCAGGTTGACGACGGCGTCCTGCATGGACACCTCGACATGCTGGCCCTTGCCGCTGGTGTGGCGCTGTTGCAGCGCGGCCAGGATGCCGATCGCCATGTGCATGCCGGTGCCCGAGTCACCGATCGCGGGGAAGTTGAAGGTGGGTGGGTTTTCCGGGAAGCCAGTCACGCTCATGGCGCCGCCCATGGCCTGGGCGATCGGCTCGAAGCTTTTGAAGTCGGCATAGGGGCCGTAGGTGCCGAAGCCTTTGATCGTGGCGTAGATCAGACGCGGGTTGATCTTCGCCAGGGCGTCGTAGCCCAGCCCGAGGCGGTCCAGCGCGCCGGGGCCGAAATTCTCCAGCAGCACGTCGGATTCCGCGATGACCTTGCGGAACAGGTCCTTGCCTTCGTCAGTCTTCAGGTTGAGCGTCAGGCTGCGCTTGTTGGCGTTCAGGATCAGGAAGAACAGGCTGTCGCTGTCGGGTTTGTCGCGCATGTTGGTGCGCGCGACGTCGCCGCCCTTGGGTTCTTCCAGCTTGATCACGTCGGCGCCCAGGAAGCCCAGGATCTGGGCGCAGGCGGGGCCGGCCTGGTTGTGCGTCATGTCGATGACGCGGATGCCTTTCAGGGCCTGGCTCATGGCTTGGTTCCTTCCTTGTTCGGTTCAGGCCGTGTTTGGTGCGTGCGGTATGCGGTTCAGCCCAGCAGCGCGGCGCGGAACTTGTCGCGTTCCAGATGCGGGACCAGGTTGCGGCCCTTGCGCAGCGGCGGACCTTCCTTCACGCGCAGCAGGATGAAGATGGGCCCGTTGCCTTCGCGCACCAGCCGGCGGCCTTCTTCCAGGTCGGCTTCGGTGTTGATCGTATGCACGACCGCGAAACCGGAGCCCGAGGCGATGGTGTCCAACCGCACGCCCAGGCCGGTATGGCTGTCCTGGTTGCCGGTTTCTCCGTAATGCCCGTTGTCGACACAGATCACGGTCAGGTTGGGCGGGTTTTGCAACGCGATGGTGGCCAAGGTGCCGACATTCATCAGCAGTTCGCCATCGCCCGTCACCGCCAGCACCCGTCGCTTCGGCTGAGCCAGCGCCAGGCCCAGGCCCATCGCCAGGGCCGCGCCCATGGCGCCTCCCAGCGCGAAAACGCTGGGCGAGCTATCGGTCATCGCGGAGATTTCCTGCGCCGCGCCGGCCAGACCGGTGACGATCAGGAAGTCGGACGGGCGCTCGATCAGCGCCGGGACGGCCTGGCGGCGATCCAGCACCGCGTCGGGCAGGTTGGACGTCCGCAGCTTGTTCAGTTGTGCCATTGCCATGCCCTCCGGTCAGAATTTCTTGGCGCCGATCAGGCGCTGGCCCAACAGAACGGCGACGGCCTGTCCGGCTTGGAAAACCATGGTGATGGCGGACGTGACGGTCGGGATCACATCCGCGGGTGCATCGCAGCGCAGGACGACGACGCCCATGGCTTTCAGGACGGGCTCGGTCGCCTGGCCCATGGCGAACTGCCAGGCATTGCCTTCGCCGAAATCGCCGCGCATGGACACCAGGGTCAGCAGCGGAAAGCGGCACCCGGCGGTCAGGGACAGCAGGTTGATGCAGTTGCCGACGCCGGAGGACTGCATCAGCAGCACGCTGCGCTGCCCGCCGAGGTCCGCGCCGGCGCAGAGTGCCACGCCTTCTTCTTCCGTGGTCAGCGGGATGGAATGCGCATCGGGATCGGCCAGGGACCGGTCGATCAGCACCTTGTGCCCGGCGTCGGGGACGTAGCTGAACTGGGTGACGTTGTTGGCGCGCAGCAGGTCGTAGAGCGGGTCCTGCCAGTTTGTGGAGTCTGGTCCAGCCATCTTGGTTCGTGCCTTTGCGTCGTATGCGTGGCGCATTTCTGCGCCTGGGGAATCGTGGCGTATCCTTGCGCCTGGTGGGCGGGACGGCAATGGGGGAAGGGCGGGGCTTCAGGGCAATCGCTTGAACGGGAGGGGGATTCCGGCGCGGGCAAAAGTACGATTCTTAGGGGGCCTCGTATCAGGAGGCCCCGATGTCCGAGCCAACACCCCCACCGTTTCTGGCGCATTTTGCCGCGCTACGCGATCCGCGTCAGGCG
>CAMATI010000076.1 GCA_945861095.1 Asaia bogorensis | reverse complement strand
ATGGGTCGGCCGTGACGCCACCTCCGGGCCGATATGAAGCCAGTCAGGACGTGATCGGGGCGCCGCCGGCGGTCTGATGACCGCGCCGGCGCAGCCGAACAGCCGTCGTTATTGATCGAAAATCCCGAGTCCGACAGGCTGCTAGGGAGACCGTCGCGCCATGGACTCCATGCGTCTCATGCTCCTGTCCTACCTGCGCGCGGCGTGGCGCCGGCGTTGGATGGGTGTGATCATTGCCTGGCTGGTGTGCGGCGTCGGCTGGGTCGGCGTCTACCTGGTACCGACCAAATACGAATCGAGCGCGCGTCTGTTCGTCGACACCGACGCCGTGTTGACCCCGTTGCTGCGCGGTATCGCCGCCGACTCGGCACCGACGACACAGTTGGAAATCCTGCAACGCACCCTGCTCAGCCGCCCAAACCTGGAAAAGCTGATCTCCAAAACCGACCTGGACCTGACCCTAGCCGGCCCCACCGACCGGGAGCGGATGATCGCCCAGCTCGGCGCCAACATCAAAGTCACACCCCAGACCAAGACCCTGTTCACGATCACCTACCGGTCGGATAATCCGAAACTGGCGCATGACGTGGTGCAGACCCTGCTCACGATCTTCGTGGAGAGCGCCACCGGCAGCAATCGCGCCGACATGGAAAATGCACGCCGCTTCCTGGAGCGGCAGATCAACTCCTATGAACAGCAGCTCCGCGCGGCGGAAAAGCGGCGCGCCGAGTTCCGCTCCCGCTATATCGAGGTACTGCCGAACGAGGCCAGTCCCAATGTGCCGGCCCTGGAAGGGGCACGCTCGCAGGCGCTGGCTCTGGAAGGCCGCTTGCAGGACGCGCTGCTGGGACGCGACGCGCTGCGCCAGGAGGTTGAGAACACGCCCCCGATGCTGGTGGTGGAAACCGGACCGGCGATCCAATTCCCCGGATCCCCGGGCGCCGCCCCTGTGCCGCGCACCCGGGTGCAGGAAGCCGAAGATCAGTTGCGCATGCTGCTGCTGCGCGCGACGGAGCAACATCCGGACGTCATCGCCCAAAGGAAGCTGATCGAATCGCTCCGCCGAGCGCCGAATGAAAACCCGTCAGCGGCCGCGGCCGGGACGCAAACAGGGGCGGCTGCGCCCGAGACGATGAAGCGATCCGCGCCCAACCCGATCTACGACCAATTGAAGGTCAAGCTGATCGAGGCCGACACGCAGCTTCTGTCGCTGCAACGCCAGCGCGACCAGGCGGTCCGTTCTCGCGACCGCCTGGAGAAAATCCAGCGGGAGCAGCCGGGGTTGATCGCCGAATATCAGAACATGGATCGCGACTATTTCGTGCTCCGCAAGAACTATGAGGACCTGCTGGGACGCCTTCAGCAGGCAAATATCGCCCAGGCCGCCGATACCCAGGCCGACAAGGTCAAATTGCAGGTGATCGACCCGCCGGAGATTCCGCGCCTGCCGGTGGCGCCGAACCGGTTGTTGCTGATCACCGGCGTGCTTCTCGGGGGCATGGCGGCTGGCGCCGGCATGACCATCCTGTTCGGCCAGTTCGATCGGTCCTTTTCCAGCGTCGATGAGCTTCGGGTCCTCGGATTACCGGTCCTCGGGGGCATCTCCGTTCTTGGCCTGGCGCCTTTGCGTCAGCGCGTCATGACAGTGATGCGATTTGGCGCCGCGGTCGCGGTCCTGGTCGGTGTCTATGGGGGATTGATGGTGCACATCCTGCGGTCGGCGGCTCTCATATAGATGCGCAAGCACACATGCTGATTCCCAAGACATCCCATCTGGTGGAGCGGGTCGCCGAACGGCTCCTGCGTTCCGGCAATCTGGAAGGCTCCGCGGCCCAGCTTATGGATCCCGGGCAAACCGCGGCGCCGGCCCCTGCCCCACCGCGTCCTCTCGCTTCGCCGCCTGATTCAGCGACGCAGGCCGCGTCGGCGAACCCGTCGGCATCGTCCATCGCCAAACCTCCAGTCGCCCAATCACCGGTCGCCCAATCACCAGTCGCCCAGTCACCGGTCGCCCAGTCACCGGTCGCCCAGTCAGGGCCGACGCCCTCCGCTCCGCCGCCTTTGTCCACGCCATCGATCGTCACGCGGGACACAACGGGCGGATTGGACGCCGCGACCGCCGATCAGTTGATGATCCCGACGTCGATCGATGCCGTCGCGCTGGAACGCGGCGGCATGGTCGACTGGTCCCGCACCCGCAGCCGCATCTCCGAGGAGTTTCGGCTGGTGCAGCGTCAGATCATCCGTTCGGCGTTCGGTCCTGGCGCCGAACCTGGATTTTCCAACCTGCTGATGGTAACCAGCGCCCGTCCGGGTGAGGGCAAAAGCTTCACCTCCGTCAACCTCGCCGGCAGCATTGCGCGCCAGGGGGATCACCACGTGTTGCTGGTCGACGCCGACTCGAAGCGGGATTCGTTCTGCTACTCCCTGGGTCTGGCCGAAGCGCGCGGCCTGTTGGACCTGGTGGCCAACCCCAAACTCGACCCCGCGCCCCTGATCGTCAAAACCCCGATCGAGCGTCTGTCCATCCTGCCGGTTGGGCGCGAACGCGAACGCAGCGCGGAACTGTTCTCGACCAAGGAAATGACGCGCCTGGTGCAAAGCCTGGGGCGACGTTATGCCGACCGCCTGTTGATCCTGGATGCACCGCCCTGCCTGTCCACCAGCGATCCGGCGGTGCTCGCGCCCGTCGTTGGCCAGATCCTGTTCGTGGTCGAGGCCGACCGGACCCAGCGTGATGAGGTGGAGGCATCGCTCGACCTGATCCAGGCCTGCCCGACGATTACCATGGTCCTGAATAAGCAGCAGATTTCGTCGCGCTATACCTTCGGCGCGTACTCCTCCTACTACTCGTCCTGACGCGGCGGCGTTCGGGACCTCGGGGATGGCAACCCTATCAGCGCAGCTTCGCCACGCTGCGCGCATTGCCATTGCCGCGACATGCGGGATTCTGATCCGCCCCGGCAGCGGTTCGGCTTTCCCCGAACTGGGTGGCCGCGGCTCCATCGTGCCGACCGGCACCGAACTCGCCGCCCCGGATGCGCGGGACCTACGCAACCAGTTGCAGATCGTGAACGGGCTCAGCGCGCCGGTCGGGGGCGGATGGACGATCCTACCGCGCCTCGGCATTCAGGGCATGCTGACCGACAACGCCCTGCAGGTGCAAAGCCCGCGCAGTTGGGACATCGCGTCCTTCATCTCGCCCGGCGTGACGATCGTCGGCGAAACCACCCGCGCGTCCCTGAAGCTGGATTACGCGCCGGTGTTGTCACTCTATGCCAGGAATACATCGCAGAACGGCCTGGCCCAACAGTTGAACGCGACCGGTCAGGTCGTTCTGGTGCCGGAGTTGGCCTTCGTCGATGTCAGGGCGATAGCGGGCGTACAGGCCAGAAATGGCGGCATCGGTGGCTTGGGCACGCTTGGGATGGCGTCCGCCAGCCCCATCACGGCGGGCGGTTTCGGTAACGCGACCGGCAACAACCTGGGTCTGAGCCGGCAGAATCAGATCCAGACCAGCAGTTTCGGTATATCCCCCTACGTCACCCACCGCTTCGGCGAGTATGGCGTCGGCCGGATCGGTCTCGGCCTGAACGCATCCCGGTCGTCTTCGGTGGCCGGATTCGGCGCCTTGCCCGTGGTCAGCAGCGGCACTAATCCGCAGAACCAGTTTTCCGCCGAACAGACCGCGCGCTTCACGTCGGGGGAGATTCTGGGCCGTATCCAGGACACGGTCGATGTCTACATCTCACAGACCACGACATCCGGCCAGTTCAACACGAACGGGACGACGAACCCGAACAACAACAGCACGTCGAATTCGACACGCCAGACGATCTCCAATCGGGTCACTTACGCGATCAATACCAGCTTCAGCGTGTTCGCCTCGCTGGGTTACGAGAACATTCAGTACTCCAACGCCCTGTCGCAGCAGATCAAGGGGATCACCTGGCAACTCGGGACCACCTGGACGCCCAATCCGGACAGTTCGGTATCGGTCAGCTACGGTCGGCAGGAGGGTGCGGAGTCCCTGACCTTGAACGCCAACTACGCCATCACCGCCCGCACCTTCACCACGCTCAGCTACAGCAGCCGGCTCGGCACCCAGTTGCAGAACCTGCAACGCCAACTCGATGCCGGGACCGTGGGAACCAACGGGTCCCTGGTGAACAGCCAGACCGGCGCACCGCTGTTTACCGGCACCAACGCGCTTGGCGTCGATCCCGGGCTTTACCGTTTCGACACCTTCACCGCCGGCGTGAACACGACGTTGGAGCGGGACCAGTTCACTTTCAACCTGACCTGGACCACCCAGACGTCAACCGGCGGCGGCACGCCCACCGGCAATTCTGGCACGTCCAAGACCGCCAGCGTCCAATGGGTCCGCCAACTCCGGCCCGACCTGTCACTCAGCGCCTACGCCGGTTACACGCTGACCAATGGCGGCAGCGCCGGCCAAACCGGCAATGCGCCGTCGATCGCGGCCAGCGCGGCGCTGCAATACACATTTACCGAGACCCTGAGCGGGGTCGTGCGATATTCCTACTTCGACCGGACGTCCACGACGCCAGGTCTGACCATGAACCAGAATCTCGTCATCGTCGGCGTCACCAAACAATTCTGATCGGGCACCGTGTACGAAAAATTCTACAACTTCTCCGGCATCCCATTCCTGCTGACGCCGGATCCGCGATTCTTCTTCGGGTCCGCCGGACACAGCCGAGCGATTTCGCATCTTGTGTTCGGGTTGGCGCAGGAGGAGGGGTTTATCGTCATTACGGGAGAGGTCGGGGCCGGCAAAACCACGTTGGTGGAACAGCTCTGGGCGCAACTCGACCGCAATACCTATGTCATCGCGCGGGTGGTCACGACCCAGGTATCCGGGGACGACCTGCTGCGCCTGGCCATGGCGGGCTTCGGCATCGGCGAAACGCCAGGGACCGACAAGGCGACGCTGATCCGCCGGTTCGAGCAGATGGTCCGCGACCAGCGCAAGGCCGGACGGCGCTGCCTGCTGGTGGTGGACGAAGTGCAGAACCTCTCGCTGGGCGCGCTGGAGGAATTGCGGATGCTGTCCAACATCACGGTGGACGGGCGCGCCTCGGTGCAGACGATCCTGTTGGGCCAGCCGCAGTTCCGCCCGATCCTGGCCAGCCGGGATGTGGAGCAGCTTCGCCAGCGCGTGCTTGCGTCCTTCCATCTGGGTCCGCTGACCGAGGAGGAGACCCGCCTCTATATCGAACACCGGCTGCGCACGGTTGGGTGGAATGGCGATCCCGCGCTGGATCAGGACGCGTATCGCGCAATTCACCAGGCAAGCGGCGGTATCCCGCGCCGGATCAACACGTTGTGCTCCCGCGTGCTGTTGTATGGCGCGCTGGAAGAAGCCCATACGATCGACGGGCCGATGGTCGAAACCACCGCCGGGGAATTGGAACAGGATTTGGGGGTCGGTCTTGTGCCGCCTGTCGAGGCGGTTCCCGACAGAACGCTGAGCGACAGGGCGCACCAGGACCTGCTGCGCCGGATCGAGGCGCTGGAGCAGACCGCCACTCGCCAGGACCGGGTGTTCCGCCGGGTGTTGGACCTGCTGGCCGATGTCGAGGCGAAACGCCCATGAGTGCCCCGATGACCGCATCACCGTCATCGTCACCCTTACCGTCATTGCCGGGCATGACCCGGCAACCCGCCCCCCGCGGCCCAAGCGCGGGTTGCCGGGTCAAGTCCGGCAATGACGATGGGGGGACACCGATCACGGACGCGATGCAGGACTGGGGTTTCGCGGTCACGCTCGGCAATTACGGTAAGGGTAAGAAGACGCCGATCAGTCAGTGTTTCAGCGGATTGGTATCATGTCGCTGAACGCGATGACCGTGGACGTCTAGGACTGGTTTCAGGTTCAGGCCTTCGCCCATTGCATCCGGCGAGAGGACTGGGATGGCCTGGAACGCCGCGTCGAAGCCAATGTCGATCGCATCCTGGCGCAGTTCGCCCGCGCCGATGTCCGCGGCACCTTCTTTACTCTGGGTTGGGTGGCGGAGCGGCATCCGGCGCTGATCCGGCGCATCGTTGCCGCGGGCCACGAACTGGCCAGTCACGGCTGGGACCATACCCGCGCCGACTCCCAGGACCCCGACGCCTTTCGCGCCGATATCCGCCGCACCCGCGCGTTGTTGGAGGATGTCGGGGGGGTCCGGATTGCTGGCTACCGGGCGGCGACGTTCTCCATCGGCGCGCGCAATCTTTGGGCGTTCGATGTGCTGGAGGAGGAGGGCTACACCTATAGCTCCAGCATCAACCCGATCGCGCATGATCTGTATGGCATGCCGGACGCGCCGCGGTCGCCGTTTCAGCCGCGAGGCGGGTCGCTGTGGGAGATCCCCATGACCACGGTGCGGCTGTTCGGGCGCAACTTCCCGTGCTCCGGCGGCGGGTATTTTCGCCTGCTGCCGTCGGCCCTGTATCGCCGCGGCCTGACGCATCTGAACCAGCGGGAGCATATGCCCGGGATCTTCTACTTCCATCCGTGGGAGGTCGATCCAGGCCAACCGCGCGTGGCGGGATGCGGCTGGAAATCGCGCGTCCGCCACTATACCAACCTGTCGCGCATGGAGTCCGCGTTGGATGATCTGCTTCGGCAGTTTGCCTGGGGCCGGATGGATCAAGTCTATGCCGATATTCTGTCCGCTGCGCCGCACCCGGCGGTCCGGCCGGGCGTGGCAGCCTGACAAGCGGACTGGCCCTGCAATGATATCCGTCAAATGACGACGACCCTGCGCATCCTCGATACCGCCAGCGCACCGGCCTGGGATGCATTCGTGGAGGCGATGCCGACCGGCACGTTCTTCCACCTGTCCGCCTGGGCGGAGGTAATCAGGTCCGCCTTCAACCACTCCACCCATTATGTGTTCACCGAGCGTGACGGCGCCATCACCGGCGTCCTGCCGCTGGTCCGGGTCAAGACTCTCCTGTTCGGCGACACGTTGATTTCCAATCCGTTTTGCGTCTATGGCGGCCCTGTCACGGCGGACGCGGACAGTGCGGCCATGTTGACGGCGCACGCCACCAGCTTGCTCGCCGACACCGGCGCGCGAGCCGCGGAGTTCCGGTTTCGTGACCCGACGGAGCCGGCCGGCGATGGCTGGGTTTCCGGTCCCGACCTGTATGTCACGTTCCGCAAGTCGATCGTGGCCGATCACGAGCGCAACATGAAAGCAATCCCGCGCAAGCAGCGGGCGATGGTGCGCAAGGGGATTCAGAATGGCCTGACATCCGTCACCGAGACCAGGGTCGACGTGCTGCACCGGATCTATGCGGAAAGCGTGCGGAACCTGGGCACGCCGGTGTTCTCGAAGCGCTACTTCTCCATCCTGATGCAGGCGTTCGGGGATCGCGCCGATGTGGTGACCATCCTGGACGGCGAATCCCCCATCGCATCGGTAATGAATTTCTATTTCCGGGAGGAGGTGCTGCCCTACTATGGCGGCGGGTCCATGGCGGCCAGGCAGCGCGCGGGCAACGATTTCATGTATTGGGAGGTGATGCGTCGGGCGGCGGAACGCGGGTTTGGGATGTTCGATTTCGGGCGCAGCAAGAAGGGTACCGGCGCCTATTCGTTCAAGCACAACTGGGGCTTCGAACCGGCGGACATGAACTACCGGTTCCGGCTGGCTCCTGGCGCCACGATCCCCGACCACAACCCGCTGAACCCGAAATACCGGATGTTCATCGCCGCCTGGAAGCGTCTGCCGATCCCGGTTGCAAACATCCTGGGCCCACCGATCGTGCGAGGATTGGGCTGATGGACGATCCGGTCTCGCCCAAGCCCAACCTGCTGTTCCTGACCCAGCGGCTGCCCTATCCACCCATCAAGGGTGAGAAAATCCGGCCCTTTCAGATCCTGACCCACCTGGCCCGGTCCTACACAATCCATCTGGGATGCCTGATCGACGACCCGTCCGATGCGGAACATGTGCCCGTGGTCGCGGCGCTCTGCCAGGACATCCATGTCGCGTCGATCGATCGGCGGATGGCCCGGATCCTCTGCACGACCGGGCTGCTGACCAATGAGGCGCTCAGCGTCGTCTTCTTCCGGGACCGCGGGTTGGCGCGCTGGGTGCGCGATGTCATGGCGCGAGTCCGGCCGGACGTGGTGTTCGTCAACTCGTCGAACATGGCGCCGTATGTCCTGGACTTGCCGAAGACGGGATTGCGGATCGTCGATCTGGCGGATGTGGATTCGGAGAAATGGCGGTCCTACGCGGAAACCACGACCGGCCCGATGCGCTTCGTCTATCGCCGCGAATGGCGGCGCGTGGCGGCGTTGGAGCGGCGGATCGCCCAGGAATGCGATGCCTCGACCTTCGTGTCGGAGGCGGAGGCATCCCTGTTTCGGTCTCTGATCCCAGACCGAACCGCGCATATCCATGGCATCAGCAGCGGCGTGGATCATCGGTATTTCGACCCAGCGCCCGGGTTCGAGGCCCCTTATGACACCGGGCGGCCGACTTTTGTGTTCACCGGCACGATGGACTATCCGCCGAATGTCGATGCGGTGCGCTGGTTCGCCACCGACATCTTGCCGATGGTTCGCCGCACCTTGCCGGATGCCGTGTTCTACATCGTGGGCAACAGCCCTAGTCCGGCGGTGCAGGCGCTGACCGCTATCCCGAGCGTCCATGTCACCGGTCGGGTGCCTGACGTACGTCCGTATCTTGCGCACGCGACCGCCGCCGTCGCCCCGATGCGGATCGCCCGCGGCATCCAGAACAAGGTGCTGGAGGCGATGTCGATGGCCCGCCCGGTCGTCGTCACCTCTGGCGCGCTGGAGGGGATCGAAGCCGCACCGGGCGTCGATGTGATCCTGGCAAACAGCGAAGCCGAATTCGCCGCCGCCGCCTGTCGCATGGCAAGCGATCCGGCCTCGGCCGACGCTATCGGGCGGGCGGCGCGGAGCCGGGTCGTGACGCACTACGACTGGCCGGTGCGGCTCAGCCGCTTCGATGATCTGCTCCAATCGGCGGCGCCATCGGCCTGATCGTCAGTGCGGCGGGCACTGCGGTGCGGCCGGCCGCGATCCGATCAGGCGCCAGGGCTTCACACCATGGGATTCTATCGCGCCAGTGGTATTAGGGCGACGCGGAGGACCATACCCATTCGTCACTGTCGACCGGGATCCACGACCCCGTAATTGGGGTCACGAACACGGTACCCACCGCCATCGACATGCCGGGGTCCGCCGGCGCCATGGCCGCCCCCATGGGCGCCCCCCCCATGGCCACCCCAAGACCGCTGCGGTGGTGGCTGTGGCTGCGGTTGCGGCTGCGCGATCACCACGGGAGGCGATGGTCGGCCACCCCCATGGTTACGGACGTGGCCACCCCCGTGCCCGCCCCGGTAGCCACCGGACTGTCCCCAGCCCGAATAGCCATGATGGGCGCGCGGCCGATAGCCGTACGATCCGCGATACCCGGAATATACCGGGCTGTAGGCCGGCGCCGTGTAATAGCCGCCGCCGCCGCCGTGCCCGTATCCCGACTCGTAGACGTCCGGATAGCCAACACAGCCGCCAAGACCCAGCACGGCCAGAACGACCAAAGACCGAAGGCGCGTGATGGGAAGCATCGGACTGTCCCTTTCCTGCTTGGACCGTCCGAAATCTGATTGCCATTCGGGGCGAATTCATGGCCGCGCAGCGGCAACGCGGTGACGAATGAGACCGGTCGCCGCTATTGTCTTTGGCAATCCGCGCGGGTTCGTGCGGCGCACATGCGATGCGGCCGCGCCCCAATCCAAAGAAGCAATACCCAGCCCACCGTCGCTCGGCATGGCAACGGTCCAGTGGGATCGTGTAAATCAGCCTCCCTTGAAGACCGGCGGCCGCTTTTCGACGAAAGCCCGCGCGGCCTCGGCGTGATCCGCGGTTTCCCGGGTCCGCAGCATGCCGAAGGCTTCGGAATCCAGCACGTCGCTCAACGTCCCTTCCTCGGCCACCTTCATGTTGCGCTTGATGTAGCGGTAGGCCGTGCGCGGGCCGCTCGCCAGACGGTTGGCCAGGGCCATCGTCTCCTGTTCAAGGTTGGCATCGGGCACCACGCGGCTGGCCAGACCCAACGCCTGGATGCGCCTGGAATCCAGCACTTCCGACGTCAGGTAAAGCTCCCGCGCCAGGGCGGGCCCCAGCAAACGGGTCAGGAAATAGGACCCGCCGTAATCGCCCGACAGTCCGACTTTGGCGAAGGCCGTCGTCATACGGGCGGACTCGGCGACCACGCGAATGTCGCAGGCGAGCGCGATCGACATGCCGGCGCCGGCCGCCACGCCGTTCAGCATGGCGATGGTCGGCTTCGGCATGTCATGCAGCAATTGCGACGCCACCATGCCGCTGCGCAACTGATCGGCGCGCTGTTCCGGGGACATGTCCGACTTGCCGGCGGTCGCCGCCTGCACCCGCACATCGCCGCCGGAGCAGAAGGCTTTGCCCGCCCCGGTCACGACGACACAGCCGATCGCCGGGTCCTGGGCGAATTGCGCCAGCAACCCGCCAAGGCCGCCAATCATGTCGCGAGTCAGCGCGTTCATACGCTCTGGCCGGTTGAAGGTGACGACGGCGACGCCGTTTTCCACCCGTGTCAGCAGTTCCTGGTCCATGATCAATGATCCCCCTGTCCGCCGGAAGCACCATCTTCCGCCTTGCCGCCACGATGGGAGAAAGCGGTCTCCGCGCTGGTGATGAATTCCAGCAGCGCCGTCTTGCCATCTTCCGTGGCACGACGAGCACGCAGGATCGCGTTGGCAACGTCGTTGGGGTCGGCCACGCGTTCCGTCCAGGCGCCCAATTCGCGCGCGAGGTTGGCATAGTTGCCGCCGAGGTCGCGCGCCTTGTGCATGTCATGCGACAGCTTCATGTGCGGGATTTCGATCGCCATGGTGTTATTGTTGAGCACTATCGTCAGGCTGGGGATGCCGGCGCGAACGGCGGTTTCGATATCCAGGCCGGTCATGCCAAAGGCGGCGTCACCCATGAAGTTGACGCAGAACTTGTCCGGTGCCGCGACCTTGGCGCCGATGGCCAGGCCAAGCCCGGTGCCCAACTGGTGGGACTTGCCCCAGCCGAGATAACCGCGTGGGCGGGTCGCCCGATAGAACGGCAGCAACTGATCGCGCGGGCTTCCGGAATCGTGGGTCACGATCGCGCCAGCCGGATCGACCACACGGATGAACTCCGACATCACATGATACGGCGTGATCGGCGATTCCTTGGAGTTCAGCTTGGCTTCCCACCGCTTCAGCCAGGCGGCGCGTTCGGCGGCGATCTCGGCGGCCGGGGAACTGTTCGGCCGTTTGCGGCCGAGGCGCTCCTTCACCGCGACGATCAGGTCGGCCAGGGTCAGTCTTGCGTCGCCGAGAAGCGCGACCTCGGTTTGGTGCTGCTTGTGCAGGTCGCGGGTGTCGTTGGTGGCGTGGATGATGGGCACGCCCTTGGGCAACGGCGGCGTGGTCAGCGGGTGGCGGTTCAGGCCGGTGCCGATGCCCAGGATCAGGTCGGCCTTGGTATAGAGGAACAACCGGCCGGGACCGCTGAACGTGTTGCCGCCGGAGCCAATGGACAGCGCGTGATCTTCCGGGAAGGCGCTTTTGCCGTCCACCGTCGTCATCACCGGCGCTTGCAGCAGTTCGGCCAGTTGCACCAACTCATCGGACGCTTCCGCATACAGCACGCCCTGCCCGGCCAGGATCACCGGACATTTGGCGGCCACCAGCAGCTTCGCGGCATCGTCCACATCACGCGGGTCCGGGCCGGAAATGCTGGCCCGCATCGGTCGGTAATCGACGGTGTCGCTGCCGATATCCATGTCCACCAGGTCGCGCGGCACCTCCACCATCACCGGCCCCAGCCGCCCATTCTTCAACGCACCAAACGCTCGGCGCATCACATCGGCGGTCGACCCGGGGAGCATGATCTCCTCGACCTGCTTGGTGACCGAGGCATAGGTCACCTGCGAGCGGAACGTCGGAAACACCTGCGACTGGTCGCGGGCCTGGGACAGCGGCAGGAACAGCACCGGCACGGAATCGGAATAGGTGGTGGCGATGCCGGGAAAGGCGTTTTCCGAACCCGGACCGTACTGCATCGCGAACACGCCCGGCGGCTTGCCATTGGTGACCCGTGCATAACCGTCCGCCATGTCGACCCCGACGCGTTCCTGCCGGCAGATCACGGGTCGGATGCCGGCGGCAACCGCGTTCTCGATGATCGAGGTCGTCGGGAAGCAGAACAGCGTGTCCACACCCTCCCGTTTGAGGATTTCGACGATGGCATCGGCTGCTCGCATGGGGGACGCTCCCGGTTGGTGTTTGAACGAACCTACGCGGCGCCCGGGTTATGGGGCAAGGCATGGCGGGTCGTTCGAGAACCGCGCATACAGGACGATGTTCGGCGGAAGACTTCCGAACGAAGCCCATCGTAATGCCATATTCATCTTCCAATGGCATGACAGAGGCAGGCCCTGGGTCGTTTCGAACCGGCCATCCATCAGGAGTGAACCATCATGGCGGGTGCCATCAGCTCTCTCGGACATAGGGGCGGACATATGCGCAAGTTTGCCTTTGCCCTGTCTGTCGTAGTGATGTTGCCGGCATGCCAGACCGGCATGCCCGGATCGGGATCGGCGGCATTGACGGCGGAGCAACAACAACTGCGCGATCAGTCCACGCGATGGTACACTACCGCCGCCACGGGTGCTCTGGTCGGCGCCGCCGGTGGGGCCGCCCTTGGCGCCGCGGTATCGGGGAATAATCGCGGCCAGGGGGCCTTGATCGGCGCCGGCATCGGCCTGCTGGCCGGCGCCCTGGCCGGAGCGATGGTCGCCGACCGAACCATGGCGTTCGAGAAACAGGAAGCCAGCGCCGGACAACGCATCCAGTCGGCGCAGCAGATCGCCGCCAACCTGCAACAAACCGCCGCGACGTCGGAACGGGTGACAGCGGCCAACCGGCAGAAGCTCGCGATGCTGAACCAGCAGTATCGCGCCGGCCAACTCACCGCCGCGCAGTATCGCGCCGAGACCGCGAGCATGCACCAGGATGTCGATGTCATGCGCAAGACCGCGGCTGATGCCCGAGATGCCCGCCAGCGGCTGGTGGTCAGCGCCCAGCAGCAACCACAGTTGATGACCGAGGAACCGAAGATCGACTCCGCCCAACGTCGTCTGGAACGATCCGCCAGCGAGCTGGAAACGGCGCTGCGCCAGGTGCCGCTCGGGTGAGCGCCGCGATGCGCCGCGTCACCGGATCGCGATGGATCAATCTATCGGCCGATTGGTTCAAAGTGACCGCGGGCTTGCTGACAGGATTGTTGCTGCTGACCGGATGTGCCGGCGGCGCCAATGTCCCGCCCAGCCAGCGCGGTTTCTTCGGAGGGCTGTCCGCGGCGGTCAGCGGCGACGACGTCCGACGGGCGCAGAGCCTGGAGAATACCGCGGCGCAAGCGGAAGCTTCCGCGGCCCGCGCCAGCCAGCGCGCCGCGGTCGCGCAGCAAGGCGCCGATGCCTCATCGGCGGAGCTTGCCGCGGCGCAACAACGTTTGAACGGGCTGCAACAGACCCTGCGAAACCAGCGGGCGGCGTTGAACCAGCTCCGATCCCAGTCCGGACAGTCCTCGGCCGCCGCCGCCGAAGCCGCCCGTCTGCAACAGGAACTGGACGCCCAGGACCGCGCCCAGCAGGAAGCGGCGCGACGCGTCGGCGGCCCTTCCCCCGCCGCCGTGCAAAGACTGGATCAGCGATCACGCGAACTGGACACCGCGCTGCGGCAGTTCCAGGCGATGTGATCGCGGCCCGATGGGCCTGGCGATCCGCAACCGCACACCCCGGTTGCCACCAAACCGTCACCGCCCTACCGTGAATAGGATATCGCAACCGGCCATCAAAGGTGCGGCAGGCGGGACCACAAGCCAGCAGAGGGAACGGACAACATGAAAGTCGGCCAGGCCATAGCGGAAATCATGAAGCGGGAGGGGATCGAGATCCTCTGCGGCTATCCCGTCAACCATCTTCTGGAATTCGCCGCCGCGGCCGATATCCGCCCGATCATCGTCCGGCAGGAGCGGATTGGCCTGCACATGGCCGACGCGATCTCCCGCGTGACCTCCGGTCGCAAGATCGGCGCGTTCTGCATGCAGCATGGCCCGGGTGCGGAGAACGCCTATGGCGGCGTCGCGCAGGCCTATTCGGAATCCGTGCCGCTGCTGGTGCTGCCGCAGGGCTATGCGCGCCGGATCGCGGGCATCGACCCCAACTACAACTCCACCCGTTCCATGCGCGGCGTATCGAAGATCGCTGAAGCCGTGAACGTGCCGGCCGAGCTGTCGAACATCATGCGGCGCGCTTTCAGCAACCTGCGCAACGGGCGCGGCGGGCCGGCGATCGTCGAAATCCCGACCGATACCTGGAACGAGGAAATCGGCGACCTCGACTACACCCCCGTCGGCGTCCACAAATATGGTCCCGATCCGGCAGACGTTCGCAAGGCCGCGGCGGCGATTCTGGCGGCGAAGTGCCCGGTCATCTACTCCGGCACCGGCGTCCAGTGGGCGGAAGCCTGGGCCGAACTGCGTGAACTGGCCGAACTGCTGGGCGCGCCGGTCACCACCAGCCTGGGCGGCAAGTCGTCCTTCCCGGAAACCCATCCGCTGTCGCTGAATTCCGGCGGCAACGCGCTGCCCGGCCAGGTGCACCACTTCATCACCAAGGCCGACCTGATCATCGGCATTGGCTGCTCCTTCACCGAAACGAACTTCGGCATCAAGTTCCCCAAGGGCAAGAAGTTCATCCACGCGACGCTCGACCCGAATCACCTGAACAAGGACGTGGTCAGCAATGTAGGCCTGGTGGGCGACGCCAAGCTGACCTTGCAGGCGCTGATCGGCGAACTGCGCCAGACCATCAAGGCGAACCGCGACAGTGCCGCGACCGTGGCGGAAATCGCGGCCGTCCGTTCGGCCTGGCTGGAACAATGGGCCGAGCTGCGCAATAACAACGACGCGCCGCTGAACCCGTATCGCGTCATCCGCGACCTGCATGCCACGGTCAAGGAAGTGGTCGGCCTCGACAACTGCATCATCACCCATGATGCCGGCAGCCCGCGCGACCAGATCTCGCCCTTCTGGGAATCCACCGCCCCCATGACCTATATCGGCTGGGGCAAGACCACGCAGCTTGGCATGGGCCTCGGCCTGGCCATGGGCGCCAAGTTGGCCAAGCCGAACATGCTGTGCATGAACCTGTGGGGCGACGCCGCCATCGGCTTCACCGGCATGGACTTCGAAACCGCGGTGCGCGAGCGCATCCCCATTCTGTCGATCCTGCTGAACAACTTCTCGATGGCGATCGAGTTGAAGGTGATGCCGATCTCGACCGAGAAGTACCGCTCGACCGATATCTCCGGCAACTACGCCGACATGGCGAAGGCGTTCGGCGGCTATGGCGAACGCGTGACCGAACCGGGCAACATCACCGCGGCGATCAAGCGCGGCATCGAGCAGACGCAGGCCGGCAAGCCCGCTTTGCTGGAATTCATCACGTCGAAGGAGACGCGCGTCTCCAAGTTCTGATACTGACGACCCCGGGGCCGCGGCGCACCGCGACTCCGGGCAAGGACCCGTACGAAGAGACGGCGCCTAAAATAATAAAGGAAGGAAATAAGATGGCTCGCATATCACGGCGACGGCTATTGGATGTTTCCGGCAAGACCGCGCTGCTGGCCGGTGGTGGAGGGCTGGCCGGTATCCTGGCCAGCGGCAAGGCTCCGGCCTATGCCCAGGGCACCACGGTACATTGGCTCAAATGGAACGATTTCGTCCCCGCGGCCGATACCTGGCTTCGCCGCGAAGGCATCCCGGCAGCCGAGAAAGCGCTTGGCTTCAAGATCAACCTGGAAACGATCGGGCTTAACGATCTGCAAGCGCGCGCCACCGCCGCCATCCAGTCGAAGGCCGGTCCCGACATCATCATGGCGTTCAACAACCACCCGCATTTGTATGCCGAAAGTGTGGCCGATGTCAGTTCGGTCACCGAGGAGATCGGAGCAAAGCAGGGTGGCTACTACGACATGTGCAAGGGCAACGCGCATGACGGCAAACGCTGGCTGGCCGTCCCCTATTGCGTCGTTGCCGGGCTGATCGCTTACCGCAAATCCTGGTTTGACGAGGTTGGTGCCACCAGTTTCCCGAAAACCTGGGATCAGTATCGCGACGTCGGCCGCAAGCTGAAAGCCAAGAACCACCCCATCGGTCAGTCGCTCGGTCATACGGTCGGGGACGCGCCAAGCTTCTCGTATCCGTTGCTGTGGTCGTTTGGTGGGAAGGAAGTGGAGGCGGACGGCAAGACCGTCGTCATCAATTCGAAGGAAACGCTTGAGTCGGTCAAGTTCATGACCGCGTTCTGGAAGGACGCGCATGACGAAGGCGGATTGGCCTGGGATGATTCCAACAACAACCGCGCGTTCCTTTCGGGCACGGTCGCCGCGACGTTGAATGGCGCGTCGATCTATATCGAGGCGCTTCGTCGCCCCGATCAGTACAGGACCGACAGCGGCGCGCAGATGAAAACCGACATTCTGCACGCGACGCTGCCCGCCGGTCCCGCGGGCGCCTATGCCAACCATGCGGCTCAGAGCATGATGGTAATGGGCTACTCGAAGAACCAGAAGCAGGCGATGGATTTCCTGCGCTACTTCCACGGTGTCGATGTCTACGACAAGTGGTTCACCATCCTGAAGGGCTTCGCCTGCGGCCCGACCAAGATATGGGAAACCAACAAGATGTGGGACGAAGACCCCGTCATGCTGCCGTTCAGGGCCGCGGCCAGCTTCGGCCGGGTGCCGGGCTTTGCCGGCCCGCCCAACCAGAAAGCCGCCGAGGTACTATCGAAATACATCGTCACCGACATGTACGCCAAGGCCGTGCAAGGCATGCCGGCCGAAGTTGCCGTCAAATGGGCGGAAACCGAAATCAAGAAAGTCTACGGCGCCTGATCGGCGTTTCCTGACCCGCCGAACCGGCGCCCTTTCAAACCGGGCGTCGGTCTGGCGAGGCGACCGAAGACCCACCGGCCCCTTACCGAGACAGGCGAACGCGCAATGGCGACAGCCGCGGGAAGCATAAATCACCAGACCTCGCACCCCAAGGCGAGCCTGCTCGATAACGAGCGCTGGCTCGCCTTCTTTCTTTTGGTTCCCACCGCTGTTCTGCTCGGCCTGTTCATCGCCTATCCTTTCTATGAGGGGATATGGCTGTCACTGACCAATACCCGTGTCGGCGTACCCGGTGACTTCGTCGGACTGCGCAACTTCGAGAAGGTGTGGAACGATTCGATCTTCCGTACCGCTGTTTGGAACACGGTCTGGTACACGTTTATCACCACGGTGGTGAAACTGGTGCTGGGACTGTGGCTGGCGCAATTGCTGAACCGGCATTTCAAAGGCAAGGCCTTCATCCGCGCCTTCGTGCTGCTGCCGTTCATCATCCCGACCGTGCTTTCCACGTTCGCGTGGAAATGGATGTTCGATCCGACATTCAGCGTCCTGAACTGGATGTTCTACAATCTTGGGATCATCTCCACCCGCATCAACTGGCTGGGCGATCCCGACCTCGCGTTCTTCTCCATCATCGTCGTCAATGTCTGGCGCGGCGTGCCGTTCTACGCCATCAGCCTGCTGGCAGGATTGCAGACGATCAATCCTGAGTTGCAGGAAGCCGCCGCCATCGACGGAGCCAATGCCTGGCAGCGTTTCCGCCACATAACCTGGCCCTTGCTGCTGCCGGTGACCATGGTGGTGACCCTGTTCTCCGTGGTGCAGACGTTTGCCGATTTCCAGCTTGTCTACGTGCTGACCGGCGGCGGCCCGGCCAACGCCACGCACCTGTTCGCCACCTACGCCTATCAGATCGGCGTCGGCACAGGCCTGTTGTCGGAGGGCGCGGCGATCTCGCTGGCCATCTTCCCGGCCCTGTTCCTCGTGGTACTTCTGCAGCTTCTGTATATCCGCCGGGTGGAGAACCGATGATGCCGCGATTGCAAGTGCCGGCATCCGCCGCCGGGGGGAGCACACGCCCATGATCGAAGGCGCCCGCTGGAGACGCTGGGTCTCCTTCTACCTTCCGCTCGGCATGTTCGTCATCGTCCTGTTGTTTCCGTTCTACTGGATGATGATCACCACGGTCCGTCCGGACGGAGAACTCTACCGACCCTGGAATGCCGCCAACTACAACCCGTTCTGGACCAACTATCCGACGATGGATCACATCGTGCTGCTGCTGGAGGAGACGTTGTTCTCCACCTGGCTGTGGAACACGATGATCATCTCGCTGGCCTCGACCTTGATTTCCCTGACCTGCGGCGTGTTCGCAGGCTATGCCCTGTCGCGGCTGAAGTTCCGCTATGCGGGCGCGCTCGGGACCGGGATCTTCGTTACCTATCTGGTGCCGCAGACCCTACTGTTCATTCCGCTGGCCGATACGATCCGCAACTTCCACCTGGGCGACACGCCCTGGGCCCTGATCCTGACCTATCCGACGTTCCTGATCCCGTTCTGCACCTGGCTGATGATGGGCTACTTCAAGGCCATCCCTAAGGAACTGGAGGAATGCGCCCGCATCGACGGCGCCACGCGGTTTGAGGCAATGGTCTACATCATCCTCCCCGTCGCGGTGCCGGGCGTTCTCTCGGCCGGGATCTTCGCGTTCACCCTGTCCTGGAACGAGTTCATCTACGCCCTGGTGTTCATGTCGTCCTCCGAACAGAAAACCGTTCCCGTCGGCGTCGTGTCGGAACTGGTCCGAGGCGACGTGTTCTACTGGGGACCGCTGATGGCGGGCGCCCTGCTGGGATCGATCCCAGTGGCGATAGCCTATTCCTTCTTCGTGGAACACTATGTCGCGGGATTGACAGGCTCGGTGAAGGGCTAACGCCTCACCCCGTCCAGCCCGCCGAAGGGGGACACCAATGGCCGCTCGCACCGGGGCCGAATTTCTGGCCGGGCTGAAGGACGACCGCGCAATCTGGCTGGGTTCGGAGAAGGTCGAGAACGCCGCCACCCACCCGGCTTTGTCCGGCGCCGCCCACGCGATTGCCGAAGTCTTCGACCTGCAACACCGGGCCGCCGATCTGTGTCTGATGCCCGACCCGGAAACGGGCGAACCCATCAATGTCAGCCACATGATCCCCCGATCCCGCGCCGATCTCCAACGACGGCACAAGGGGTTGGAGCGGATTGCCGAATACTCGGTCGGGTTGATGGGCCGTACACCCGATTACATGAACGTGACCTATGCCGGGTTCGCCGGGGAACACGCGATCTGGGCGGCAAACGGCAACGAAGCGGGCGCGGAGCGGCTGGTGCGCTACCAGAAGCATATCGCGCGGGCCGATCTGTCGTTGACCCATGCCATCGTGCATCAAACCGTCGATCGGACGCGCGGCGGCGTGCCGACCGGCCTCGATCCGGTGCAGTTGCACAAGGTCGCCGACACCGAACACGGCATCCTGGTCCGCGGCTCCCGCGTGCTGGCCACCCTGGCGCCGTTTTCCGACGAAATGGCGATCTACCCGGCCGCGCCGATGCCCAACGCGGACCCATCCCATGCGCTGTGCTTCTGCATTCCGATGTCCACGCCGGGCCTGAAACTGTTCTGCCGAGATAGCGTGTCCGTCGCCACCAACCGGTTCGACCACCCGTTCTCCTCCCGTTTCGACGAGCAGGACGCGTTCGTGATCTTCGACGATGTGGAGGTGCCACGCGAGCGCGTATTCATCGACGGAAGCCTCGCCGCCTACAACACCGTCGTGCGGCAGGGGTGGTATCCGAACATCATGCAGCAGACGATGATCCGCGCCCGGGTCAAGCTGGAGTTCGCCTGGGGCCTGACCACCTTGATGGCCGAGGCGATCGGCGATGCGCAGCCGCGCACGATCCCGATGCTGGGCGAACTCTGGACGTTTGCCGAACTCGCCCGCGCTACCATCCGGGCCGCGGAGGCGGACGCCCGGGATTACGGCAACGGCCTGTGGTGTTGTGACGAAGCGCCGTTGATGGCGCTGCGCACGTCCCTGCCGCGCTGGTTTCCTCGGGTGAACGAGATCATCCGGGAGCTTGGCGCGCATAACCTGCTGACCACGCCAACCGCGGCGCAACTGGCCGATCCCGCGTTGCGGCCGCTGATCGATCGCTATCTGTCGGGCGCGGGGTCGGTGGACGCCGAACGGCGGGCCCGGATTTTCCGTCTGGCGTGGGATTTTGCCGGCACCGCGCTGGCCAGCCGGAATGAGCAGTATGAGCGGTTCTACCTCGGTTCGGCCGGCCGCAACCTAGCCAATGCGCATCTGCGGGCCGGCCCGGGGCGTGATCATGCGGCGGCGCTGGTGGAACGGTTTCTGTCGGAACCTGTTTGAATAATCCGTGGCAATGCCGGATCGAAGCCGAAACCGCACCGGACCGATATTGCCACGAGACCAAAATTCCAGTATCGATTCATTTATAATACATGCCGGCCGGTCTCATACTGCTCGGTCTCATACCGATCGACCCATGACCCGGCCACAAACAGCTACCACCTCTCCCCCGCTCGGCGACGCCGCGGACGAGGCGGTCTGAAACAGGAGATCCCGGACAATGGCCACATACACCGTTTCCAATGCCGCACCCGCCAACTTCGACTTCTCGGCGATGTTTCAGGCCGGCGCCATCCGATCGTCCACAACGGCGACGACCATCGTCTTTACCAACCCCTCCGGCACCAAGGTGGTCGTCAGCGGCGCGGGCTTTGCCTTCAACGGCTCCGGCGTCGCAACCGGGGGAACAATCTCCTCCATCATAGTGTTCGATACGACCCAGGTCGTCCCCTATGTTTCGATCACCGGCCTGACCACGAGCCTGGTGGATTTTCACACGGCGTGGCTGGGTTTGGGTGGGGACAGCTTCAAGGCCGGCGCGCTTCTGGTCATCGGGGCCGATTTGATGACCGGCGGCACCGCGGGCGATTCGCTCCAGGGTGTGGAAGGCAGCGACACCATCAACGGCGGCAACGGTGACGATTATATCGACCCGCAGAAAGGCACGGATTTCATCGATGGCGGCGCCGGCAGCGATATGCTGTCCTATAGCTGGAGCCTTACCGATCCCGCGATCAAGGCCGGAATCACCGTCAATCTGAACGGGACCACGCTGGTCGATCCTTGGGGCTTCACCGACACCTTCCAGAACATCGAAAGTATTCGGTCCACCCGCTTCGCCGACACGCTGATCGGCAACGCCGCGGACAATCGTTTCGAAGCCCTTGGCGGCAACGACACGATCGATGGCGGCGCGGGCTTCGATGGGGTCCGCTACCATCGGGATTCATGCTATGGCGGCGTGGCCGGGGTCGACGTCAACCTGAAAACCGGCATCGCCAAGGACGGCTTTGGCAACACCGACACCCTGATCTCGATCGAGAGCGTGCTTGGTACCGAGGCCGCGGACACGCTGCGGGGCAGCGACGTTTCGCTGGTGACGAATTCGTACACCCTGAACGGCCTGGGCGGCAACGACCTGATCATCGCGGGGACCTGGGACATCTACACCGAACCCGGCGCCGGCAACGACACCATCACCGGTGGTGCCGGCGCGGACCAGATATCGTTTACCGAATACACCGGTTCGAACGGAGTCATCGTCAATCTGATTGCCGGCGTTGTGAACGACCCCTATGGCGGGATCGACATCGTGACCAGCGTCGAGGGCGCCCGCCTGACCAAGAACGCCGACTTTTTCTTCGGCAACGGCGCCGACAACTTCATTCGAGGCATGGCCGGCCTCATGACTCCCCTCATTTTTGACTCCTGCATTACTATGTCCAAGCGGGCCGCGACTCTCCTGGACACCGCTTTTTGTATCAGGCTGGGTTACGTGACTCGGGGTGTGACCCGGTCAGCTGGCCCAGCTTCCGGTTGCAAATGGCGG
>CAMATI010000075.1 GCA_945861095.1 Asaia bogorensis | reverse complement strand
AGACCGCCGCCCGCGCCAGGCTTGTTGTCGACGACCACGGGTTGCTTGAACTCCGCCGCGACGATCCCCGCGATCGCGCGGACGAGGAGATCCTGGGGCGAGCCGGCGGCGAATGTCGTAGCCAGCATGACTGGCCGGCTCGGATAGGTCTGGGCAAGGGCAAGTCGCGGCGACGCGACGCCGAGAGCCAGGGCGGACGCGATGAATTTACGGCGATCGAAGCGTGACATAGGTCGTTCCCCTCAAGTTTGATTCCACATTTCAGCGGCCGCGACGTCGCTAGGCACTCGTTTCCGATCCCGGCGCGGTACCAGGCTTAGCGGTTAAAGAAATCATGGTTGGGTCTACAGGCTTCGCTTGCGGCGACCGGCGCCGGGGATGGAGTATTGTTCGTTCGCCGCGATGATCCTTTCGACCAGGTCATAGAACATCTCGCGTTCCTCCGCGGTCAGTGGGCTGAATATCTTTTCCCGTGCGATCGCGGTTTTTGGTGCCTGACTTGCGTGGACCGCCACGCCGTCGGCTGTCACTTGGACAAATCGCGCGCGCCGGTCGTGGGGGTTGACGGTACGCTCCACGAGGCCGCGCTTCTCCAGCCCGTCGATGATCAAGCCGATATTGGTCCGATCAACACCGATACGCCCGGCGAGGCTGATCTGATCAAGCGGCGAGTCCATTCGAAGCGCTCCCAGGATTCCAAATTCGAGATGGCTCAGGCTCTCCCCCGCGCAAGCTTCAGCCCAGATGGCCGTGGCGATCTGGACCAGCCGACGCGCCATCGGCACTGGGGCACGCACCAGCGGGGTCTTGGTGGTTGTGCACATTTGCAGACCGCCGTGCAGGGCCGCTTGCCTTGGCTGGGTTTGCCGCATCGGGCCGGCGGTCTTGGCTGAACCGGTTCGCGGTCGGTCGGGCTCGGCGGCGATCTTGCGCATGGGTAGTCTTCAATCGATCATTCGATAATAAATATATTGATCATAAATTTGATTAGGTCAACAGCCGATTTTCGCCCGTCATCCGGACTCGGCGCGGGTGGCGCGGCGTGCCGGGACATAGTGTCTGTTCGGAAACATGCTGCACCTTTTTAACGGGCTACCATGGGCGCCTGGTGCGTTGCTGCCCCTCCCCGATGGCCTCGCATCGCTTTCGGGGCCGCGCCTGCCAGCCGCCTTATGGTAGTCCGCTGAAAAGGCAAACTATGTTTCCGGACAGACACTTACCGCGTTTGTCAGGGTCTGCGATCGATTGCGCCAGACTACCTCGGGCACGTGATGAAGTCCCGCGCGGACAGTGCGAGCGGTCTTGTCACAGCGCGTGGCGACGGCACGGACTTGCGCTAGTTTGGCGAAGAAATGCGCGGTCAGGCGCCGCGCCAAGTATGGACCGGGCAGGTTCCGCGATGGAAGCGCCTATCCCAGCAGCACCAGGTCGTCCCGATGGATGATCTCGTCGCGCCCGCGCCAGCCCAGGATCGCCTCGATGCGATCCGACCGGTGTCCGGCGATCCGTTCGGCGTCGCCGCTGGCATAGGCGGACAATCCACGCGCCACGGTGGCTCCATCCGGCCCGACCACCATCACCGGATCGCCCCGCTCGAAGGTCCCTGCCACGCCGAGCACACCGGCGGGTAGCAGGGACCGACCGTCTGCCAGCGCCTTGGCCGCGCCGGCATCGACCGTCAACACGCCCAGCGGTGCCAGCGACCCGGCGATCCAACGCTTGCGCGCGGAGCGACCCTCTGGCGCTGGCAGGAACCAGGTGCAGCGGCCGCCGGTTTCCAGCGCCGTCAGTGGCCGATCGACATGGCCTTGCGCGATGGCCATGGCGCATCCGGCCTGGGTGGCGATGCGGGCCGCGACCAATTTGGTTCGCATCCCGCCCGACGAATAGCCCGGCGGCGGCTCGCCCCCCATCGCCTCGATCTCCGGCGTCAGTGTCGGGACCACGGGAATGTGTTCGGCGGACGCATCGCGGCGCGGGTCGGCGGTGTAGAGGCCGTCGATGTCGGACAGCAGGATCAGTTGGTCGGCCTGCACCATTTCCGCCACGCGGGCCGCCAGGCGGTCATTGTCGCCGAAGCGGATTTCCGCCGTGGCGACCGTGTCGTTTTCGTTGATGACCGGGACGCAACCCAGGGTCAGCAGGGTGTTCAAGGTGGCGCGGGCATTCAGATAGCGGCGCCGATCCTCGGTATCGTCCAGGGTCAGGAGAAGCTGGGCAGCGGTCAGGGCCTTGGCCGACAGGGCCTGGCTCCATGCCTGGGCCAGCCGGATCTGGCCGACCGCGGCGGCGGCCTGCTTTTCTTCCAGCCGCAAGCGCATCTGGGTGAGCCCCAGGGCACGACGGGCCAGGGCAATGGCGCCGGACGACACCACGATAACATCGACGCCACGGGCGCGCAGGGCCGCGATATCGGCGGCGACTCCAGCCAACCAGTCGGTTTTCGGCGTGGCTTCCCGCGCATCGACGACCAGGGCGCTGCCGATTTTGACGACCAGGCGCTGGGCGCGGGACAGTTGGGGGATCACGGATCGACAGTCAGGCGCGGTGTGGCAAGCCAGATCGTCGCGCTCACGCCGCCTTCTCCTGGCGCCTCGCGGTGATGGTGTTTTGAAGGGCCCGCAATACCTCCGGCACGCCCTTTCCGGTCACGCCCGACAGCAGCATCACGGGTCGCCCGGACGCCTTGCGCAGGGCCGCGGCCCGTGCCGATGCTTCCCTGGGGGTCATCGAGTCGGCCTTGTTCAGACCGATCAATTCGGGCTTTTCGGCCAGACCATTGCCGTAGGCGGACAGTTCCTCCCGCACCGTGCGCCAGGCATGCACGACATCGCCGGCGGCGCCGTCGACCAGATGCAGCAGCACGGCGCAGCGTTCCACATGGCCCAGGAAGCGGTCGCCGAGGCCGGCACCTTCATGCGCGCCCTCGATCAGGCCGGGGATATCGGCGAGCACGAACTCCTCGGAATTGGACAGCCGGATGACGCCGAGTTGCGGGTGGAGCGTGGTGAACGGGTAGTCGGCGATCTTGGGCCGCGCGGCGGTGACGGCGGCCAGGAAGGTGGATTTCCCGGCATTGGGCAGCCCGACCAGGCCGGCATCGGCGATCAGTTTCAGGCGCAGCCAGACCCAACGTTCCTCGCCCGGCCAACCCTTGGTGGATTTGCGGGGTGCCCGGTTGGTGGATGTCTTGAAATGCGCGTTGCCAAAGCCGCCATCGCCGCCACGCAGCAGGGTGACCGTCATGCCGGGCTTGTCCAGGTCGGCGAGCATGGTCTCGCGATCGTCGTCCATGATTTGGGTGCCGAGTGGCACGCGGATGACGACGGCATGGGCGCCGGCACCGGTGCGATCGCTGCCGGACCCGTTGCCGCCTTTGGGTGACCGGAAATGCTGGCTGTAGCGGAAATCGATCAGCGTGTTCAGATTCTCCGCTGCCTCGAAGATAATGTCGCCGCCCTTGCCGCCGTTGCCGCCGTCGGGGCCGCCGAATTCGATGAACTTCTCGCGCCGGAACGCGACCACGCCATCGCCCCCGTCACCGGAGCGGAGATAGATCTTGGCCTGGTCGAGGAACTTCATGGGGAATGCCAAAAACAAACAGGGGCCGGCTGGCGCCGACCCCCGTCAATGAAAGCCAGAGGGTGCGGCGCTTATTCGGCGGCGAGCGGGAGCGGGCGGACGGAGACGTGCACGCGGTCTTCGGACTTGTGGCTGAATTCCACCTTGCCGTCGATCAGCGCGAAAATCGTGTGGTCGCGGCCGAGTCCGACATTGGTCCCGGGGTACCATTTGGTGCCGCGCTGACGCACCAGGATGTTGCCGGCGACCACGGATTCGCCACCGAACTTCTTGATGCCGAGGCGCCGGCCTTCGGTGTCGCGCCCGTTGCGGGATGACCCGCCTGCCTTTTTGTGTGCCATGCCGAATTACTCCTTCGACTCGAAGATTTCGACCGCGGCGGGGGTCTCACCGGACACCACGGCGGCGGACTCGGCCGCGTCCATGGCGGCGGCGGGGACCGCGATTTCATGGGCGGAGGGCGCCATGTAGGTCTGGCCGTCGGCGGTGATGCTGGACACACGCAACACGGTGACGTGCTGGCGATGGCCGTTACGCCGACGGCTGTTCTGCCGGCGGCGCTTCTTGAAGATGATGACTTTGTCCAGGCGATCCTGCGCGATCACCGTCGCGGCGACCGAGGCGCCCGCGACGACCGGCGAACCGATCGTCAGGCTACCATCGCCACCCACGGCGAGCACGTCGTTGAACGTCACGGTCCCGCCCGGTTCGGCGTCCAGCTTTTCCACCTTCAGCAGCGCGTTTGGGGTAACGCGGTACTGCTTCCCGCCGGTGCGGATGACAGCAAACATGGTTTCAACTCTCTACGACAACGCGGACCAGGAACAAGGACCAAGACGGGGCGGGCAGCCAGGAGTCCCGGCCGCCGAGGAAGCGGGGTTATAGCGGCCACCCGCCCCATGTCAACGCGAATGTCTGGAATCGCGTGCTTGCATCCCCCGCCTCTCAGCCAGCCCGGGCAAAGCTGCCGGCCCGCTTGTTCAGCCACCAACCGTATTCCTCCGGCCACAGCAGATATTCCGGATCGCAGCCCATCGCCTCGGCCGCGTGCACCGGCCAGAACGGGTCGTAGAGAGCCTGCCGGCCGATCGCGATCAGATCGGCATCGCCGTCTTGCAGGATCTTCTCGGCCTGCGGTCCGTCCAGGATCAGGCCCACCGCCATCGACGCCACGCCCGCCTTCCGCACGGCCGCCGCATACGGCACCTGGAACCCGGGATAGCGGGTGATGGACGCGGTTACCGCCGATCCGGTCAGTCCGCCGGACGAACAGTCGACCACATCGACTCCGGCCGCCTTCAATGCTTGCGCCAGCACGATGGTGTCCTCCACCGTCCAACCGCCGGCGCCGTCTTCGGACGAAACCCGGAAGAACAGCGGTTTATGCGCGGGCCACACGGCACGCACCGCGCGGGCCACCTCCAGCGCGAACCGCATCCGCCCGGCCCGGTCGCCGCCGTATTCGTCGTTGCGGGTGTTGCTGACGGCGGACAGGAAGCTCGCGATCAGATAGCCGTGCGCGCCGTGGATTTCGACGATATCGAACCCGGCGGCATCGGACCGGCGCGCCGCGTCGGCGAAGGCCTGGACGATATCGCCGATCTCGGCGGGAGAAAGCTGGTGCGGCGTCTGATAGCCCGGTCCGGTCGGCTCTGTCGTCGGCCCCACCGCCGGCCATGCCGGCATCCCCCGCGCGGCATCCGCCGCCGTATATGGCTTGGTGCCGTCGATCGCGCGCGACGTCGCGGCCTTGCGCCCGGCATGGGCGAGCTGGATCGCCGACACGCTGCCCTCATGGCGGATGTAATCCGCGATCTGGCGCCAGGCGGCGACCTGCGTGTCGTTCCAGATCCCCGGGCAGCCATACCCGACCCGCCCACGCGGTTCGACCGCGGTCGCCTCGGTCATCACCACGCCGAAGCGCCCGAGGGCGAACTTGCCCAGATGGACCATGTGGAAGTCGCCGGGCACACCATCCTTGGCGCGATATTGCACCATCGGCGCTAGGACCGTTCGATTGGGCAAGGTGATGCCGCGGATTGTCATGGGCGTGAAAAGCAGTGGCCGGTTCGGGTGGGCGGCGACATTGGTATCCATGGATGAGCGGGTCCCAGATGGTTGTTCGGCCCGGACTATCGGCCGGAACGCCTTGCATTCCAACCTACGCCGAACCGTGCGACCGCCGGGAACGCAAGCCGCATCCAGGTATTCGGGTCCCGTCTTCAGGCGTCCAAACCGGAGGAGGATCGGCACCATCGGCGGAGCAGGCGTCGCCTTCGTCAACCCGATCGCTGCAATGGGAACACCGATGGCCCCACTGGCTTCCGGGGTGGATGTCAGCCAGTTCGTCCAGGTAGGGTCCGCCATCGCCGGAAGGAACCTATCGATGCCGACTCCAGATCCCCAACCGCTCGCGAACGCCGGCCGAGCTTTATCCGAGGGGATTGGGCATTGGCCTCTATCCGGCCCCGGTGCCGGGCCCACGAACAGTCTGGCAGACGCATCGTGACTCCGCCGGACCGCGAGCCGGTCGCGCGTTCGGCCAATCCGAACCGGGTCCTGTTCTGGATGTGCGTTCTGGTCGCCATCAACCAGTTGGGGTTCGGCGGCGTCATGCCGGCCTTGCCGCTTTACGCGCAATCCTTCGGTGTGTCGGTGACCGCGATCGGCATGGCGGTCGCGGTCTACGGGCTGGCCCGATTCGCCGGCGCCATACCCGCGGCGTGGTTGTCCGATACCTATGGCCGACGATCCGCCCTGGCCCTGGGCGGCATCGTCACCGCCGCCGGAAATCTGTGGTGCGCCGAGGCCGTGTCCTACCCGGAGTTCATTCTGGCGCGATTCGTCGCGGGTGCCGGCGCCGGGCTGATCGTTACCACCGGGCAGATCGTGCTCGCCGACATCACCACGCCGGCACGCCGAGGTCGCGTGGTTTCCATCTACCAGGGCGTTTTCATCTTCGCGGCGGGTGTAGGCCCCTTCCCCGGCGGTTTGCTGTCCGAGGCCTATGGTCTCAGCGCGCCGTTCCTTGCCTACGCGATCGCGGGACTCGGAGCCGGCGCGGTGGCCGCCGTCGCGGTTGCCGAAACCCGCGACCACGGCCAGCCGGCGACCGGACGGCGCAAGGGACCGGGCGTCCCCCTGCTGGCACAGGTCCGACAACTGGCGCGCCAGACCGGGTATGTGCTGGCCTGCCTGGTCTCCCTGGCGAACGCCGCCGCGCGGACGGGCGGGTTGTTCAGCGTTGTGCCTCTGCTGGGCAGTCTGCGTCTGGGGCTGTCGGTGACGGCGATCGGGTTTGCCTTGGCGGTGGGCACGGTGGTGGGCCTGCTGGCCGCTTACCCCGGCGGCATGTTGGTGGATTATTTCGGGCGCAAGGCGGTCATCGCGCCGGCCACCATCCTGTCCGGTGCGTCGATGCTGCTGTTCTGCTTCGCGCCCACCTATGCCTGGTTCATGGCCGCGAGCATCGCCTGGGGTGTTGCCAGCTCGATCGGCGGCGGCGCGCCGTCGGTCTACGCGGCGGACTGCGCGCCACCCGGCCTGAACGCCACGACCATGAGCGTCTTCCGCATGACCGGCGACATCGGATACGTCCTGGGGCCGCTGTTGCTGGGGCTGATCTCCGACGGGTTCGGACCGATCGCCGCATTGGTGACCGCGGCCGCGCTGCTGGTCGTCGCCGGCGCGGCATTCGCGATCCTTGCGCCGGAAACCTATCGCGCACGCTCCCCGTAACCCGTGGAACCTCCCGGCCGGATCAGGCCGGGAGGTCGACGGTCACTCCACACGGATGTTCAACTCCCGGGTCAGCTTGCCGTACCGGTCGAAGTCCTTGCGCAGGATGGCCGACAGGTCCTGGGGCGGGCCGGCATGCGGAAACTGCCCGACTTTCAGCAGCAGGGCCGCGACCTCCGGCATTTTGGCGATCTCGCTCATGGCCTGGTTCAGTTTGCGCACGATCGCGTCCGGGGTTCCGACCGGGGCAAAAAGCCCGTTCCAGCCCACGAAATCGGCATCCGGATAGGTTTCTCCGAAGGTCGGCACGTCCGGATATTCCGGATGACGGGCCCCGGTGACAGCAAGCAGCCTGACCTTGCCGGCCTTGATATGCGGCGCGGCGGTCGGATCGGCGAATACTTGCACGACGCCGGCCAGGAAGTCGTTCAATGCGTCGCTGCTGCCGCGATAGGGAACGTGCAGGATCGATATCCCCGCGGCGCGGTTCAGCCCTTCCACGACCAGATGCCCGGTCGAGGCGATCCCCGACGATCCGAGGCTCAGCTTGTCCGGGTTGGCCTTCCCGAATGCGACCAGTTCCTTCAGGCTGGTGACTGGCACTGACGGATGCACGGTCAGCATCATCGGATACCAGGTGTAATAACTCACCGGCACCATGTCCTTGAACGAATCGTACGGCAGCGTGCGCACATTGGGCAGGACCGCCAGCGACAGGCCCGGCGTGGCGAAGAACGTGTAGCCGTTGGGCGGCGCCTTCGTGCCGGCTTCAACGCCGATCGCACCGGACGCTCCCCCCTTATGCTCCAACACGAAGGGCTGGCCCAGGATACGCTGAAGCGGCTCGGTGAAGGGGCGCATGCTGTTGTCGATGCCGCCGCCGGGCGCGAAGTTGAGGATAATTTTCACCGGCCGTTCCGGCCATTTGTCGGCGATCTGGGCCGTGGCCATGACGCTGGACATTGCCAATGCGGCGGTCGCCAGCATGGTTTTCAGGACGCGGCCGATGGGCATGGTGTCTCCTTGTGGTTGGTTGTTCGGTTGTGGTTGGTTGTCCGGGCATGACGCCAGCCCCCGCCGGGTTGGTACCGGGAGGGCGCGGGGGATATAGCCGTTCGCGCCGCGGGCTGCCCAGCCTGCCGGAAATCGGCCCTTGTCAGATGCATGTCGTCTGGACCCAGCCTTCCAAAGCGTGCCTGACGCGTGCCACCACCGGGGCCCAGTCGCCGTCTCGCGTTTGGCGGAATTGGCGCAGAGTCGGGTACCAGGGGCTGTCGTCGCGTTCCAACAGCCAGCGCCAGTCGGTGTCACGCCGGTTCAGCAACCAGACCGGCCGCCCCAGGGCGCCGGCCAGATGCGCAACGGCGGTATCCACCGAGATCACCAGATCGAGCGCGCCGATCAAGGCGGCGGTATCGGCAAAATCGGTCAGTTCCGCCGTCCAGTCATGCCATGTGACGGGTGCGCTCCCGCTGCCACCGACACCGGGCCCCTTTTGCAGCGACACCAGAACGACTCCCGGCAGATCGCTTAACGGCGCGAGTTGGGACAGCGGGATCGAGCGTCTGGCATTCATCGTCGCCGTCGGATCGCCGGCCCAGGCGATGCCGATTTTCAACCCCGCCGGCAAGCCGTCCACGCGGCGGCGCCAAGCGGCCACGCGATCCGGATTCGCCCACAGGTAGGGCGTATCGGCCGGGATGCTGTCCAGCGTGGTGCCGAACATCAACGGCAGGCGCATCAGCGGGCAATGCCAATCGAACCGCGGCAGCGGGTCGGTGTCGGCCACCACCGTCACGCCGTCCCACCCGCGACCGGCGGTCTCCGCGATCAGGCGCTTGAGGCCCGCATGCACCAGCAGGACAACCCGCACGCCCTTGGCCAGCACGGCCGGCACATACCGGATCATCTGTATCGTGTCGCCGTGCCCCTGTTCGGCATGCAGCAGCACGGTCCGGCCGGACGGATTGCTTGCGCCGGTCCACGCCAAATCGGGATTGTAATCGTTGACCGCCCGCGTCGGTTGCAGCCGCCAACGCCATTCATAGGCGGCAAACCCCTCCGCCAGGTCGCCGGTGACAAGGCGCGCCAAAGCCAGGGTCATGTGCGCCCGAACATGGCCCGGATCGAGGCGAACGGCCTGCTCCCCCGCGGCGATCGCTTCCGCGTAACGGCCGACCCGGCATAGGATCGCCGCCAGATGGTAATGACACTCGGCCTCGTCCGGCGCGCCATCGCGGGCGAACCGGGCGGCGGTGTCCGCGTCCTGCCAGAGTTGTTCGGCGGCTTCGGGACCTGCGGGTTCGTCGGCGAGCAGCCTCATCAGGTAGTAGTGAGTCAGATTGCGCCAGGCGTTGGGCAATCCGGGCTGCAACGCCAGCGCGGTGCGGATGTCGGTGACGCCGTCCGCCCCCTGGCCCCGCATCATTTTCAGGACGCCGAGCATATGGAGGGCGTCGGGTTGGAGCGGGTCGAGCGAGAGGGCCCGATCATAGCAATCCCGCGCCGGGTCGAGACGGCCCTCCGCATGGTGCCGCTGCCCCTTGCGCAACCATTCCGTCGCGGCGCGTGTTCCTTCCGCGCCTTCCTTGCCTTCCGCGCGTCCGGCGGTGCCCTTGCCTTCCGCGCCTCCCAAGGCACCCTTGCCTTCCGCGCCTCCCAAGGCGACGCTCCGTTCGATCAGGCGTTGGGCATGCGCCGGGTTGGCGCGCAGGACGGACGCCAGCCCCCGGACCTGGGCCGCCCGGTCCAGATGGATCGACATCCGGCGCAGCAGGATACCAGCCTCCTGCCAGCGGCGGGCCACCACGTAATTGGCGAGCAGGGTGAAGCTGGGGATCGAGACGAACGCCCTTGCATCGACGCGATCGAGGAATGCGGGAAGATCGGCCGCGGCAACGAACCGCCACAGGTTGAACACCCCGTGAAAGCCGAATGTCGGTCCCGCCTGCTGTCCGACTTCGATGGAGAACCTGTCCGCGGTGGCTTCGTCGGCGAACCGGAAGCCGCGCGCTTCCAGCGCCGGTCGGTAGATCCGGCAGATGGCATTGTCTTCCGGATGCAGGGGCGGAAACGCGGGCGACAGCAATGCCTCCATCAGGCGCCTGGAACGCAACGAGAAGCCGCCATTGCCCACCCGGTGGTTATCGTCGTGGAACGGCCAGACGGCACCGATATAGTCGAATGCGAGGAACGCCGGGTCCCACATCCGGGCGTCCACGACATAACCGTCCCATTGGATGATCAGGACGTGGGACGTGCGGACATGCGCCACCAGGTCTTGCATGATAGCGCGGGAGTAGTCCTCGACCCGCTCTATCGTTTCTATGTGAACGACATCGACCCCGTCTTCCCGGATGTCCTTGTCGGTCAGCAGCAACACCCCGCCGAAATCGCAGGCCGCGCGGGATTGGCGGATGGCGTGCAGCGCCGCCGCGTGGTGCAGGGTGTCGACACAGCAAAGCGTCACATCGTCCAGTCTTGGGCGGATGGGTGGAGCGGCCCGTTCGGGCGAGATGGTTCGCGCCAGCAAGGCCGAACGGACGTCGGACATCACGGCCGACCAGTCGCCGAGGTTTGGCTGGCGGAACAGCCGCATGGTCGGATACCAGGGCGTATCGGACCGCTGCGTCATCCAGCGCCAATCGCAAGCCCGCGACAGCAGCAGCCACACCGGGCGCCCCATGGCGGCGGCAAGATGCGCGACCGAGGTATCGACCGTCACGATCAGGTCGAGACCCGCCATGACCCGCGCCGTCGCCATGAAGTCGACCAGAGGCGTGTCAGGATCCCGCAGAAACGAGCAGAGACCGGCCAGGGGCGGCCGTTGGGTGATGTCCTTTTGCAGAGACACCAAGGTGACGCCCGGCACCGACGCGATCGCGGCCAGGTATTCGGGGTCCATCGAACGATGCAGATCCTGGGGATGCGATGGCTTGCCGGCCCAGCAGACGCCAATCCGCAACCCTTCGCCCGCCGAGCGGATCGGTGAGCTGGCATGCGACAGATAGGCGTTGTCGGCGGGGATTTCGGCCGCTCCGACACCCAGCAGCGACGGCAGGCTCAGCAGGGACACATAGCAGTCGAACGCGATGTCCGGTGCCTGTCTGCCAAGCAAGGGAACCAGCGTCAGGCCGGTCAGGACGGGGGCCAGGATGTCGCGCAGTTCCATCGGGCATTCGAACACGACCTGACTGGCCAGATCCCGCAGACGTGGCAGAAACCGCGCGAACTGGAACACATCGCCGTAGCCCTGCTCGCAGATCACCAGCAGGCGCTTGCCGTCCAGATCGGCGCCATCCCAGCGAGGCCGGTCGAACACACGATGCCGAAAATCCTGCACCGCGAGGCGATGTTCGTAATCGGCCCAGCCGGCCGCGAAATTGCCCTTCAGCAGATGGGCCAGGCCGCGATGATACAACGCCCGCGACGGCGCCTCGCTGACCTCCGCCGCTCGGCTGAACGCGAGGACGGCTTCCTCGGCGCGCTGCTGGTCGTAAAGCGCCTTGCCCAACCCCTGCCATGCCTCCTCCAAGGCGGGATGGCTGACGGTCAGGGCGCCGAACAGGCGTTCCGCGCGGGCGCTGTCGTCGCTTTGCAACAGCGCGACACCCTGTTGCAATCGGACCCACGGGTCATCGGGGGCAAGGCGGAGTATCCGGTCATAGAGCCGCAATGCCTCGATCAAGCGGTCCTGGCGGATCAGGTCCTGCGCCTGGCCATGCGCCGACAGGATGGCCGGGGTTGGCGGCGAAAGACGCATCATGTCGCCGCGACGATCCGCTTGCCGGCGTCCGGGCGGGGGCAACGTCTGCCGGCCCGACGCGGCAATTGCTGGTTGGGCGACGCGCTAGAATCGGCGAGGCGTTCGGCAGTTGGGACGACCCCATCCGCGTGGTGGCGGGCGCGTGCCCGGAACCCACGGCTTGCAGTGCCGGTCGAGGCAACGCCGTGGGTTCCGGGCACGCGCCCGCGATGCCCCGGTTGATGGGCTTTGTGCCAATTGGGGTGCCAGATGGGGCACAAGGTGGGTCCGGAGATCCTGGGCGTCGACCGTGGGCGGTGGTTCTCCGTAAGCTGGTTCGGTTGGGCGTGTTTTTCGCACGTGGTGGTGTGAAAATGGTTGGTCAGCGTCATGCGGCGGCCCTTTTGTTCACCTTTTAGTCTATGAAGGAGGGATAGGCATGGCAAAGAAAATGTGGGTTTTGGCTGATTCGGGGTGTTCGGACCGGCATCTAAGTCTTTGTTTTTTCATTGTACGCCTAAAATATTAGCAGAGGATTAACGACGGCGTCGCTTTTTTTGTCCGACCCGGTGACGCCGCTGGCCCCGGGCGACCCGATCTTGCCACCGGGGGCGAAAGTCGGCGTTTACGTGCCTGAGATCGCGGCGAGATTCGGCAAGCTTAAGATTTTACATCAAGTCTGGCGGCGGCCCAGGTTTGTTACGAAAGGGCGCGGAAAACGGGGGTATTCGTTTCTTTTCCATGCAGGATACGGGGGGTATCGTTCCGGTCAGGCGCGGTTAACCGGTCGTTCATGGTTGCCCAGAAAATGGGCGGTCATGACGAAATGCCGCGACGGTCGCCGCGGCGGCCGTAGGGTTGGGATGGTCCGGTTTCGCGCGCGGGGTGTCCTTCAACGTCGGAATAGGTCGATGCCGTGGCCCCGATCTACCGGGACAGAATCCCCTGGGCTCTGCCCGGTACATGCGGAACGTCTGGTGCATAAACTGGATACGTTCACCGACCAGCACCGCGGCGCGCAGACGCAGGTCCGCAGCAAGATTTGGGATTTTTACGCCGACCTCAAGGCTTATCGGTTGAAACCAGGCAAGCGGCGGGCCGCCACATTGCGCGCCCGCTTCGACCGCATCTTCCTGCGTCCCACCGGCCTTGCCACACTGTATCGTATGCTGGCGCGGCTGCATGCCAACAACGCCGAATGGCTGATGGTGCTGGCGAGGCTTGAAGTCCCGCTCCACACCAATGGTTCGGAAGACGATATTCGCCAGCCATCCCCAAGGAACCCGATGACGGCGATCAAGATTGCGAGGTCAATGCCGGGGATGGCCCTCAGGACGGCCACGCCGACGAAGCCGGCTATCGAGAGCCAGCATTCCCACGGCTGGATCCGATGGAACTGCCGCGGGTTCGCGAGCTCGATCACGCCAACGGCGGAAGCAATGACGACAGCCGCCAGCGCGGAAGTGGGTAGATTTCGTAACAAATGATGAAAATATTGTCCAGATACCGGCCGTTGCCGTCCATGCTGATCCGAACGCCCCGGGATGCCAGTTCGTCCACGACCGCCGCGCTGATGAACCGCACGCCTTGATCCGTGTGGAAAATCTCCGGCCGGCCATACAGTTCGGTCGCCTCCCGAAGCGCCTCGACGCAAAAATCCGTATCCATGGTGATCGACACCCACCAAGACAGAACCCGCCGGCTGAACCAGTCCATAACCGCGACCAAATAGACGAGGCCTTGCGCCACCTGGCTCAGAAGCGGGTCAGCAGCACCTGTCCACTTCCGTCATTGGCGAGGTGGAACGCGCCGGCGCCCAGGCTGGGATTCTGGAACAGCAGTGTTCCCTTGGTGGCGCCGCTGTGGAGTTGCAGCAGGCCCGTCGCGGCATTGAAGCTATCCAACACCGCGCCGGCGAAGTTCATGTCCTTCAGGTTGATGGCGTCCCCGGCACCGAAGTTCTGGAGTTGCGGCCCGGTATAGGTGCCCAGACCGACATTGTTGCCGAACGCGCCGACGGCGGCGACTTCCAGCTTGCCGGAGCCGATGAAACTCATGCGGTGGCTGCTTCCCTTGTCCGATGCCACGGACAGCACGGAGGAGTCGTTCAGGATGAAGACGCCGGTGCTTGCGGCATCGACCGCGCCGGTGACAACCAGGCGATCGCCTGCCCCCAGTGACACCGTCCCATTGGCCAGAACGGATGCGGCGGTGTTGGCGGAGCCGGTCAGATTGAGCGTGGCGCCGGTATCGACTTGCAACTTGCCCGCGCCGGTGACGTTCTCCGTGATGGTCAGGGAACCGCCCTTGGCATTGATCAGGCCGGCGTTCGCAACCGTGTCCTGGACCGTGCCAAGGCCCACCAATACGCCGGCGTTCGCCACGGTCAGCGATTTGGTATCGAAGGTTCCGCCCTGAACCTGGACCGTGCCCGCGATGCCAAGATCGAGGGTGCTGGCGTAGCCGCGCGATCCCAGCACCTGCAACTGACCGCCGGTGGCGACGGTGGTCAGGCTGTCCTCCAGGCGTGTGTAGGGCGTGCCGCCTGTCGCGTTGCCGGCCTGGATGACCGACCCCGCTCCTTGCAGCAGGATTGTCGCCGCGTTGGTGACGATCGGTCCGCCCGTCAGCGACAGCGTGGCACCGTGGCCAGCCGCGATCGCCCGCCACGTGCCGCCGACCAGATCGCCTTGCGCCAGGTTGGTGTTGGTGGCTCCGGGTTGGAAGGTGATCGCGCTGCCGTCACTGGCCGTCATGGTGCCGTTGTTGGTGAAGATGCCCGACGCCAGCACCATGCCGCCGGCGCCCTGGCCGATCATGGTCGCATTGTTGACGCCGTTGCCGGATCCGAGATGGACGACCAGCGCGTTGGTGCCCGTCGTAATGATGGAGCCTGCGTTGTTCACGAACTCCATGCCGCCGGTGCCGAACTGGCCCGCGCCGCTGATCGTGTTGCCCTGGTTGATCAGTTGGAACGTGGCGTTGTTGCCGAATACCCGATTGTTCGGATTGTCGGACATGTTCCACTTGCCGTTGCCGGTCAGAGTAGCGATGGGTCCGAGGATGCGGACATCGGTGTTGCTGTTGGCGCTGAACGCGCCTTGCGTGATGGTGCCGGTATTGGCGATCGTCCCCACCAGGCCCAGCGTGCTTGTATCGCTGATCAGGAAGTTGCCCTTGTTGGACAGCGTACCGGCGGTGATGCCGTCCAGCGTGCTGGTGGAATTGGGCACCGTCCGGATGATACCGCCCGCGGACGTCGTCAGGGTGCCGCCTTCCAGATAGGCGCCTTGCAGGTCCACATGCGCGTTGGCTCCGACGGCCTGGATCGTGCCGCCGGCGTTGTTGAACGCCGTGTTCTGGAGTACCAGCCCACCGTTGTGGGCGGTGGTGCCCGTCGCTTCCATCGTTCCGGCATTGGTGACGACATTGCCGTCGGTGTTGAGGATCAGTGCGGTCTTCAGGTCCGCCCGAATGGTTCCGCCGGCCTGATTGACCAGGAACATCGACCGCCCCGTGCCGATCTGTCCCGCGCCGGCAATCGTGTTGTTGACGTTGATCAGTTGGAAGTTCTCGTTGGCGCCGTAGATCAGGTTGTTGCTGTTGTTCGACATCGACACCCGGCCGCCGCCTTCCAGCCTGGCCGCGTGGCCGGCGATCCGCAGCACGGTGCTCCCGGTGTTCCCGGTCCCTGCCATCGCCATCGTCGTGGTATTGACGATCGTGCCGACCAGGTTCAGCAACTGACCGCTGTTGACCTGGATCAGACCCATGTTGGTCACCGCTCCCTTGGTGATGCCATCCAGGGAGCTGCCGCGATCGGCGGCCTGGATCGATCCCCCGGTCGTCGTGGTCAGCAGACCGCCCTCGATATAGGCGCTGACCAGATCGACATGGGCGCCGGCCCCGCTCGCCAGAATGGTGCCGCCGGCATTGTTCACCGCGGTGTATTGGATCGACAATCCGCCGGTGCCGGTGGCTTTCAGCACCCCGGCATTGGAGACGAGGCGGTTGCCGGTATTCAGGATCAACTGCGTGGTCTGATCGGCGTCCACCACGCCGGCGGCCTGGTTGAGCAGGAACATCGAGGCGCCGGTGCCGAGTTGACCGGCGCCGGAGATGGTGTTGTCGACATTGATCAGTTGGTTGTTGGCATGGGCGCCAAAGACAAGGTTGTTGATGTTGTTCGACAGCGCAACCTTGCCACCACCGGTCAGGATCACCTTCTGGCCGGTCAACCGAAGCTGGGTCGAGCCGCCGGCGCTCTGCTGATCCGACAGGATCACGCCGGTGTTGTTGATCGTGCCGTTCAGGTCCAGCCGCGTCAGGTCGTTGACCAGGAAGGTGCCGGTATTGTTCACCGCGCCGGCGGTGATGCCGTCAAGGCCGCTATGGCCGGTGGTCTGGACGACGCCGCCTTCCGTGGTCGCCAGCGTTCCTCCCTGAATGGTGGATCCATTCAGATCCACATGAGAGTCCGGCCCGGACGCCAGGATCAGGCCCGAATTCTCCACGGCCGTATTTTGGATCAGCAATCCGCCGACGCCGGTCGCCTTCATCGTGCCGGCATTGACCATGACGCGGCCGTTGGTATCGACGATCAACTGGCCGGACTGGAAGAAAGTCGGGCTCTGGTCCGCGTCGATGACACCCTTGCCCTGGTTCACCAACGTCATCTGGGCGGAGCCGAGTTGGCCGGCCCCGGAGATGATGTTGTCGACGTTGACCAGCGTGTTGGTGGCGCTGTTGCCGAAGATCAGGTTGCCGCTCCGGTTCGACATCGCCAGCCGGCCGCCGCCCTGCAACGTCACGGCCTGGCTGGCGATCCGGATTTGCGTGCTGCCGTTGGTGCTGACGTGGTTTTCCTGGATCGTGCCGCTGTTCACGATGGTGCCGAGCAGGGAGAGGATGGTGAGGTCGTTGACGAGGACGTTGCCGGCGTTGGTCAATGCGCCGACGGTCAGCCCGTCCAGTACACCGTTGCCGCCGACCGTCTGGATCACGCCGCCATTGGCTGTCGCCAGTTTGCCACCCTGGATGTGGCTGCCGGCCAGATCGACGTGGGAGCCGGCGACCAGTGCCTGCACCGTGCCACCGGCATTGACGATGGCGGTGTTCTGGACGCGCAGACCACCGGTGTTCGACGCCTGCATGGTGCCGGTGTTGGTCACCAGATGACCGTTCGTATCCAGCACCAGTGCGTTGTTCTGGTTGGCATCCACCAGGCCGGCATTATTGAAGGTCATCTGCGCGGCGCCCAACTGCCCCGCGCCGTCGATCGTGTTGGTCAGGTTGTTCAACTGAAACGCGGCGGCATTGCCGAACATGCGGTTGTTTGGATTGTTGGACAGATGGATGGCCCCGGTGCCCTTCAGCGTCACGAGCGCGCTGCCGAGCCGGAGGTCCGTGTTGTTGCCGGTCGAGTTCAGGTTGATCGCGTTGTTGTTCGTTACGGTACCGAGGAGGGTGAGCGTCTCGGCGTTGCCGACCTGGATGGCGCTGTTGTTGGTGACGGGATGCAGGCCCAGGCCGTTGAGCACGCCGCTCCCGCCCGCGGTCTCGATCGCGCCGCCGGCACTCGCGGAAACGGTGCCGCCCAGAACGCTCGCCCCCAGGAACACCACCGAGCCGGCGCCGCTGGCGCTGATCGTGCCGCCGGTGTTGTCCACGGCGCTGAGGATATTGAGGTCGCCGCCCAGGGTGGCACGCATGGTGCCGCGGTTGATGACTGTATTGCCCGCGGTATTGACGTTCAGCGCCGCGGTTGCCTGGTTGGCGTCGATCACGCCAAGCGCCTCGTTGACCAGGGTCAACTGGCCGTTGCCAAGTTCACCCGAGCCGCTGATACGGTTGTTGACGTTGGTCAGCACGTTGGACCCGGCCGTGCCGAAGATCTGGTTGTGGGTGCTGTTCGACAGCATGATCCTGCCGCCACCGCTCAGGGTGTTCGCGGTCTGGTTGAAGAGGATCTTCGTCGCGGTCCCGGTCGACAACGCCTTGATCGTGCCGGTGTTGACGATGGCGCCACCAAGCGAGAGCGCAGCGGCGTTGTTGACGCTGATGTTGCCCTTCAGGCCGCCGACGCCGGTGCCGTCGGTCACGGTAAAGTTGCCGCTGTTGATCTTGAGCGCCGATGTCGCCCCCATGGCCAAGGTCGCCATGGTGTTGTTGGCAGCGGATTCGACCGACGCTCCGGCCAGATTGATCACGGCGTCCATGCCGACCGTGGGCACGGTGGCGGGGTTCCAATTGGCCGCGGTGTTGAAGCTGTTGCCGGCTCCGCCAATCCAGGCCGGGTCGAAGCCCAGTGCCAATGGCCCCGCGCCTGGTCCGCTCGACAGGGTTACGGACGATGATGTCGCGGCAAATTTGGCGCTGGGACCGGCGGCGAGCGTCAGCAGGCTGCCGCCGGCGCCATCCGCGCTGACCGCGAAATGGTTCTGGGTGGGGTCAAGGCCGGTCCCACTGACGTTATAGACCAGGTTCGGGCCGGCGGTGCGGGTGATGGTCAGCGGACCGCCCGCGAAGCTGACGCTCTTGATCGTCGCGACCGGAATATCGGCCAGATCGATCACGTCGCCCAAGGTGATCCCCGCGATGGTGCCGGTAAAGGACGTTGCGGTACCCAGTTTCAGCGTGCCGTCGGCACCCGTGGCGAAGGTGGCCGTCTGTGCCGTCGCGCCACCGAGTTCCAACGTGGAGTCGTTATTGATCTGCAGGACGCCGGAGCCGGTGATGTCGCCGTTGACCTTCAGCAGACCGCCGAAGGCCTCGATCTTGCCGCTGTTGATGGGTGCGTTCGCAACGATTCCGTTGCCGTACAGGCGACCGCCGTTGGTTACGGTCAGGGAGTTGGCCTGGAACGTGCCGCCACCGAGTTGAATCGTGCCGGAGCCGGTCAGATTGAGGGTCGTCGTATAGCCGCGGCTGGACAGGACCTGCAGCGAGCCACCGGCCGCGATGCTGGATAGGGTCTGTTCCAATGGCTTCAACGTGCCGGTTGCGGTATCGAAAGATTGGATGACGGAACCGTTGCCGGAAAGCTGGAGCACCGCGGCGTTGGTGAAGACGGGCCCACCGCCGCTGGCGCTGCCCGATAGCGTCAACGTGGCGCCGTGACCTGTGGCGATGGCTCGCCATGTGCCGCCGACCAGATCTCCCTGCGCCAGGTTCGTGTTGATGGCACCGCCCTGATAGGCCAGGAAGCTGCCATCGGTGACTGTGATGGAGCCGTTGTTGGTGAAGATGCCGCCTGGCAGCAACACGCCCCCACTGCCCTTGGCATAGATGGAGGCGTTGTTCACGCCATTGCCGGAGCCGAGGTCGATGACCAGGGCATTGCTGCCGGTGCCCTGGATGGTGCCGCTGGCGTTGACGAACACCATGCCGCCGGTGCCGAACTGGCCCGCGCCGCTGATGGTGTTGCCCTGGTTGATAAGGGTGTTGGTGGCGCTGTTGCCGAACACGCGGTTGGTGGCGTTGTCGGTCAGCAGGAATTGTCCTGTGCCGGTCAAGGTCACGACCTGGCCGCCCAGACGGATATCGGTGTTGCCGCCACTGCTGGTGGCGTTGCTCAGGATGGTGCCTGTGTTGTTGATGGTGCCGTAAAGGGTCAGGGTCGTATGGTCGTTGACCAGGACCGCGCCCTGGTTGCTGAGCGTGCCTGCGGTCATGCCATCCAGCGCACCGCTGCCGACGGTGTTGAACATCCCGCCGCCGGACGTTGTCAGCACGCCACCCTGGATGGTCCCGCCCTCCAGATCGACATGGGCCAGGGCGCCGACGGCACGGATGGTGCCGCCCGCGTTGTTGATGGCGGTGTTCTGGATGTCCAGTCCGCCGTTGAGGGCGACGGTTCCGGCTGCCTGCATCGTCCCGGTGTTGATCACGACGTTGCCGCCGGTGTTGATGACCAGCGCGGCTTTCTGGTTGGCGGAGATGACGCCCTGATTGACGAGCGACGTCGCCGACCCGGCTGCGATGTCGCAGCATGGTTATTCCGTCACCCCCAGTTCGCGGTTCGCATCTGGCACGAGCGCTTCGGCCGGCAGCACGTCGAGGACGCCGTAGCGGGTGTGGTTGCCTGAGTTCCGCCGCGTCAGTTCAACATCCAGATCGAGCCGTTCAGCAGCGAGGCGAAGGCCACCCAGGCGGCATAGGGCACGAACAGCCATGCCGCCGCGCGATCCTGCCGCCAAGACAGGACGATGAAGGCAAGAATGGCGGCGAGCAGCAGCAGGATCACGGCCAGCGCGAGGCCGATCTGGTGGGCGCCGAAATAGATGGGCGTCCACAGGAAGTTCAGCGCCATCTGCGCCCACCACAGTTTCACCGGCCGGCCGCCGCGATCACGCCGCCAGACGCGCCAGCCGGCGACGGCGATCATGACATAGAGCGTCGTCCACACCGGGCCGAATATCCAGCCCGGCGGGGCGAAGGCGGGCTTGGCCAGTTGCGCGTACCATGCGCCGGGCACCGTCAGGTAGCCGATGGCGAGACCACCGCCGACCACGAGAAGCAGGAACAGGATCGGGGTTAGCCGATGGTTTAGGATGGCCGCCGTCATGCCACCGCCTCCTCTGTCGCGAAGGTCAGCACGACGCCGCCCGGCACCGGCTCGTCGGCCGGCGGCGAAACGCCGTTCCGTTCCATCTCCGTCAGGATCATCATGATCGCGTTCTCGATATAGGTAAGCGCTTCCTCCCGGGTCTCGCCGCCCACCGAAGCGCCATGATGGCGCAACGCGGGACAAACGGCCCGCCACTCGTCGCCCTGCCGGGAAACGGTCATACGGTATCCAGCGGTCACGCGGCCTCCTCCTCCATGGTTTCAGGCGCCAGCGCCTCGGCGAGCAGCGCATCGAGCAGGCGGCGGCGGGTTGCGTCACCGGTGGTGAGGCTGGCTTCCAGTTGGTCGCACAGGGCCATCAGGTCGTCGACCTTGGCGACGATGCGGTGTTGTTCGGCGAGGGGTGGGAGGGGAAATGTCAATGCGCCAAACTTGGTCAAATTGACGTTCTTCAATCCCACTGCCGACCGGATTGGCCGTTCAATTTGGTCGCAAACGTCAGTCGAGTTCAGTACCAGCCAAATGAATTCAGGCTTGATGTCGGCTAAGCTCAATCGAAGGCGCACAAGGTATCCAGCGAAAGCTACCCCTGCCGCCGCAGAGGTTACGACGGCTGAGCGCCCTACAATGTCGAGGCTTCCATTCGACCGTATCATCAAGATGTCACCAGAGTTCAGCGCCAAGTCGCGAATTTCGCCTTCGGTAAGTGGCCCGAATTTGATGTCATCGAGTGACACAACTCCAGCGGACGCATTTGGTGTACGCAGAACAGGAGCGCCGGGTGCGTCGTATTCGCACTTGGTCGAAGTCCCATATCTCATCGACAGTGCAACCTCGTCGATGTTCGTCCAGCGCCGGCCGTCTGCCAAAGGCGTATCCACCCGGAGGCTTGAAATATCGACCTCGCCATTTCGACGGGCCTGTTTGACCGCTTGAGACCCTGTCCGTTCCTTGGCAATCCGTTTCAACAACTCCGAAGCCGGCTCATCCGCCGGGTTCTGCGGCACCAGTTTCCCCCACACAGCCAAATCCAGAACAAACCGCCGCAGCCGCCCGACCGCATCAGGCGCATCCCCGATCCGCTCATACACCCCCAGCAACCGATCAGCGTTCATGCGTCGTCCGTGTCCCCGTCTGAAATCAAAGGCTCCAGCTTCACGATCAGCGGACCCAGCTTTTCCGTCACGGCGAACCAGACGACCTCAAGCGGCACATCTCGATAATCATGGATCAGTAAGGTGGACCCCATCGGTTGGACAGGAATCGGGGTGACTTAAGAGAGAGTCCAACCGCGTTTCCAGCGCCCCTCCCGATCCGAGGGGTGTATCTGAGGGTAAGTATAGTCCCTCGATTATACTTGTCAATACATTATTACTTCCTT
>CAMATI010000074.1 GCA_945861095.1 Asaia bogorensis | reverse complement strand
GCGGACGGCATGACCACCGAACCGCCGGTCAGCGGCAGTTTCATGGCCTCGGTGACCGAGGATGGCGAAGTCCTGCGCGCCCCGCGCCGACGCCGCCAGTCCGGCCAATCCGCCTCAGGGCAGCGCCAACCGGCGGTGCGGGCGCGGTTCAGCCGATCGTCCCTGATGACCTTTCTGCTGACGGAAATCCTGTTGCAGGCGCTCTCTCAGATCAACGCCATCGACAGCCGCTACGCCCGCACCTTCCCCGATGTGCCGCGCCGGCTGCGCCGCATCATGTTGACCATGCCGCCGGCCATGCCACTGGCCGAACAACGCATCTTCAACGACCGCGCCGAAGCCGCCGTCCGCCTCGCCTGGGACATGCTCGGCTGGGGCTCGCCGGGGCCGAATACGCCACCCGAACCGCGCGTGATCGCCAATCTGGACGAAGCAACCGCCACCCAGCTCGTGTTCCTTTACACCGAGGCCAGCCAACGCCTGCGCGGCGATCCGGGCGGCTTCTTCGCCCTGACCGGGCGCCACCGTCCCGGATACGGCACCGCGCCGTCCCTGCGCGTGGCCAGCATCGATATCGGCGGCGGCACCACCGATCTGATGATCTGCACCTTCGCGTCCGAACACGGCCAGGAGATCGAACCGCGGCAGAATTTCCGCGAAGGATTCCGGATCGCCGGCGATGAGGTGTTGCAGGAAGTCATCCAGACCGTGATCCTGCCGCAGATCGAACAGGCCCTGACCGGTGCCGGCGCGCGCGATGCCAAGGCCATATTGCGGGAAATCCTCGGCGGCGACCGCGGCAGCCAAAGCGAGCTGGAACGGCACCTGCGCCGCCAACTGATCACCCAGGTGCTGGAACCCGTCGGTCTGGCGATCCTGCACGGCTACGAAAAAGTCACCGACCGGGCTGCCAGCGGGGCCACCAGCGAAATCCTGCGCGCGACCCTGGGGGAGATTCTGAAGGATCGCGACGTGTCGGCCCCAGTGCACTACCTGGAACAGCAGGCCGCCCGCGCCGGCGCGATCGGGTTTCGGCTGCTGGACGCGGAAATCGCCGCCTTCGCCCCCCGCCTGGATGCCGTCGTGCAGGCCGCGCTCGGCCCCGTCCTGGCCGATCTGTGTGAGGTGGTCCATGCCTTCGACTGCGACTGGCTGCTGCTGTCCGGGCGGCCGTCGCGGATGCGGGCCGTCACCGATCTGGTGCTGGCGAAAATGCCGGTGCCGCCGCATCGCATCGTCGGCATGCACCGTTATGCCGCCGGAAGCTGGTATCCGTTCCGCGATGCCGCCGGACGCGTGGACGATCCCAAGACCACCGCCGCGGTCGGCGCGATGCTCTGCGCGGTGGCCGAGGGGCGCCTCGAAGGCTTCCTGATGCGCACCAGCCGGCTTGCGATGCGCTCGACCGCCCGGTTTCTGGGACGGATGGACCTGTCCGGACAAATCCGCAGGGACAATGTCCTGTTGCGCGACCCGGACCGCGCGATCGTGCCGATAGCCAAGGGAACAGGCGTGGGCGCCGGCGTGAGCGCATCCGGGGGCGCATCCGGGGGCGCGTCCCCGCCAGAGGTGACGTTCACCATGGATTTCCGCGCGCCGGTGTTTCTGGGATTCCGCCAACTCGACCTCGAACGCTGGCCGGCCACACGTTTGTATGTGCTGGAATACGCCAATCCCGACAATGTGCCGCGCCTGAAGCTACCTCTGCGGCTGACCATCCGGCGCGCCGAAATCGATCAGGACCGCGCCGATGCCGAGGAAATGCGGGAGGATTTCGAAGTCGAGGAGATCGTCGACGCCGAGGGCGATCCCCAGCACCGCAGCGTCGTCCGGCTGCGCCTGCAAACCGAAAAGAACGAAGCTGGCTACTGGCGCGACACCGGCGCCCTGAGCGTGCCGTAAGCGATGCGCGAGAGCGTTCAGCCCATCCGGGGCCTGGCCGGCCAACACCGTCCTGGTGGGCGCAGGCCCACCATCCATGACTTTGCCGGGATCACCCCTGCCAGCCGTGGATGGCGGGCCTGCGCCCACCATGACGGGGATGGGTTGGTGTTCGATGCCAGGCGATCTCGCCGCCGTAGGAATCCGTTCGCATGACCGACACAGATCAAGGCACCGAACCCGCGAACGAAGCCCTCGCCGGACGCTGCGAGCAACTCGCCGAAGCCGCAACGGGCGCCATCGAATGGCTGAACATGGCGGGCGATCTGGTGGGCGATGCCGGCCCCGCCATGACGCGCGATTTCCGTCGGGAAACCTTGCGCGCCCGCAAGCTGGCCGCCGCCGCGCGCCGACCCATGTGCGTGTCGGTTTTCGGACCCAGCCAGCAGGGCAAGAGCTATCTGGTGGCGTCCCTGGCGCGCAAGGACGACGCGCTGGCCATGATCCGATTCGGCAACGAAACCCGCGACTTCGTGGGCGATATCAACCCGGACGGCGGCAAGGAATCCACCGGCCTGGTCACCCGCTTCACCATCCGCCCGGTGGCCGGCCTGCCCGGGATGCCGGTCGCCTGCCGCATGCTGTCGGAAACCGACATCGTTAAGATCATGGCGAACGCCTTCATGGAGGATTTCGACCGTGATTCCGTCACCGCTCTGGAACCGGCTCTGATCGAGGCAACCCTGACCCGCCTGCGCCTCCAGGCCGCGCGAGACCCGGTCGGTCGCCTGAACGAGGACGACGTCTACGACCTGTTCGAATATTTCGAGCGATACTTCCGCAACCACCCCAGCCATGTGGCGCTGAAACCGGCGATCTGGCGTGAAATGGAAACCCTGGCACCCCGGTTGTCGATCCCCGACCGGACCGAACTGTTCGGCCTGCTGTGGAACGCCACCCCCACCATGACCCGGGTCGCCACGAAGCTGATCTCGGCCCTGGCGCTGCTAGACTTCCCGGATGAGGCGTTCTGCCCAATGGCGGCGGTGGAACCCAAGCGCACCAGCATCATCGACGTCGAAACCATGTCCACCCTGGGCACGGATGGCGGGGAAACCGTCGCGGTCGCCACCCGGGCGGGACGGAAAGCGAACCTGCAACGCGCGGTGCTGACCGCGGTCGTCGCGGAGTTGCAATTGCAACTGGCCGACAAGCCGTTCGACTTCTTCGACCATACGGACCTGCTGGATTTCCCAGGCGCGCGGACCCGCGGCAAAGAATCCGCCCAGAACGCGGAAACCGAGGCCGCGAACAACATCTTTCTGCTGTTTCGGCGCGGCAAGGTTGCCTACCTGTATCAGCGCTATCTTGCCGAACAGGAACTGACCTCCATGCTGCTGTGCCTGCGCCACAGCAACCAGGAAGTCGCCACCGTGCCCTTCATGGTCAACGACTGGATCGCCAGCACGCATGGGGCGACGCCCGAAGACCGGCAGGGACGCGAAACTGCCCTGTTCCTGATCTTCACCATGTTCGACGTGGAATTCGCCAGCAAGGCGGGCCAACGAGACGACCAGGCGGAACGCTGGTCGACGCGTATCGAGACGACCCTCTACTCCTATCTGGGCAAGAGCCACGAATGGCCGCATGCCTGGACCCCGGGGCATCCGTTCGCGAACATTTTCTGGCTGCGCAATCCCGCCGTCCGCGACGAAGGCCTGCTGGATTACGACGGCAAGACGGAAATCGCCTTCCGCAATCCGGAACGGATGGCGATGCTGCGCACCATCTTCCTGGACAATCCGGACGTCCGGAAACATTTCGCCGATCCGGCCCTGGCATGGGACTCCGCCATGGCGCTCAACGACGGCGGCATCGCCTACATCGCCGCCCGTCTTGGCCCGGTCTGCAATCCCGCGTTGAAGCGCCGCCAGGTCGATGGGCAATTGCACGATCTGGCGCGCCGCATGGCGGGACGGTTAGAGCCTTACCACGTCTCGGGCGATCTGGACGCCGAACTGACCAAGCGGCGGACCGAGGCGCGCATGGTCGGGCGGCGGTTGCTTGCCTGCGCCGAGGCGCAGGCCTTCGGGTTGCTGCTGCGCGAATTGCAGGTGCAAGCCGATACATTGGCCGAATTGTTCCGCGGCCAATTGTTGGCCGCGTCGGACGGGTCGACTTTCGTCAACGCGCCAGTCGGCACGCGGGCCACCCACGAGACCCTGCTGAACGAATTCGACGTCGGCTTCGACGATCCCGCGCCGGCCTCTGTGGCGCCTGGGGGCGACGGAGGGCCGCGCGATCTTGCCGATCTGTTCGCGGAAACCGCGATCATCGAGTGGTTGGAAGGCCTGCAACGATTCGCCAACCGTCCGGACGGCCCGACCCTGTTCCGGCTGGACCACGACGCATCCGCCATCCTGATCGCGCAACTGGCGGCCGGGGCACGCCGGTTGCGCCTGCGGGAAAGCATCGCCGAGCGGATGCGGGCGGGGGCGACGTATCATCAGGGACTGGCGGATCGGCTGTTGCAGCCGGTGATGATCGCCGAACGCATGATCAACGATTTCGTCACCTGGATGGGCTTCAACCTAATGCCACCCGACGCTCGGCCCAAGGCCGGGCGGGATCAGCGGATCGTGTTCACCCGCGCCCCGGCGGCGGAAGATATCCCGGTCCTGTCGGAAACCCCGCTGGCCTACGACGCGGCGTTCTATGTCGATTGGGCGGTCGGCTTCGTCCGTCTGGTGGAAGACAACGTCCGCGACACCGGCGGCGTTACGGTGGACATCGCGACCAATGCGCGCCTCGGTTCGCTGTTGCAGGGGTTGCGGTCGCTGGCGGCCTGACACGCGCCTCCGCCGTTCGGGGGATCAGGCCAACCGGCCGAAACAGCGACCCATGGCGACAACGGACGCTGTCATTGCGAGCGCAGTGAAGCAATCCAGCGCAACCAATCGGATCGACGGCTGGATTGCTTCGCCGCGCTCGCCGTGACAGCGGCCACCCATGGGTCAGCGGTTACGTTGGTTGGTATAATACCGATAGACGGAACGATCGACTCTCCGACCGGCGCCGCCCCGTCATGCCGGCGCAGGCCGGCATCCACGACTTTCCCCGGCCGCGATCGTGGAAGGCGTGGATGGCGGCCCTGCGGCCGCCATGACGGGGGGGCAGCCGGTCGGTCATTGGTTCCGTCGGTTGGTATAATGTGGGGTATTTCAACGTGAGGCGCGCCGTGGCGGCTTATGCTATCATCGCGAACGTTAGTTTGGAGGACGATCGAGCGTGGCACGCGTAACCGCCGAACCCGATTCAAGCCGCTCCATCGGCTATGCCCGGATCGTCATCGACGGGCTCAATCAGATGCCCAACGACACCAGCTTCCGTATCTGGCGGGAGGGTTATCCGACACCAAACCTGGGCCCGCGCGGCTGGCAGGTGCGGGAAGAACGTCTGAAGCCGATGCAAATGGTCGTCGAGGGCGCGCAGGTCGTGCTGGTCGTCAGCCCGGCCGTCACACGCTTCCTTGATGTCGAACCCTATGTCTTCGCGCTGCCCGCGGCGGGGGTCGAGGCGCCACTGTTCTGGCCCGACACGATCGATGTTTTCGAGGGCGATCTGCCACCGGCGACGGAACAACCACCGGATGAACCGGTCACGCGGGTCTCGCCGTCAGGAGCCAACCGTGGTGGGGATAGATCCACCGGGGTGGCATCGACCGCAACCGCCCCGCCAGCCACCACCGAGGCGGCCGCGTCGCAGATCGCAACGCCGCCAACCCAGTCGCCGCGTCCGGACTTGAAGGATGGGGCCAAAGCGCCGTTGATCCTGGCCGGTGTGGCGGGGCTGATGTTGCTGGTTCTGTTGGGCGGCGGGGCCTGGTGGCTCTGGCTCCGACCGGTGGACCCGCCGCCGGCGCCGATCGCCCAGGTATCGCCCAGCCCACCCGCCGTTCCCGCGCCCGTCACACCGCCAACGCCGCCCCCTGCCGCTATCCCGGCTTCGACCCCGGTCCCGGCGCCCGCTCCGGCGCCCACTCCGGCGCCAAACCCGGGACCAATTCTGTCGACCCCGCCGCCGCCCGGCCCCGCGGCGCCGACCTGGCCGGAGGGCACCGACAGCCTGACATTGCGCGATCTGGTGGAACGAGCGCCCAACCCAGCGGGGATCCATGCCGCCGCCTTGCGCAGACAGGCGGAAGGCCGCCACGATGATGCGTTCGTACTGTTCGAGGAAGCCGCCGCGCGCGGTCACGCCGCCGCGATGACCGCGATCGGGCGCATGTATGACCCGAACGGCTTCGTCCCCGGCAAACCGTTCAGCAGTCCGGACCCTCGTTCGGCGGCCCGGTTCTACCGCGACGCCGCCCGCGCCGGCGATCCCACCGTCGGGGCACCGCGCTCGGCCTTGCGCGAAACCTTGGACGCCCAGGCCCAACGCGGCAACGGCTCCGCCGCGTCCGCGTTGCAGGAGTTTTGGCCATGATCCGTTCGCTGGTCGGCGGTGTCACGGGCCGAGTCTGGGAGGGTTGCGACCGCGGCGGGACGGGTTCCACGCACCATGCGGCCAATCCATGCCCCGCGGCCGCACCCACCGCGCGGCGCGGACGCGGATGGAACCGCCTCGTTCACCCGGGTATAGACCGACGGCCGGCAGCCGTTCATCTCGCCCCGAGGGCATTGGCGTTCGCGTTATGCCTCGCGCTGGCCCCGTTGGTCGCCGATGCGCAACCCAGCGGGTTGCCATCGGTAGGCGGGCCACCCTCACTGCCCGTGTCACCGCCGGCGACGGCGCCGACGCAAGCCAGTCCGCAACCGGCCGCATTGCCGCCATCCGCGCCGCCTTCGAGTGCCCCATCCGGCACCCCGTCCAGTGCCCCGTCTGGCACCCCGTCCAGTGCCCCGTCTGGGCAACGCCGCCCGCTGCCGATGGACGGACAGCCGGCGCTTTTCCAACGGGTGATCGTCAAGCCCGGCGCGTCCTTGTCCGAACGACCGGACGCGGGCGCGCCATCCCACCCGACGCCCGGTTTCGGGGTGTTCTACGTCTATCGCCGCCAGGGCACTGGTGCCGATGGATGGATCGAACTGGGGGCTGGCCTCGACGGAGCGATCGCCGGCTGGATCCCAGCGGCGCGCACGATCGACTGGCGCCAGACCATGGTGCTGGCGTTCAACAATCCGGCCGGTCGCGACCGCGCCCTGTTCTTTCGCGATTCCGATGCGCCGAAGAAGCTCTGGCTGGACACGATCGGCGGCGCCGCCGAAGCCACGCGCTTGCGGGAAGCAGCCGTGGCCGGCCGGGAAGGCCCGGTGATCGCCCTGGAACCGGAAACCTTCGTCGACATCACCCGACAATTCTACCTGCTGCCGATCCTGTCCGCCGGCAAGATCGAAAACGAGCGTGCGAACGAGGCCCGCCTGCTGGAAGTGGTCTCTGCCCCCGCCCAGGCGCAACGCCCGCCCATGCCGGACCTGGAGGCGCTGCGCAACTATCGCGGCGCCGTCGTCTTCGTGGTCGACACCACCGTCAGCATGGCCCCGTATATCGAGCGCACGCGGGAGATGCTGCGCCGCGTGGTCGATCGCATCCGCGACACCGCGGTCAGGGACAATTTCCGCTTCGGCATGATCGCCTATCGCGACCACATGGGCGGCAATCCCGACCTCGAATACGTCAACCGCATGGTCTCCGCGCCCGAATTCTCCCAGGCACCCGATGCGATCCTGAGCCAGTTGGACAAGGCCGAAGAGGCCAAGGCCAGCAATCGCGACTTCGACGAGGACGCCGTCGCCGGCATCAAGATGGCTCTGGACGACGTGGCCTGGCAGCAGTTTGGGGGCCGTTTCATCATCCATATCACCGATGCGGGGTCTCGGGACGCCAATGACCCGCTCAGTCAGACGCATCTGGGGGTTTCGGAAATCCGGGCCCTGGCGCGGTCGGAGGCCAAGCAGGTCGCGATCTACACCATCCACTTGAAAACGCCGGAGGGACGCAACAACCATGCGCGGGCCGAACGGCAATATCGGGAGATGACGCGGTTCAGCGGCACGGACCCGCTCTATTACGCGATCGCGGAAGGCAATCTAACGCAGTTCGGCGCGACCGTGGACGCGTTGACCGACGCGCTGCTGATGCAGGTCGCCACGGCGGTCGGGCATCCGATCGGCGGCATGCGCCCGCCGCAAACGGCCTTGGAGCGACAGGCCGCGGCGCAGGCGGAGGTCGTGGGGACGGCGATGCGGCTGTCCTATCTGGGACGCAGCCGTCAGCAGGAGGCGCCCGACGTGGTGCGCAGCTTCGTGCTCGACCAGGAGCTGAACCCGGCCGACCCTCGACCGGAGCGCAAGCCGCTGGATGTGCGGGTGCTGCTGACGAAGAACCAGCTCTCCGATCTCGCGAACACGATCCGTGGCATCGTCCAGGCCCAGGCGGCCAGCCGACTGTCTCCGGATGGGTTCTTCGAACGGGTGCGCGGGGCCACCGCCGCCACCATGCGCGATCCGCGTCGCATGGCCGAGTTCCAGCGCCTGGGCGGGGCGTTCGGCGACTACCTGCAAGGCCTGCCCTATCAGAGCGCCATCATGGAACTGACCCAGCAGGACTGGATGGATATGGGCGCCGGCGCGCGTCAGGTCACGATCAACGGCCTGGACGCCAAGCTGCGGTTGTATGAGGAATTCAACCGGCAGCCCTCGCTATGGGTCAGCTTCGATGGCGGCCGCAATCCCGGGGAGGCAATGTACCCAGTGCCGCTGGACCAACTGCCCTGACCGAGGCGACACGCGGGCTGGCCCTGACCCTGCGCTCGGTGATTTGCGGCCACGGGGCACCCGACACTAGTCCGGACGGCGGCAATCGGTTCGAACTGGTGGTGGATGCGTTCGATGTGCGCCGAGGGGATGCCCTGGCGCTCGTCGGACCGTCCGGGTCCGGCAAGTCCACCCTGTTGGACCTGTTGGCCCTGACCTTGCGCCCGTCCGGGTTGGCCAGCTTCGCCCTCACGACGCGGACCGGCGGGATGATCGATATCGGGGCGCTTTGGCGCGAGCGCGATGAGGATCGACTGACGGCAACGCGCGCCGAACATGTTGGCTATGTGCTGCAACAGGGCGGGTTGCTGCCGTTCCTGTCGGTCCGACAGAACATGGGACTGGGTCAGGCCGTGCTGGGACGCCCCGACCCCGCCCGCATCGAGGCTTTGGCCGAACGGCTGGAGATCGCGCCGCTGCTGGATCGCGCTCCTGCCACCCTGTCCGTTGGCCAGCGTCAGCGGGTCGCGATCGGGCGTGCGCTGGCGCACCGACCGGAAATCGTGCTGGCCGATGAGCCGACCGCCAGCGTCCACCCGGCCCTTGCCGACACGGTCCTGGCGTTATTGATCGAGCAGGCGCGCCTTGACGACACCGCGCTGATCCTGGCCACGCACGATCCCGATCGCGCCCAACGGCATGGGTTCGAGATTGTGCGGATGGTGATCGAGCCCGGGCCGAGCGGCGGACGGTCGCGTGTGTGCCATGTGGATGATCAGGCGGGCGCGCAGGCGTAACCGCGTCGGGGCGTCGCCTAAGCACCGGCGGTGGTCCGCCGGCGGTTGCGTCACTACCGGGCAATCCAGCGTCCAAACCAGTCGACGATAGGGTCTGCTAGATCGGCCGAGACTATTCCTGCCCAACGTGACGTCGCCGACGCTCATCGCCAATCAGCCAGCCCGCGGTGACTTGGCGCGGATCAGGCCCAGCAGGTCGCCGACGCTGCGCAAGTTGTCCAGTTCGCGGGTCGACATCTTGATCGAGAACCGCTCCTCGACGGCCATGATGATCTCGATATGCTTGAAGCTGTCCCAACCTTCCACGTCGGCGGCGGTCAGCTCCGGCTTCAGCTCCAGATCGTCGCGCAGGAAGGTTTCCCGGAAGATTTCCGTCAGGTCCGCAAGAATTTGGTCGTCGTTCATTCTGTCAGACCCGCTCTATGGTGGTGAAAGTCGGAAAAGGTGCAAAATCCCGCAGATCCAGCTTTGCTCGACTGCTGCCGTCCGGAGTTTCCTCGATCAGGGAAAACCCGAGCTTTTCGTAGTGTTTGCGAACCATGCCGTTCTTCTTGGTCGGGATATACTCCCCCAGCATCCGGTCGGCACCCAGGCGTTGCGCCTCCGCGGCCAGGACGTTCAGCGTGGCTTCCTCGACCTGACGGCCGAGCACACGGCAGCTCATGAGCCAGGTGTCGACGAGAAAGTCGGCGGTGTCGGGCAGTTTCCGGCCGATGACGATGGCGATGATACCGTTGTCGCCAAATCGGTCCAGCAGGCGCAGTTGCAGTCCGACCGCATCGGCGTCGTCCATCACCGCCTGCACGTCGATTTCGGTATAGCGGCGCGTGGTCAGGTTGAACTGGTTGGTCTTGTTGATCAGTTGCACGGTGCGGGCCAGTCCGATCCGGTCGAACGGGCACCAGGTCAGCCGCATGTCCAGGCCACGGAGGTAGCTCTCGATGTCGGTCGCGGTTTCCTTCAGCGCTTCCCGCCGCAGGTTGCCCTGGTATTGCCCGCCACGCTCGCGGTCTTCGTCGGTGATTGCCAGGGCCTCGAAATAGCCGGCATCGGCAAGGATCCCCGCCACCAGGGCCGGATCGTCGGGCACCTCCGGCACCGCGACCATCGGCAGTTCCTGGCGCACCAGGTTCCGCTCGAACGGGTTGTCGTCCAGGAACACCAGGCTATCGAGGCCGATGTTCAACTGCTGGGCGATGCGGCGGATGTTGGTTGCCTTGTCATCCCAATTGGCCATGAAGCAGGCGATATCGCCACGCTTCAGCAGCATTTCCGGGTGTTTGTCGAACGCTTCCAGCGCGTTCGCCTCATCGTTCTTGGAACAGACCGCCAGGATGACGCCGCGCCGCCCCTGCTCCCGCGCATAATCCTGTACCGATAGGAACCCTTCCCCGCTGGCACTGCCCTGGCCGAGGACGATCCCTTCCAGCCCATCGTCGCCGATCACACCGCCCCAGATGGTATTGTCGAGGTCGAGCACCAGCGCCTTGAAGCTGCGTCCCTGCCTGGCGGCGAGCAGGCGTGCCACGAGCTCGCCGTAGAACGGCGCGGCCGCGGGGGTCACATCCTGCTTGCTGCGGTGCCACAGCGCCGGGTCGTGCCAGGCGGCCAGGCCATCCAGGGCCGCCCGGGCGTCGAGACCGACAATCTCGGCGCATTCGGCATCGGCCAATGTGCGCAACATGGCATTGAGCCGCGGCACGAAAGCGGCCCGTGAACCGGGGAGGCGATGTTCGTTGCCGCCGATCAGCGGCGGGTGCACGGGCAGCACCGTCTGTTGGAGAATCACGCAGCCAAAGGCCGATCGGGCGCGCCGCCAGCATTCCTGAACGCGGTGGCGTATTTCGGCCAGCGCGGCATCAGTGTCGGCCGCCGACGCGCCTACCGATAGGCCGGCGCATAAATGGTGCGCATCGAAGGCGAACAGGACGGCGGATGGCTTGAACGCATGCAGACCGGACCCGGGATCCGCGAGTTCCTGCAGATACTGCCCATACTCACCTTCGTAGCCATCGATCCAGATGGCGCGTCTGAGCCCCGCCACACGGATCGCGGGCAGCAGATGCGCCATGGTCGCCGATCCGAGGATCGCCAGTCGGACGGGGGCGGTGCCGAGGCCGGACGGAATCCGCGGCCATTGCGCCCGCACGACCTGGTCCAGCGCATTGGTGCGAATGAAGTCGATCCGGGTGTTGGCCAGGGCGATGGCGTCGTCGATGACCGGCGGTTGACAGGACCGGAGCGTCGCCAGGCGGCCTCGCCAATCGTCGACCGGCGGCAACCAGGCCAATGGTGTTGCGTGCCCCACGCTGCGGTATTCCCTTGCTGGACGAGCGATGACGGTGGATCCGCCCACCGCGTTACCGTCAGGCAGGTAGAACGGACCGCGTCGGGCAGGCAAGAAAAACGCGGAACTGCGATCGCATCATCCCGCCGCGGCCCGATCGGCGCCGCCCTGCGCCGCACGAACCGGGTCTGACCGTCAGCACCCATCGACGATCCCTTTCGGCTGTCCTTTGGGGGAGTCGCCCAACCGGCGCAACCTTGGTAGTTTCGCGCCAGACACACAGACGCGGGGAAACCAGACCAATGACCCAGATCCCAAAGGGCCAGATCAGCGTGATCGCAACCGGACTGCGCTTTCCGGAAGGCCCGATCGCCATGAAGGACGGCTCCATCGTCCTCGGCGAGATCGAGCGCCAGACCGTCACCCGCATCAAACCGGACGGCAGCACCGAGGTCATCGCCCATACCGGCGGCGGCCCCAACGGGTTGGCCATCGGACCGGACGGCGCCATCTATGTCTGCAACAATGGCGGCTTCCAGTGGCGGACGGAGATGAACCTGCTGCGCCCGGCCGGCCCATCCAGCGACTATACCGGCGGCTGCATCCAGCGGGTGGACCCGAAGACCGGCGCGGTCACCGTCCTCTACGACCATTGCGGCCCCCACAAGCTGCTCGGCCCCAATGATCTGGTCTTCGACGGGCTGGGTGGGTTCTACTTCACCGATCTAGGCAAGGCCCGCGCGCGGGACCGCGACTGGGGTGGCGTCTATTACGCGCTGGCCGACGGTTCCCGGATCGTGGAGGTCGCGCATCCGATCCTGACCCCGAACGGCATCGGCCTGTCGCCGGACGGCAAGACCCTGTATGTCGCGGAAACCGAGACCTGCCGGCTTTGGGCCTGGGACGTGGTCGCACCCGGCGTGGTGGCCAAAGCCCCCTTCCCGTCCCCGCATGGCGGGCGGTTGATGGTCGGGCTGGGCGGATTCCAGCGGTTCGACAGCCTGGCGGTGGATGGTCATGGAAATATCTGCGTGGCCACCCTGGTCAATGGATCCGTGAGCGTCATATCGCCGAAGGGCGGACTGGTGCGCCAGGTGCTGATGCCGGATATGTTCTGCACCAATATCTGCTTCGGTGGCCCGGACCTGCGCACCGCCTACATGACGTTGTCGGGCACCGGACAGTTGGTCTCGATGCCCTGGCCGGAACCGGGACTGCGGCTGGCGCACGAAGCCTGACACTGACGGACGGGAGACGCGGGATGTTCACGGACAAGGTCTATATCGTCACCGGCGCTGCGGGGAATGTCGGGTCCGCGGTGGCCCAATTGCTGGCATCCCGCGGCGCCAGGATCGCCGCGGTGGACACGGTTGCCGACCGGCTGGCCGCGTCCGTGTCGGCCCTGCCCGGGGCCGGCCGGCACCTGGCCCTGTCCGAATTCAACCTGATGGACGCCGCCGCGTCCCAGGCTCTGGTCGCGAAAGTGGTTGCGGACATGGGCGGACTGGCCGGCGTCGCCACCACGGTGGGCGGCTTCGCCATGGCGAAGATCGAGGACGCGGGGCTGGACCAGTGGGACCTGATGTTCAACCTGAACGTCAAGACCACCTGGAACATCTACCGCGCCGCCGTCCCCGCCTTGCGGGCGGCCGGCGGCGGGTCGTTGGTCGGCATCGGCAGTGCCGCCGGACTGCGCGGCAGCGGGCAGTTGGCGGCCTATTCCGCCACCAAGAGCGCCGTCATGCGACTGACCGAAAGCCTGGCCGATGAGTTGTGGAAGGAGCGCATCCGGGTCAATGCGGTCCTGCCCACCACGATCGACACACCGCAGAACCGGGCGGCGATGCCGGACGCGGACGGCTCCGGCTGGGTCAAACCGTCGGAAGTGGCGGAGACGATGGCGTTCCTGCTGTCCGATGCGGCGAGCGCGATATCGGGGCAACTTCTGCAAGTGGGGCGCTGATCGTGTGGCGGCGGGGATGGTTTAGGCGACACGCAACAATCGCTGCCCCATTTGGCGCGGGCGCTGCATACCCCGTCATGGTGGGCGGAGGCCCATCATCCACGGCTTTGCCGCAATCGGCACGGCAAGCCGTGGGTGGCCGGCCTGCGCCGACCATGACGGGGAAGGGCCGGTCGGTCGCTCCACCAACCGGACAGGGCCTTACGACCTTGCGACACTTGGCACGCTCCGTCGCGGTGTTGGGCCTCGCGACCCTGGCGCCTCTGGTGTCGGCGAACCAAGCGGCATGGGCGCAGGATCGCATCAATTTCGGCCTGGACTGGAAGGCAGAGGCCGAATACGGCGGCTACTATCAGGCGCTGGCCACCGGGCTTTACGCCAGGCGCAACCTGTCGGTCACGATCCATGAGGGCGGCCCGCAGATCAACCATATGCAGTTGCTGATGGCTGGGCGCCTGGATCTGAACCTGGGGGGCGGGCGCGCCATCGAGTTCGCGGCGGAGGGGCTGCCGTTCGTGGCCGTTGCGGCGATCTTCCAACGGGATCTGGCCGTCCTGATCGCGCATCCCGGGCAGGGCAACGACGATTTCGCCTCCCTGAAGGGCAAGCCGATCATGATCGGCGCCGATACCCGCAACGGCTGGTGGCGCTTCCTGGCGGCGAAATTCGGCTACGACGACAGCCAGATCCGCCCCTACACGTTCAATCTGGCGCCATTCCTGGCCGACCGGAACTCTGTCCAGCAAGGTTACATCAGCTCCGAACCCCACCTGATTCGCCAGAAAACCGGGATCGACCCGGTGGTGCTGCCGCTATCGGACTCCGGCTACCAGGGCTACGGCAACATCATCACCACCAGCGCCAAGCTGGTGAAGGAAAAGCCGGATGTGGTGCAGCGCTTCATCGATGCCTCGATCGAGGGCTGGTATTCCTATCTCTACGGCGATCCGACCCCGGCCAACAAACTGATCCTGCAAACCAATCCGGAAATGCCAGCCGATCTGGTGGATTTCGGCCGCAAGACCATGATCGAGCGCGGCACCGTCGATTCCGGCGACTCGCTGGCCCTGGGGATCGGCGCCATGACCGATGCGCGCTGGCAGGCGTTCTACCAGGCCATGGTGGCGGTCGGCGTCTACAAGGCGGGGATCGATCCGACCAAGGCCTATACCACGCGCTTCGTGAACAAGCGCGTCGGTATCGAGGGCAAGCGGTAGCCGCGGCGCGTCTTCCCCCATACCGATGACCCTGCCCCCAAACCCGCCCTGGAAAGGCCTGCAAACCGACCGGATGCCGGTGTTCATCTCCTACGACCAGGCCGAACGGATGCTGGCGGCATTGCTGGATCGGGCCAGCGCCTGGCAACCGGACGCGGTGGTGGGAATCGCGCGCGGCGGCTTGGTGCCGGCGACCATGATCTCCTGCATGATGGCGCTGCCTCTCGCGATGATCGGGTGGGAACGGCGCAAGCGAGAGATCGACTGGATCGGCCCGCCGCCGATTGCTCGCCGCATCCTGCTGGTCGACGATTGCTGCGCCACGGGCGAAACCATGGCGGCGATCCGCTCGGCGCTGCTGGATCAGAATTTCGACTGCGCGACGATGACCATCGTGCACGATCCCGACACGACCCGCTTCGTCCCCGACTTCTCCCACCCCATGCGGGACCTGTTCCGCTTTCCCTGGGAGCGTGGGGAGGCGACCCCCCAGGCGCGTCTGATGCGCGCCACCGGCGCACCCGCCGACCGTTCGACCGAGGCACCCTATTTCGGCCTGGACCTGGACGGGGTTTTCCTGCCCGACGTGCCGCGATCGGACTATATCCAGGACCTGGAAGACGCGCTGCGCCGGCGCCATGCGCTGGAACCGTTGCCGGTCCTGCCCTCGTTCGCGCCGGATCGAGCGGTGGTGATCACCGGGCGGCCGGAGATCGACCGGGCACCGACCGAGGCCTGGCTGGCCCGCTGGGGTCATGCCGGGTTGCGCGTGATCTGCCGCCCGGCCGGCATATCCGACGATATCGCGGCGGTGGCCCGCTACAAGGCCGAAACCGCAACCCGCTGGGGATGCACGCATTTCGTGGAAAGCGAGGCGGAACAGGCCATCCGCATCGCCGCCCTGGCACCGCATCTGGTGGTCAGTTGGTGGTCCGCCGCCGACCTGCGTGGCTGGATGATCGGTTCCGCCGGGCAGCCGCCGGCCGGACATGGTGCCGAACGCTGACGTTCCGATTGCGGCTCTGGGACGGCACCCGTCGCGACAATCGGAACACCAGCCGTCAGCCGTCAGCGATAATTATCCACCGCCGCCTTGATCTCCTGGGGTTTCGCCGTCGGCTTCGCTGGCGCCCCCGCCAGCAACCCCTGCATCGTCGCGCCCCGCGTCCGCCAGAAATCGGCGAGAATCCGCACATCCCAACCGATGCAGAAATGCTTCACGCCCATCTCGATATAAGGCGCCGCCTGGTCGGCATCGCCGATTTCGATCCGCGGGTGAATCCCCAGCTTCAGCGCGGTTTCGATGGTCTTCAGTTCCGCGGCCCGGACATCCGGGTGGCCGCGGCTGCCGGTCTGGCCGATCGACATCGAATAGTCCGACCCGCCGAACTGCACCATGTCGATCCCGGGCACCGCGAGAATGGCGTCAAGGTCTTCCACGCACTCGCGCTTTTCGACCATGAGCACGACAACGGCTTCATCGAGCGCCTTGACGTAGGCCGGCGAACCGCCCTCCAACGTCGTGCCGACGTCGCGCCGCATCCCAACACCGGTCAGGCCGAAACCACGGCGATTGCCAGGGGTTTCGGCGCGCACCGCGGCGACACAGGCCTTGGCGTCCTCCACCGTCCGCACGTCGGCGAACAGCACCGACTGGAATCCCGAACCGATCGCGCGCATCGCCTGATGGGTGTACTCGCCCTGCTCCACCTTGATCATCCCACCGATCCCGGCGACCTCCATCGCTCGGCCCAGATTGTCCAGGTCATAGAGAGAGAACGGGGCGTATTCGGCGGTAAACTCCACATAGTCGTAATGGCCGCCGGCGGCGCCGATCAGTTCAACGAGGGTCGGCCAGCTCGACAGAATATGCGTGCCCAGGGTGGGCAGGCCGGCATCGAGTTTCTCCCGTAGGCGATTCGGGCGCATGGACGTGTTTCCTTATGGCGTTCGCCCCAACTTTGACCGCCAACCCACCGCTCGGCAAGGTGGCATGATCGGTATGGGCGTGCCGTGGTGTGGGATGCCGCATGCCGCGTCGCACACCATGGCACACCCACGCACCACGGCGCCGCACCAACCTCGGATCCCGCGCTAAGCAGCCCGCGTGGGAGACGACTGTCGTGAAGCCGAGCACATTTGGGGCAGGATAGGGCGCGCGCGCTACGGCAGGTCCAACAAACGCCCGTAGCCTGGCCGCCTGGCGCTCACTTTGGCGATGCGCGACGCATGCCACATCATCGCCAGGTTGGACGAAATCACCGGTTTGCCGAGATCGTCCTCCAAAGCCTGGATAATCTCCAGGGTTGGCATCCCGGTGCCACTCAAGAAGATCGCCTCCGCGTCCGGCCGGTCGGCCTGCTTGCCGATCGCATAAGCGCGCGCGAGGGTTTCTTCGTAGATGTTCCGCACGCCCTGAAGTCGAGCGACCGAGACGACATCAAAATTATGCGCTTCGAGGTGGGCGCGGCCCTGCTCGGTCAAAGCCTCGTCGTAGGGCGTGGCATAGGCGACGCGCCGCACGCCAAGCGAACGCAGCGCCGCCACCACGCTGCCGAACGCGGTCACGACCCGTGTCCCGGAGGCAGCTTCGAGGCGCGCGAGCAGGGCTGCCTCCGCCGCCTGACCAAGCGAATAGCTGGTCGCGGTATGCGCCATGACGATGACCTGGGGACAGACCATCGCCATCAGTCGGGTGGCTTCGTCCAAACTGGCGATCTGGCTGCGGTTGCGTTCGTCCTGGCCGGAATGGGTGCCGGCCGGCCCGCTGGCCGACATCCGCGTGAAGTGGACCGAGACGCCTGGTGGCGCGAGTGCGATGATCTCCGGTTCCACGGTGGGATTGCCTGGCGGCACCAGAAACCCGATCCGCGCTCTCCATCCCGTCATCATCCGCCCTCCCCGACGATCATTGATTGCCCATGTGGCTCTCGGAACCAGTCGCCCTTCCGGCCTGCCACGCCGCTGCCCCTGCCATGCAATGCCATGCCAACCGATCGAAACAATGACCGATGCACCGCCCCCCTCGTCATTGCCGGGCTCGCCCCGGCAACCCGCGCTTCGACGGCAGGGAGCGGGGTGGGGGATCAAGTGCGGCAGTGACGGATGGGGGACCCTCGGGGTCGCTGTTTCGGCCGTCCGTTATCAACGCCACGGCTCGACGATGATCTTCGTCTGCTGCTCGGGGTTGGCGAGCGCCTCGAAGGCGCCCTTCACGCCGTCCAGACCGACCTTGTCGGTGACCAGCGCGTCGGCATCCACCTGTCCCTCGGCGATGATACGCAATGCCTGGGCGAACTCGGCTGGCGTGTAGGCCAACACGTATTGCAGGTTCAGTTCCTTGAAGATGCCCAGCATCGGCTCCTGCCGGTCGGTCTCCATGCAGACGCCGACCACGACAACCCGCGCATCGCGCGGCGCGCCATCGAAGACCATCTGGATCATCCCCGGCACACCCACGCATTCAAAGAACAGAGCCTGCCGGAACGGCGGCTTGGCTTCGATCAACCGCGCGACGATGCTTTCGCCGGGGACCGGAGTCTGGGGCAGGTTGGCATGAGAGCGCCAGGTCTCGAAGGGCGACGCCCCGGCGGGATCGACGACGATGTCGGCGCCCATCCGGATCGCCAGTTCACGGCGCTTGGGCGAAAAATCGGCGGCGATAATGGGACCGAGATGCGGGTGATCGGCCTTCTTGCGCTTCAGCGCGGCGATGACGGACAACCCAACCGGGCCGCAGCCGATCACCATCGGGACCTCATCGCCGTTGATCCGCGCCTTTTCGACGGCATGCACGCCGACGGCCAGCGGTTCGGTCAGCGCCGCGTGGGCCGGCTGGATCCCGTTTGGCACGGGGATCAGAAGCGGTTCCGACAGCAGCATCTGTTCGGCGTAACCGCCCATGTTGGTATTCGAATACCCGATGCCGCCGACCGTTTCGCCGAACAGCAGGCGCGGCACCGAACAGACATGAGTGCCCGGTTTCAGCCTGCGCTCGGTGTCCGGGCCGTAGTCGAGAATCTCGCAGCAGAACTCATGGCCGAACACGATGTCGCGCGTCAGATCGACCGGCTCTCGCCCGGGGATGCGGCTGCTGAGTTCGGCGAATTTCGCGGAATGCAGGCGCGCATGCAGGTCGGTGCCGCAGATGCCGCACGCCAGCGTTTTGACCAGCACCTGCCCCTTCGCGGGCTTCAGCGCGGCGAGCGAATCGACGACGATCTCGCCATGACGGAAAATCGCGGCACGCATGGACAATCCTCCTGATCGGTCCGCCCTGGCCGCAAGCCGGTGTGGGTTGCGGCCGACGGGAAGGTTACGCTAGGGATGGCCAGCCGAACCGTAAAGATGACAACGTCAGATGCCGACCACGGGCGGCGGCGGCAGACACCGTCTCATGTCCGCGCCGGGTCACTATTCCTCAGATACCTCGGGCCATCCCCTTGCCAGCGGCCCACGCGGGTGTTCATGGTTCGTGGCAGGGCGGTGCACGAAACCGCCTGGCCGACAAGCAACAAACACCGAGGAGGACCGCCGATGCTTTCCCGCCGTACCCTGATCGCCAGCAGCCTGGCCGCCGGGGCCACACCGTTCGCCGGTTCCGCACAGGCGCAGGACTATCCGCGCCGCTCGCTTCAGATCATCGTCGCCGCGGCCGCCGGTGGGCCGACCGATATCGGCGCCCGCATCCTGGCCTCGATCCTGGAAAAGGACATCGGCCAGTCCGTCGTCATCGTGAACAAGCCCGGCGCCGGCGCGCAGCTTGGGCTGACGGAGTTGTCCCGTTCCCGCCCCGACGGCTACACGCTGGGGATGGTCCACATGCCCGGCACCAACACCATCATCCTGGATCCGGAGCGCAAGGCGATCTTCACGCCGGACAGCTTTATCCTGCTGGTCAACCAGGTGTTCGATGCCGGGGTGATCTGGGTGAAGGCCGACAGCGCCTACAAAACGCTGGCCGATCTGGTGGACGCGGCACGGAAAAGCCCGAACACGATCTCCGCCTGCACGACCGGCATCCTCAGCGACGACCATCTGGCGATCATGATGCTGGAGGAATCCGCCAACATCAAATTCCGCATCGTGCATTTCGACAGTGCCGCACAGCAGTTTACCGCTATCCTGGGCGGCCATGTCGATGTTGCGTTCGACAATGTCGGCAGCGTGCGCAAGCGGGCGATGGCGGGAGAGGTCCGGGTGCTGGCGGTGACCGACGCGCAACGCTCCAAGCTGATGCCGGACTCGCCGACGACGGCCGAACAGGGCTTTCCCACGGTGGTGTCAAGCTCGACCCGTGGCGTTGCGGTGCCGAAGGGCACGCCACCCGCCGTTGTTGCGTATCTGGTCGCAGCGCTGAAGAAAGCGATGGAAAATCCCGAGCATATCCGGAAGATGGAGGATGTCGGTCTGGAACTGCGCGTCATGAGCGGGGATGAATACACGCAATATTTTGCGAAATGGCACAAACAGGCACAGCATTACATCGAATGGGCGAAGAAATTCCAGTAGATGGTCTGGGGTGTGGGAGAGGTCTCCTGACTTCGGCCTCGCGGTAGTTGCACATCTCGAAATCAGATACCGATAGAAGAAAATACTCCCCCTCCCCTTGCGGGAGGGGGCTGGGGGGAGGGGTTTTACGCAATATTCGTGCGACACCCCCCTCCCCCAACCCCCTCCTGCAAGGGGAGGGGGAGTATTTTCTCCAGTGGCCGCCCGTCACCCCCCGATCAAAGCGCCCCATCCGCCCGCAACGCCGCGATATCACCTGCCTGATAGCCCAGCTCGCCCAGCACCTCATCGGTATGCTGGCCCTTCGTCGGGGGAAACGACACCACCGACGGACTGTCCGCGCCGGCCATGAAGCCCGAGGCAAACAGCGTGATCTCGCGCTCGATCCCACCTTGGCCGGGCAGTTTCGCCATGATGTTGCGCAGCGCGAGCTGCGGGTGGGCGACGGCTTGCGCCACGCTCAGGATGGCGGAAGCCGGCACGCCCAGGGCGCCGAGACGCTTCTCCCACCCGGTCGCATCGTCGGTGGCAAACGCCTCGATCAGGATGGCGCGCAACGCGGCCCCGTTGGCACGACGGTTGTTGCCGGTGTCGAAGCGCGGGTCAGCCGACAAACCCGGCTGGCCGATCGCCTGGCAGATCGCGGCGAACTGCTTGTCGGTGATCGCGCTCATCAGGATCATGCCGCCGCCGGCCACCGGAAACGCATCGGCGGTGGGTGCCTGCGCGGGAGAGCTGTTGCCGATCAATTGCGGCTCCTCGCCCAGGTTCAGATAGGAACTCAGCAGCGGCGCCATCAGCGCCAGCGACGTATCCAGCATGGAAACGTCGATATTCTGCCCCTCCCCGGTGGTGGCACGCCGGTAAAGCGCACTGGATACGGCAAACGCCGCCATGATGGCGGTGCCCAGGTCCACCACGGTGAAACCCACCCGAGTCGGGCCGGTCGAAGGATGACCCGTGACCGCCATCATCCCGGACACCGCCTGGATGGCGCCGTCATAGGCCGGCGCGCTGGCATAGGGGCCGTCCTGGCCATAGCCCGATATCGAGCAATACACGATGTCCGGCCGGATCGCGCGCACCGCCTCGTAGCCGAAGCCCAGGCGTTCCAGCACGCCGCCGCGGAAATTCTGCACCACGACATCGGCGCCGGCGATCAGTTTGGTCAGGATCTCCTTCGCCTTCGGATGTTTCAGATCCAAGGTCATGGACCGCTTGTTGGCATTCATCGCCAGAAAGAAGGGCGACATGCCCAGGCGGCCCAGATCGTTGTCGGCCGCGATGCCACGGGCCTGATCGCCCAGCCTGGGTTCCTCGATCTTGATCACGTCGGCACCCAGCGACGCGAGCTGATGGGTGCAGAACGGGCCTGCGAAAACCTGGGAGAAATCGACGACGCGGATGCCGGAGAAGGCCTTGGCCATGTTATTGCTGCCTCGATTGGGGCCTCGATAGGGCCGGGTTGAGAAGACTGGCGCGCAGGCGGTTCTCCCGGCGCGCGATGTAGAGACCGGCGCCGACGATCACACCGGCACCCACCCAGGTCCAGCCGTCCGGCAGGTTCTGATAGAGGACATATCCGGTCAACGTGGCGCCGAACAGTTGGAGGTAGTTGAAGGGGGAGAGGAGAGCGGCGGGACCACGCTCGAACGCCTTGGTCAGCAGGTAATGCGCGCTGCCCCCGATCATGCCCATGGACAGAAACACCGCCCAGTGTTCCCAGCGATCGGGCATCGTGAAGAAGAACGGCGCCATGACCAGCACGACGCAGGACCCGACAAACCCGGACCA
>CAMATI010000073.1 GCA_945861095.1 Asaia bogorensis | reverse complement strand
CTGACGCGGATCGCGTAGCGCGGCAAAGTGCGCCAGGAATGGTGGTTGTGCGGGCTCGGACATCGGCGCCTCCTGATACGAGGCTCCCTAAGAATCGTATTTTTGCCCGCGCCGGAATCCCCCTCCCGTTCAAGCGATTGCCCTGGGGCGCTGGGTTCGGTGCGTTGACGATGCCTGGACCCGCGCCTAGCGTGCCGGCCGTTTCAATAACCCGGGAGACGGTGTCCAAATGTCCAATAAACTCAAGGCGCGCCTGGCTGCCGGCAAGGCCGCGGTCAATGGCTGGCTGGCGATTCCGTCCGGCTTTTCCGCCGAGGTCATGGCACAATGCGGCTGGGACAGCGTGACCGTCGACATGCAGCACGGCGTGCAGGACTATCAGTCCATGGTGCAGTGCTTCCAGGCGATGCAGGCGCATCCGATCACGCCGCTGTGCCGGGTGCCGTGGAATGAGCCGGGGATCATCGGCAAGGCGTTGGACGGCGGGTCCATGGGCATCATCTGCCCGATGGTCAACAATGCGGCCGAGGCCAAGGCATTGGCCGATGCGTGCATGTACCCGCCGCTGGGCAAGCGCTCCAACGGTCCGATCCGCGCCGCGATGTATGGCGAGGCGAGCGGCTACCAGAAGACCGCGAACGACGAAATCCTGGTCATTCCGATGATCGAGACCCAGGCGGGGATCGACAACATTGATGAAATCCTGAGCGTTCCGGGCATCAGCGGGATCTATATCGGCCCGTCCGACATGGGCCTTTCGCTGGGCATGATCCCGATCCTGGATCGCCGTGAACCGATCATCATGGAGATCTATGCCAAGCTGCTGGCGTCCTGCAAGAAGCACGGCAAGTTCGCCGGTTTGCACAACGGATCGGCAAGCTATGCCGCCGAGATGTTCAAGATGGGCTTCCAGCTTGGGACGATCGCGAACGATTCCGGCCTGATGGCCAAGGCGGCGCGGGAAGCGGTGGCGCAGGCTCGCAAGGAAGGTGGGCCGGTCGCGAACTGAGTTTTTTCCAATGTCCGGAACGGCCGCCCTGGGGGACCTGGGCGGCCGTTTTTGTTTGGGGGATGTGACGTCCAGGAACCGGACACCGGGACGCGCGCGCGACAACGGGTATCTTGCCGCTTGCCATTCCCGTGCCGGCGGGACAGTTTTTCGCATCGAGAGGTTACGAGGAGGCGGGAATGGCGGAGGCTGCGATCGACCAGTTCACCATGGTGGTGCTGCGCCGCCGCTTTGAGGCAGCGATCCGGGAAATGGTGAATGCGCTGTTTCGTTCCGGGCGGTCCGGCGTGTTGAACACCGCGATGGATTTTTCCTGCTGCATCACCGATGCCAACCACCAGGCGATCAGCACGGCGCTGGGCCTGCCCATCCATGTCGCGGCGATTGATCTGATCTCGCGGGCCGTGGAGCGCAAATTCGGCACCGACATCCGACCGGGGGACTGTTTTGCCAATAACAGCGCCTATCACGGGAATACCCATTGCGGCGATTTCACCTTATGCGTGCCCATCTTCGTCGATGGACAGCTGGTTTTCTACGCGATCGCGCGGGCACATCTGGGTGACATGGGGTTTCCCACCCCCACCACCTACAGCCCCTTGTCCCGCGACCTATACGAAGAAGGCTTGATGTTGCCCTGTGTCCGCATTCAGCGCGACTTTGCCGACCTCACGGACGTGCTGGACATCTGCAAGGCCAATATCCGTGCCCCCGAGCAGTTTCATGGCGACTATCTCGCGACATTGGCCGCCGTACGCACGGGCGAGCGATCGGTGCAGGGCCTGTGCGCGCAGTACGGGCTGGCGACCATCAAGGCGTTTCTGGAACAGTTCCAGTCCTATGCCGAAGATATGGCGATTGCCGCGATCAGGCGTCTGCCCGCGGGCAGGATCAGTGGCGAGCAGCGCCACGATTCCGAGATCGCGGCCTATGCCGACGGCATCCCCGTGCGCGCCACCCTCGACGTCGATCCGGAAGCGGCTCGGATCGTGATCGACCTGACCGACAATGTCGATAACCTGCCGCTGGGCATTAACCTGAGCGAGGCCACGGTCACCGCCGCCTGCCGGGTCGCGGTGCTGACCATCCTGGGACCGGACGTGCCGCGCGCCACCGGGGCGTTCCGCCGGATCGAGTTGAAATTGCGCGAAGGCTGCGCCGTCGGGATTCCGCGCTTCCCGGCCGCAACCTCGACCGCCACGACCAATCTCTGTCACGTGCTGAACTCCCTGGTGCAATCGCTGTTCGCGGGGCTGGGTGACGGGTTGGGCGCGGCCTGCAGCACGATCGGCAATCCCGCCTCCTGTGCCTGTGTCAGTGGCACCGACGCCCGCTATGACGGACGTCCCTATGCCAACCAGATCCTGATGGGCTACTGGGGCGGACCCGGCGTGCCGGGGCATGATGGCTGGCTGACCTTTGGCGGTGCCGGGGCGCAGGGGATGCTGTGGCAATCCAGTGTCGAAGTCGCGGAACAGCAGCAGCCGGTGCTGGTCGAATGCCTGGAGCTGGCGATCGATAGCGGCGGTGCCGGGCAATGGGAAGGCGGGCCTGGAGCGCATCTGATCTACCGCGTGCGGCACGATCCGGTCCGCTTTACCACCAACGCGGGGGGCAAAGATTTCCCCCCCTTCGGCGCCGGTGGCGGCCAATCGGGGGGGCCGAGCCAGGCCTGGGCGATCGGTCGCAACCAGCAACGTACGACGCTGCCGAACTCGGCCGACGTCACGCTGGTCGCGGGGGAGCGTCTGGAGTCCATCGCATGCGGTGGCGGCGGCTATGGCGACCCGCTGCGGCGAGATCCCGCCACCGTGGCGCTGCGGGTGCGGGAAGGCTGGATCTCGCTCGACCGGGCGCGGAATACCTACGGGGTCGTGCTTGACACGCAGGGGGAGCAATTTCGGGTCGATGATCCAGCCACGCAGGTCCTGCGGGCAACGATGCGGGCAACAATGCTGGCGGCGGAGTAGCGGCCGATGGGTATCGAAATCTCGGCCGATGTCGGCGGCACCTTCACCGATTTCGTCGTCCGCGATCCGGACGGGCGGATCGGGCTGTTCAAATCCTCCACCACGCCGGGCCGTATCGCCGATGGCATCTTCGCGGGCCTGCACCTGATTGCCAGCCGACGAGCGGTTGATCCGCGGTCCTTGCTGGCGGGATGCGACAGCCTGGCGATCGGGACGACCGTCGCCACCAATGCCATCCTGGAAGGCAAGGCGGCCAAGACCGGGCTGATCTGTACGGCTGGATTTCGTGACACCCTGCTGATCCGGGAGGGTGGCAAGACCGATACCTACAACATATTCGTCGATTACCCCGCCCCCTACATCCCGCGCTATCTGAGCTTTGGCGTAGCCGAACGCATCAATGCCGAAGGGGGTGTCGAAACGCCGCTGGACGAAGCGGCGGTGCATGCGGCCATTGCCCAGATGAAGACCTGGAATGTGGAAGCGGTGGCCGTCGCACTGATCTGGTCGATTGCCAATCCGGCCCATGAGCTTCGCATCGGCGCCATCCTGGCCGAGACATGGCCCGATGTGGCGTTCAGCCTGAGCCACCAGGTCAGTCCGACCTTGCGGGAGTACCGGCGTTTCTCCGCGACGGCGATCGACGCTTCCCTGAAGCCGGTAGTGCAACGAAATATTGCCGAGATCGAGGCGCGCCTTGCCGATAACGGGTTCGCTGGGACCCTGACCTTCGTGACATCGAATGGTGGACGCACCTCGCCGCGGGAAGTGTTGGCGAAACCGGTTTATCTCTGCCTGTCCGGGCCATCCGCGGCACCGCATGCCGGTGTTGTGCTCGCCCGCGCCGAAGGGGTGGAGGACGGCAATGTTCTGACTATCGACATGGGCGGGACCAGTTTCGACGTTTCGATAGCGACCGGATGGGAAACCCCGATGCACCGAGAGGGCTTGATCGGCGGTCACATGTTCGGGGTGCCGTCGGTCGATGTCCGCACCATCGGCGCCGGTGGCGGGTCGATCGCGCGGGTCGATGCCGGCGGCTTCGTCCATGCCGGCCCGGAAAGTGCCGGTGCTCGGCCTGGGCCCGCCTGTTACGGCCGTGGTGGGACGCACCCGACGGTGACCGATGCCAATCTGGTGCGCGGCCTCCTCGATCCGCAGGGGTTCGCCGACGGACAGATGGAATTGTCGGTATCGGATGCGGCCGCGGCGATCCGGCGGCATGTCGCCGATCCCTTGGGCATGAGTATCGAGGAAGCCGCCAGCCTGATCGCCCTGACCGTTGAACAGAACATGGTCGGTGCCATTGAGGATCTGACCATCCGGCGCGGCGTCGATCCGCGCGGGTACCTTCTGGTGTCCGGCGGGTCCGCTGCCGGCCTGCATGCCGCCGCCATCGCGCGGGAGTTGGGTATGCGGCGCGCGCTGGTGCCCGATGTGGCCGGGGTATTGAGCGCCTATGGCATCGCCACCGGCGATATCCGCTTCGGATTTGCCCGCGGATTGTTCGCAAGCAGCGCCCGGTTCGACCACGACGCCGTCAATGCCGTGCTGGCGGACCTCACCGTGGAGGGAACAGCCTATCTCGATCGGATGCGCGTGCCCGGGCCGCGACGGTCGCTGCTTTACAGCGCGGAAGCCCGCTACGCCGGACAGGTCTGGCAACTGACATTGCGGTTACCGGGAGCCGACATCCCTCCGGGCGCCGGATTGGCGGTGCTGGTGGAAGCGTTCCATGCCCTGCACGAGCAGGTCTACGCGGTGCGAGCCAACGATCCGGTCGAATTCACCGAATGGAATCTGATGGCAATCGGTCATGTGGCGCGTCCCGCCAACGAGGCGGTCCGTCCGGAACCGGCGCACGAAACCATGCCCGGATCCCGCCATGTCTTCCTGAAGGAGTTCGGCGGACACAGGGAAATTCCTGTCTTTGACGGAGCCACGCTGCGCACCGGCAGCCGGATATCCGGCCCGGCACTGGTGCAGACCCGCCTGACCGTCGCGCTGGTGCCGCCGTCCTGTCAGGCTCATGTGACGGCGCGTGGCGGACTGATGATAGAGATCGATTAGTGGCTCTGCGTGCCAGACCCGCTTTAGTGTCTGTCCGGAAACATAACGCGCCTTTTCAGTCGGCTACCATGGGCGTCTGGTGCGTTGCGGCCCTTCGTCGATGGCCCCGCATCGCTTTCGGGCCCGCGCCTTCCAGCCGCCTCATGGTAGCCCGCTGAAAAGGCACACTATGTTTCCGGACAGACACGTAGACATACATGACCGCGGGTCGCGGACCACCTGCCTTGCCGCGTGTTGTATCTTGACCGATCACGGCACGGATCGAGCCAAGTGACGGCCCTGATCTTGACGGCCTCCCAATGCTCAAGGCGTTCCCGGCTGCCTGCCTGCGAAACAGTCCGGGGTTGCGCCGCTTGACCGATGACAGCCACGCGACGTTCGACGGCATGCTGAAGGTAGTGCGCCCCGGCTAGGGCTTTCGGGGGGGTAGCCGTATCGTATGGATAACGGACCAATTCTTCCCCGCCATGGCGAATGTAGCCCCGCCATCCGCGATTTGCCGTGACGGTCGAGAATCCGTCGCCAATCGTGATCTCGCGTCCACCATGACCCAGCTCGGCGACCCAGCTCGGCGCCCCTGCTCGGCGACCGTGCCCGGCGGCTGTGTCCGGTGCCCCTGCTCGGCGCCCGTGCTGGACGCGCAGCGGTCATTCGCGAACAAACCTTTGTTCAGATCGGGCATGCACGCAGCCAGGGGCGCCACTTGTTGCGCGCTTTACCCGTGTCCGCACCCATTGCTCCGGCTCTTTTCCCCCGCCAGCCCAACCTTGACACCCCCACCCCCACCCCCACATACCTCCTGAAGTGTAGCCAAGGCTACACTCTGTGCTATAGGGTGCAAAAGATAGCAAAGGGTCCAAATCAAATGCGGTGGCGTGCCGGGACAGAACCAACTATCCACCCCGCCTCGAAACGGAGGCAGATGCTCATCGCCCTGGCTGTCCTCGTGGCCGTCACCGTCAGCAGCGCCGGCCTGGCCCAAACGCCCCCTGAACCAGGAAGACAGTTCCGGGTCGTCACCACCTTCACCGTCATCCAGGACATCGCCCAGAACGTCGCCGGCACCGCCGCAGCGGTCGTGTCCATCACCAAGCCGGGCGCCGAAATCCACGACTACCAGCCCACGCCGCAGGACATCGTGCGCGCGCAATCCGCCGATCTCGTGCTGTGGAACGGCCTGAACCTCGAACAATGGTTCGCCCGCTTCTTCGACAACGTGAAGAACGTGCCCAATGTCGTGGTCTCGGACGGCGTGCAGCCGATGGGCATCCGCGAAGGCCCCTACACCGGCAAGCCCAACCCGCATGCCTGGATGTCGCCCACCAACGCGCTGATCTACGTGGACAATATCCGCAAGGCGCTGGTGCGATACGACCCCGCCAACGCGGCCATCTACGACCGCAACGCCGCCGCCTATGCCGCGCGAATCAAGGCCATGGACGATCCGCTGCGGGCCCGCCTCGCCACCATTCCGGAAGCCCAACGCTGGCTGGTCACGTCGGAAGGCGCGTTCAGCTACCTCGCCCGCGACTACGCCATGCGGGAGGCTTATCTTTGGGCCATCAACGCGGAAGAGCAGGGCACCCCCAAGCAGGTGCGTGCCGTCATCGACCTGGTGCGCAAGAACAAGGTCCCGGTGGTGTTCGCCGAGAGCACGGTTTCCAACAAACCCGCCCGCCAGGTCGCGAAGGAGACCGGGGCAAAGTTCGGCGGAGTCCTCTACGTGGACTCGTTGTCCGATTTGAAGGGGCCGGTGCCGAGCTATTTGCGGCTGATGGAGGTGACGGTGGACACGATTGCCAAGGGGTTCGGCAAGTAATGTTGCAGCGGGTCGAAGACAGGACTGTCCAGGCGGTCGCGACGGTGCCGGCGATCGAGGTCTCGCACGTCACCGTCAGCTATCCGAACGGCCACCAGGCGCTGCGCGACGTCACCTTCACCCTGGACGCCGGCGGCATCTGTGGGCTGGTGGGGATCAACGGATCCGGCAAGTCCACCCTGTTCAAGACTTTGATGGGCTTTATCCGGCCCACCACCGGCCAGGTGCGGCTGAACGGCTTGCCGGTCGCCCGTGCGCTCAAGACCAACATCGTCGCGTATGTGCCGCAGGCCGAAGACGTCGATTGGAACTTCCCGGTTCTGGTCGAGGACGTGGTGATGATGGGTCGTTACGGCCATATGGGGTTCCTTCGCATCGCCTCCCGCGCCGATCGCAATGCCGTGGACAGCGCGCTGGAACGGGTCGGCATGACCGCGTTCCGCAAGCGCCAGATCGGCGAATTGTCGGGCGGGCAGAAAAAGCGCGTGTTCCTGGCGCGGGCGCTGGCGCAGGAAGGCCGCATCATCCTGCTGGACGAACCGTTCACCGGCGTCGATGTCACCACCGAAAACGCCATCATGGGATTGATGCGCGAACTCCGCGACAACGGGCATCTGATGCTGGTGTCCACGCACAACCTGGGCAGCGTGCCGGATTTCTGTGACCAGGTGGTGCTGATCAACAGGACCTTGCTGGCGGCCGGGCCGACCCAGACCGTGTTTACCCAGGCCAACCTCGAACAGGCGTTCGGCGGCGTGTTGCGCCACTTCCAACTGGTCGGCGCCAACCTGCACGACGATGACGATCCGCGCGGCGTCACCGTGCTGACCGACGACGAGCGCCCGCTCGTGTTCTACGGCGAGCAGAGCAACCTCCGCCACGCCAGCGCCACCCCCAAGACGCCGGATGCGGCCGCGTGACCGAACTGCTGGTCCCTTTCGCGTATGACTACATGGTGAAGGCGCTATGGGTGTCCGCGCTGGTCGGCGGCGTCTGCGCGTTCCTGTCCGCGTTCCTGATGTTACGCGGTTGGTCGCTGATGGGCGACGCTCTGGGGCACGCCGTCGTTCCTGGTGTCGCCATGGCCTATATGCTGGGGCTGCCCTATGCCGCCGGCGCCTTCGTCACCGGATTGCTGGCGGCGGGCGGGATGGCCTTCGTGCGACATGTGACCTCGCTGCGGGAGGACGCGGTCATCGGCGTGGTGTTTACCGCGTTCTTTGCCGCCGGGGTGCTGATGGCATCCATCAACCCGATCGCGGTGAACATCCAGACGATCGTGTTGGGCAACATTCTGGGCATCGACGACAACGACGCGATGCAGGTGGCGATCATCAGCGCGGTGTCGCTGCTGGTGCTGCTGGCGAAGTGGAAGGACCTGATGCTGGTCTTCTTCGACGAGAGCCACGCCCGCGCCGTCGGCATCAACCCGACGCGGCTGAAAGTCCTGTTCTTCACGTTGCTGGCCGCCTGCACCGTCGCTGCCCTGCAAACGGTCGGCGCCTGTCTGGTCATTGCCATGGTGGTGACCCCTGGCGCCACCGCCTATCTGCTCACCGACCGGTTCGGCCGGCTGTTGGTGATCGCCGTGTCCATGGGCACCGTCACGTCCTTCGTGGGTGCCTATATCAGCTACTTCCTCGACGGCGCCACTGGCGGGGTGATCGTTGTCCTGCAAACCCTGCTGTTCCTGGCGGCGTTCGTCTTTGCCCCGCGGCACGGAATTCTTGCGCAGCGCCGAACCATTGCCTCGGTGCGGGAGCAGGCGGTGTGAGCGCCGTGCTGGACTGGGTTTTGCTGCCGATGCAGTACCCGTTCATGCAACGGGCCTTGGTCATCGCCTTGATCACCGGGGCGTGCTGTGCGGTGCTGTCGTGCTTTCTGGTCCTGAAGGGCTGGTCGCTGATGGGCGACGCAGTGTCGCACGCGGTGCTGCCCGGGATGGTGCTGGCCACCATGGTCGGGCTGCCCCTGGCGGTGGGCGCCTTTGTGGCGGGGCTGTTCTGCGCCGTGTCGACCGGCTGGTTGCAGGCCAACAGCCGGGTCAAGAGCGACACGGTCATGGGCATCGTGTTTTCCGGCATGTTCGGCCTGGGGCTGGTGCTGCTGACCAAGGTCGAGACCGATCAGCACGTCATGCACATCCTGTTCGGCAATCTCTTGGGCGTCGACCTGCGCGATATCGTCGAAACGATCGTGTTGGGCGGTGCCTGCCTGGCGTTCGTGGTGCTGCGCCGGCGCGATCTGTTGCTGATGTCGTTCGATCCGGTCCACGCCCGAGTCGTGGGTCTGGCCACCGGGTTCTTGCACTACGGCCTGCTGACCGCGCTCGCCATGACGATCGTGGTGTCGCTGAAAGCGGTGGGGGTGATCCTGGTGGTGGCGATGCTGATTGCTCCGGGCGCCACCGCCTATCTGGCGACCGACCGGTTTGAGCGGAAGTTGGTCGTCGCCATCGCGGTGTCGGTGTTTGCGACGGTGTCCGGGACGTTCATCAGCTTTCACCTGGATGCGGCGACGGGGGCCTGCATCGTGCTGATCCAGGCGGCGGTGTTCTTGGGGGTGCTGCTTCTGGCGCCGAAGAAGGGGTTGCTCCGGACGCGCGTGGTTGCGGCCTGAGGGGAAGGACGGGGCTTCCGCCCCGGACCCCGACCAGGGCTCTGCCCTGGACCCGCCAAGGGCGACGGCCCTTGGAACCCGGACCATTGTCGTTTGAATCTCAAGGGGCCTACTCGGACCTATCACGGTCCGTGTAGGCCCCTTGAGTTTCAAACGACAAAAGAATCGCATTCCAAAGGCCGCGCCTTTGGTGGGGTCCAGGGGCAAAGCCCCTGGTCGGGGTCCGGGGCGGAAGCCCCGCCCTTCACCCCTCCTGCAAATGCGCCTCCAGAAACCACAGCGCCTTATCCATCGCCCGGGAAATCCCCGTCAGAATATCCGCCGTATCCGCATCCCCAGCCTCCGACGTCGCATCGATCCCCGCGCGCACACTGTTCGCCACCGCGGCATACCGATCCGCCAGTGCCGTCAGATGATCCTTGATCGCATAGATATTCGTGGGATACGGCGTGACTGACGATGCCGCCGCCACCACCTGCGTCGTCCCCAACGCCGTTCCCCCCAACTGCACAACCCGCTCGGCCATCGTATCGACCGCGGCGTCCAGTTCCGTGCGGAACACGTCCAGCATCTCGTGCACCGCGATGAACTGCGGGCCCTTCACATTCCAGTGAGCCTGCTTGGTCAGCAGCGCCAGGTCGATCGCATCCGCGACCCGCGCGTTCAACAGTCCGATCGAAACCGCCTTGGCGTTGGATTGCAGATCATTCTTCGTGACGTGCGTTCGCATCGTGTTCTCCGCTCGTTATTACCCCATCCAATGTGGGGATGCCGCGGTCGCGGTTTTAGGGCCGGACCGTCGCCGCGGGATAGGGAGAAACCCCCATATCCGGTCTCTCCGCCCCGCTGGCCGCCCCGCTGGCCGCCCCGCTGCCCCCCCCGGGCGCATCGTCGTCGTGCTGCGGATCGACCGCCAGGAACCGTCCCGGACGCGTGGTCTGGCGCTGAAACATCGCCGACCGGGCAAGGATCGCGCGATCGTCGTCGGACAGGCGCGTGGATTCACGCAGATGGTCGGTCCAACTCTCCATGGACCAGATTTCCAGCCACCGATCCGGGCGCGCCACGTCTTCGTACAATTGCCAGAACTCCGCGCCGGACCGGCCGCGGACCTCCTTCACCTCCCGCATCACGGCCATGAACGCGGCCCGTTCGTCGGCCCGCACGGTATATTGCACCGTTTCCATCACCCGCCCGCGCGCCCCACGCAGCATCGGCGCCATCTCGGCCGCCGGAGCCTCCGGGGTCAGCGGCACGATATCGGTCTGGGGCGCAGGCCGCGCCACGAGCGCCTCGATCGTGAAGTAGCGTGCGCCGACCGCCAGGACCGCGCCCACGGCGGCGGCGGCCAGCAGGGCGTGCGTCATCCCGATCACGCCCCCAAGCCAGCCCCAGGCGAACGAACCGAGCGTCAGCGCGCCGTTCTGGGCAAGCTGGTAGATGGACAGCGACCGCGCCCGCACCCAGGCCGGGCAGGCGAGTTGCGCCGCCGCCTGCATCGTCGCGTAGGCCGCGGTCCAGCCCAGGCCGAACAGCAGCATGCCGAACGCGGCCATCGACCAATGCTGCGACACCGCCAGCAAGCTGGTGCCGGCACAGGACAGTGCCGAACACAGCAGCACGGTGCGGTTCCGGCTCAGTCGGCCGCGCACCAGCGGCAGCAGCATCCCGGACGTCACGCCGCCAATGCCCATCATTCCCAGGATCACGCCATACATGCCGGCGCCCAACCCCAGTTCCTGGCGCACGAACAGCGGCAGCATCGCCCAGGGCGCGGCGGCGGGGATGGAATAGGCGATGGTCCGCACCATGGCCGAGCGCACCGCCGGCGTATGGCGGACGAAGCGGACGCCGGCGCGCATCGCCGACAGCAGATGCTCGCGCGGCAGGCTGGTGAAGCGCCGGCCTCGCCGCCAGGTCACCAGCGCGAAGATCACCGCCACGATGGACACGGCGTAAAGAGAGAACGCCAGGCTCGCGCCGCCCAGCACGATCAGGAACCCCGCCAATGCCGGTCCCACCGCGCGGGTCAGGTTGAAGCCGATCCCGTTCAGGGCGATGGCCGGCACCAGGTCCGATCGCGGCACCAGTTCGGGCACGATGGCGCTCCAGGCCGGGTTGGTCAGCGCGGAGCCGATGCCGATGGCAAAGGTCAGGGTCAGCAGCCACCAGGCGGTCATGCCGTCGGCCAGCATCAGGATCGCCAGACAGGACGCCGCCAATATGGTCCAGACCTGCGTGCCGATCAGGAACAGCCGCCGGTCGGTGATGTCGGCCAGCGCCCCGCCCGGCAGGGCCAGCAGAAACACCGGCATGATGGTTGCCGCCTGTACCAAGGACACCATCAGCGGATCGGGGGCCAGCGACGTCATCAGCCAGCCCGCGCCGGTGTTCTGCAGCCACATACCCAACCAGGCGACCACGCTGGCCAGCCAAAGGAAACGGAATGTGCGATGCCGCAAGGGCACCAGGGCCGCGGGCAGGGCCATCAACGCTTGATCGCCATCGGGGCGGCCGCCAGCAAGGGCGTTGTCACGGTGATGCGGATGGTCTCGCCCACCACCCAACGCCGTTCGTCCATCCCCCAGTCGGTGCGACGCAGGCCGCCCGCCGCGACACCGATTGGGCCGGAGCGGTCCAACGCCAGCGCGAACGGCCGGGTGACACCATGCATGTCCAGCCGCCCGACGATCGCATCGCCCTCGCAGCCGCCGTCGAAGGTGATGGCCGGGAACCGCGCACCGTCCAGGAACCCCGGGCCGATCGCCTCCTCCCGCACGGTTTCGCTGGTGGTCGACAGGCTTGCGGTCTCTATCCGCAAGCGGACACGGCAGGTTTCCGGACGCGTTGGATCGAGGTCGAACCAGCCATCGAACCGTTCGAATGTGCCGTCTACCGGCAGCAGACCCATGACATTGATGCGGATCGCCACCTGGGTCAGCGGCGGCGCCAAGGGGTGCCTTTGCGCATTGGCCTGCGCAGTGGGTTGCGCAGTGGGTTGCGCAGTGGGTTGCGCATTGCCTTGGGCACTGGGTTTCGCATTGCCTTGGGTATTGCCCTGCGCTGCGCTCTGCGCAGGGCCTTGGGCAGGGCCTTGGGCAGGGCCTTGGGCAGGGCCTTGGGCCTGCGCGGCCGCGGTGACGCAAAACAGGGACAGCAGGACCAGCGGAACAATCATGGGGCTACACATCGTTCCAATCCGCGTCTTTTCCATGGCGATCTTCAGAAAACCCGTGACATCCCGCCGTCTCCCCATCATGCGAGGATCACAGCGGGACGCGCTCGCCCGTGGGAGGGGCGTCTTATTCAGGAAGGCATTCTGGCATGAAGGTATTCTGGGATCCCGTGCAGCTTCTGCACACGCCTCGCTTTTTTCTGGTTCGCGGCCAGCAGCGTCCGAATTTCGAGGTTCCCGCCCGCGCCGAAGCTCTCCTCGCCGCCTGTTCGGCCCTGGGCCTGCCGATCGAAATGCCCGCGTCCAGCGGGCTGTCGCCGGTATCGGCCGTGCACGATCCGGCCTATCTGACCTTCCTGCGTGACGGCTACGCGGCCTGGAGCCGGTTGACCGACGCGGGCGAGGAGATGGTGGCGAACGCCCACCCCGCACCGGAAGTCCTGGCCTATCGCCGCGACCCGCCGTCCCACATTGTCGGGCAACTCGGCTGGTTTACCGCCGACGCGGCCTGTCCGATCGGGGCCGACACCTGGCGCGCCGCCGAGGCCGCGGCGTCCTGCGCCGTTGCCGCCGCCGACGAAGCCGCCGCCGGTCGCCATGCCTATGCCCTGGCTCGCCCACCAGGGCACCATACCTACCGGGCGCGCGCCGGAGGGCATTGCTATCTGAACAACGCGGCCATCGCGGCCGAACGGTTGCGGGCCAGGGGTGCGCAACGCGTGGCGGTGCTGGACATCGACAGCCATCACGGCAACGGCACCCAGGGCATTTTCTGGGATCGGGCGGATGTGCTGTTCGTTTCGGTGCATGGCGATCCGAACCATTATTATCCCTGGTTCGCCGGTCACGCTGATGAGCGTGGCGGCGGCCTGGGCCAGGATTGCAACCTGAACCTGCCCTTGGCCTTGGGCACCGGCGATACCGGCTGGCTGGCCGCGATCGAGACCGGGTTGGCCGCCATCGCGGCGTTCCGCGCCGATGCGCTGGTCGTCAGCCTGGGGTTCGACGCGTCGGAATTTGAGCCACTGAACGCCTTGGCGGTGACCGAGGATGGGTTCGCGCGGGCGGGCCGAGCGATTGGGCAGGCTGGGATTCCGACGGCGATCGTGCAGGAGGGCGGCTATAATGTCGGACTGCTCGGGGCGTTGCTGCGTCGGTTCATGGACGGTTTCGGGGGAATGTGAATCGCGGAATGGGGGGAGTTATCCGTTGCCCTTGCGGAAGGCGGCCGGGGCGCGGGCGCGCTAACCCTTTCCGCGGGGGAGCGGAGGTTTTTTCTTCTTCGTCCGAAGCGCGCGATTCATCGGACGGATGGCGTCGCCCGCCGTGGCCGACGTCCATGCCACGGCGGGCGCCGTTGGATGACGGGAAATGCTTGCATTGGACGGGCAAGGGCGCGCAACCTGGATTGGCAACCAGTGCGGGCGCGCGATCCGGCCCCTCTCGTCTTGCCTGCCTCGTCCGCGAAGGATCGTGACCCCGCCATGCACCGAAGGGAGCACGGACAATGACGGTCACGGCCATTCTGAAGCACAAAGGGTATCGCGTTACCTCGGTCGCCCCCACGGCAACCATCGCCGAAGTCGCGGAATTGCTGGCGACGCACGGTATTGGCGCGGTGCTGGTCATTGACCGCGCCGACCAGCTTCTGGGCATTGTCAGTGAGCGTGACATCATGCGTTCCCTCGCCGCCAACGGGGCACGCACCCTGGAAATGACGGCCGGGCAGTTGATGACGCGCGCCTTGCAGATCGCCCATCCGGAAACCACGGTCGCGGAAGCCATGCGGATGATGACCGCCGGGCGTTTCCGCCATCTTCCGGTGCTGGACGGGGATCGTCTGGTGGGTCTGATCAGCATCGGCGACGTGGTGAAGGCGCGCATCATGCAGCAGGATATGGAGGTCGACAGTCTGAAGGCCTATGTCGCCGGGTCCGTTTAACCGCACGGACGCTCGCTGACCGCCGTTTCCCGGAACCGTCATGAAACTGGCGTCGCGCTGTCATGCTTAGACCCTAGCTTCCGCCCGCTTCGACCCTGGTCGGAGCGCAATCCAGTCTGGGTTGATTGGGGCGGTCGCGACGGGGGATGGCGATGTTGTATCGGGAACGGATCGGACGGGCGGTGCGGATTGTCATGCTCGCGGCCTGCGGCCTGGGCGGGGCGGCCGCGGCGGATGCGCAGACACGCACGAAATTCGACCTCTGGCAGGGCCTGAGCGGCGATCTGGGGGAACGGGTCAACGACGTCTGCAAGCGCTTCAACGAAAGCCAGACCGAATTCGAGATCGTCTGCACCTCCCAGGGGTCCTATGACTCCGCGGTGCAGAATGCGATCGCCGCCTATCGTGCCAAGAAGCAGCCGACGATCGTGCAGGTCTTCGACGCCGGCACCCTCGACCTTATGCTGTCCGGCGCCTTCGTGCCGGCGCGGCAGTTGATGGAAGACAACGGCCACAAGGTCGATTGGTCCAACTATTTCCCCGGTATCTCGAACTATTATGCGACATCGAAGGGCGTGTTGCTGTCCTTCCCGTTCAATTCCTCGACCGCGATGTTCTATTGGAACAAGGACGCGTTCGCGAAGATCGGCGAAACCGCCGCGCCCAAGACGTGGGAAGACGTCGAGGTGGTTGCCAAGAAGATGAAGGCGGCTGGAATGGAATGCCCGATGGCGTTCGATTTCGACACCTGGCAGTGGATGGAGCAGTTCCACGCGATCCATAACCTGCCGATTGCCACCCGCGACAATGGCTATAGCGGGCTGGACGCCGAACTGACCATCAACAAGACGAAGTTTGTGGACTTCGTGAAATACCTCAAGCGCGCGCATGCGGAAGGCTGGGCCAGGATCAAGACCCGCGCGACCGGCGCCACCCTGGCTGAATCCTTTGCCAGCGGCGACTGCCAGATGAGCCAGTTTTCCATCGCGGGCCATGGCACCATCGCCAAGACCGCCAAGCCCGGCATGAACTGGGATGTCGCGATGATGCCCGTCTATGCCGGCACCCAACGTCACAACTCGCTGGTCGGTGGCGCGTCGCTGTGGGTGCTGCAAGGCAAGTCGAAGGATGAATACCGCGGCGCGGCGGCATTCCTGGCCTTCATCGCCAAACCCGAATCCGAGGAGTATTTCTCGACGGTGACCGGTTATATTCCGGTGACCAAGACCGGGTTCGCGGCGATGCAAGCCAAGGGCTTCTACGACAAGCCCCCGTTCAAGGGCCGCGAACTGGCGATCCAGTCGCTGACCGCGTCGGAGGTCGGCCCGTTGACCCGCGGCGTTCGTCTGGGCGGCTTCCTGCAGGTCCGTAAGGAAGTCACGGATGCGCTGGAGGCGATCTTCTCCGACAAGATGACGGTCGAGCAGGGCCTGGCGCAGGCGGTGGAACGGTCCAATGCGATCCTGCGCAGGTTTGAGAAGACCTACGCCGGCAAGACGCTTCCGTAACGGAAACGGGACGCGGTTGGGGGAGTTCCCTCGCCGCGTCCGCCGGTCATGGAACGACGCGCGGTCTTCAAAAGCAGGTGGCTTCCCTACGCGCTGATCGCGCCGCAGGTGCTGCTGGTCTTTACCTTCTTTTACTGGCCGACCGGCGCCGCGCTGGTCTGGGCCTTTACCCTGGAACAGCCCTGGGGCGGCGGCAGCACCTTTGTGGGTTTCGAGAATTTCGCCGCGGTGTTCGGCGACCCGCTTTACTGGGCCTCGGTCGGGCGCAGCGTGTTCTTCGCCGCGGCGGCGACGACCCTGGCGATGGGCGTGGCGTTGCTGCTGGCGCTGTTTACCGACCGGCAACTGTCCGGCTATCGCGCCTATCGGTTCGTGACGATCTGGCCATACGCCGTGGCCGCCCCGGCCGCCGGTCTGGCGTTTCGCTTCATCTTCGCGTCGGAAGCCGGAATACTGGCGTTCCTGAACCAGATATCGCCCGGATTGTGGAACCCGTCGATGAACGGCAACCAGGCAATGCTGACCATCATTGTCTGTTATTCCTGGAAATACGTGTCCTACAACTTCATCTTTCTGCTGGCCGGGTTGCAGGCGATCCCTCGTGCGCTGGTGGAGGCCGGAGCCATGGACGGGGCAGGGGTGTTGCGCCGCATGCGCGATATCCAGTTGCCCTTGCTGCAACCGACCTTCTTCTTTCTGCTGGTGATCAACCTGACCGAAAGCTTCGTCGACAGTTTCGGCATCGTCGACATCATGACCGGCGGCGGCCCGGCCAAGGCCACCAATCTGATGGTCTACAAAATCTATTTCGACGGATTCAAGGGATTGGACTATTCGGGCGCGGCGGCGCAGTCGATCGTGCTGATGCTGCTGGTCATGGCGCTGACCTTCGTGCAATTCCGCTTTATCGAGCGGCGGGTGCATTACCGATGAGCTTGGGGCGATGATCGAACGCACGCCGATCCTGAATGCCGTGACACATGTCATTCTCCTCAGCGGCGTCGTGCTGGCGGTCCTGCCGTTGTGGCTGGTGTTCGTCGCGTCCACCTTGACCCTGGCGGAGGTCAATGCAGTGCCGATGCCGATGTTGCCCGGCGGTTCCCTTTGGAACAATGTAACCGAGGCCTGGGCGCGGGCGGGTTTGCAAGGCAAGTTGCTGAATTCCCTGACGATGGCGATCGGGGTGACCATCGGCAAGGTCGTGCTGGCGGCGCTGACCGCTTTTGCCATCGTGTTCTTCCAGTTCCGGGTGCGCATGATCGTGTTCTGGGGGATTTTCGTCACCCTGATGCTGCCGTTGGAAGTCCGCATCGTCCCCACCTATGCGGTCGCGGCGAATGTGCTGTCGCCGTATCAGACTCTGCTGAACACAGTCGGAATAGGCGATCTTTGGCTTTGGATCACCGGGACGGAACTGGCGCTGGAATGGAACCTGCTGAATTCCTATACCGGGCTGGTGCTGCCCCTGGTGGCGACCGCGACCGGCACGTTCCTGTACCGGCAGTTCTTCCTGACCATCCCGGAGGAATTGGTGGAATCAGCGAAGATGGACGGCGCCGGACCCTTGCGGTTCCTGTGGGACATGCTGTTGCCGCTGTCGAAGACCAACATGGCGGCACTGGCGACCATCATGTTCATCTATGCCTGGAACCAGTATCTGTGGCCGTTGCTGGTCACCACCGACCCCACCTACGAAACCGCGGTGACCGCCTTGCAGCGGCTGACCCCGATGTCGGCCACCACCGGTGGCGGCACGCCGGATTGGAACGTGGCGATGGCCGCGGCCTTGCTGGTCATGCTTCCACCTTTGCTGTTGGTGATCTTCATGCAGCGCTGGTTCGTGCGCGGCCTGATCGCCCAGGACAAGTGATATCGACGCCCCTCACCTCTCACCGGTCGATGATGGGAGCTGGCAGACCAACGCAACGCATATGCCCGGAAGGTGCCTGACCCATGGCCGATATCTCGATCCGCGCGGTGAAAAAGTCCTATGGCAAGACCGCTGTCGTGCATGGCGTGGACCTGGACATCCAGCATGGGGAGTTCGTGGTGATCCTCGGCCCCTCCGGCTGCGGCAAATCCACCCTGTTGCGCATGATCGCGGGGTTGGAGGACATCACCGGCGGTGAGATCCGCATCGGCGGGGAGCGTGTCAACGAACGCGAACCGCGCGAACGTGGATGCGCCATGGTGTTCCAGAATTACGCCCTGTATCCACATATGACGGTGGCCGACAATATCGGCTACGCGCTGAAGGTCGCCGGTCTGCCCAAGGCCGAGCGATTGGCTCGGGTTCTGGAGGTTGCGCGCACCGTGGGTCTCGGCGATTTCCTGGACCGCAAGCCGGGGCAACTGTCCGGCGGTCAGCGCCAGCGCGTGGCCATGGCGCGCGCCATGATCCGGGAGCCGAAGGTCTTCCTGTTCGACGAACCGCTGTCGAACCTGGATGCCAAGCTGCGGGTGCAGATGCGCATCGAAATCCGCAGGCTGCATCGGCGTCTGTCGGTCACGTCCGTCTTCGTCACGCATGACCAGATCGAGGCGATGACCCTGGCCGATCGTCTGGTGGTGATGAATGCCGGCGTGATCGAGCAGGTCGGGGCCCCGGCTGAGGTCTATCGTCGCCCGAACTCCCGCTTCGTCGCGGGATTTCTTGGCTCCCCGGCGATGAATTTCCTTAACGGCGTACTGCGGGACGATGGGGCGCTGCAACTTGCCAGCGGCACCGTCCTGCTGCCCCCCGCACCGGCATGGCGCGGTCCGCGGCGCGATGTGGCGATCGGCGTGCGCCCCGAACATGCGACGATCGCGCCTGGAACGACGCGCCCGACCCTGCCGATCACGTTGGAATTCGTGGAGGAACTGGGGGTTGGACGGCTGGGGCATGGTTTGCTCGATGGGGTCGATTTCGCGGTGCTGCTGCCACCGGAAAGCACGACCCGCCAGGGCGATACGGTGCAACTGGGGTTCGTTCCGGAGATGCTGCATCTGTTCGATCCCGTCTCCGGCGCGCGCATCGAGCCGCCTGTCGCCATGCGCTCGGCGGCCTGAGCGCCCGTCCGAGAATGACGCGACGCTGTCACACAACCGTCAAGGCCATGCCATCACCAGCGGGTAGGGTGGGGCATCGATTCTGGTATTCGGAAAGGTTCTTCATGCGCTCTGCCCTGCTCGCGGCCGTTTTCGGCCTGGCGACGATGTCCGCCGTTCACGCCGACCAAGCCTTCGAAGGCGTGCTGGTCGGCCACGCCATCTTGCCAGCCGCCACCTATGTTGCCGCGCCGGACGCGGCCGGACCGGGATTCGCGGTATCGGGCAAGTTCGCGGGGCCGGGCAATCGGCGCGTCGACCAGGTGGGATCGGTCCCCGGCGATACCGGCGCGATGCACGGCCGCCGCCCGACCGGCATTGCGTTTCCGTTCAAGGGCCAGCCGGTCCAAGGGTTTTCCGGTATCAAGCCGGTCGTGGGAGAGGTCGGCGCCTATTGGGTGCTGACCGATAACGGGTTCGGCAACAAGCGTAACAGTTCCGATGCGCTGCTGATGTTCCACAAGGTCCGGCCGGACTTCAAAACCGGTGCGGTGGCCGTCGAGAGCACTGTCTTCCTGTCCGACCCGAACAAGATCGCGCCGTTCCCGATCGCCACCGATTCGTCGCCGGCGCGCATGCTGACCGGGGCGGATTTCGACCTCGAGTCGATCCAGCCGATGGCCGATGGCACGTTCTGGATGGGCGACGAATTCGGCCCCTATCTGATTCAGATCGACACCGCGGGCCGCCTGCTGCGTGTGATCGAGACGAAGCTGGACGGCAAGGCGCTGATGTCGCCCGACCACCATGGCCTCTCGGTTCCGACCGATCCGACCGCCGGGGCCGCCCACGTCGCGCGCCGCTCGGGCGGGTATGAGGGCATGGCGCTGACCCCGGATGGCAAGACGCTGTGGGCGCTGCTGGAACAACCCTTGTTCGCCGCGGGCACCAACAAGCCGGAGGGTCAGTTCCTGCGCGTGCTGGAATTCGACACCGCCAAGGCCGACTGGACCGGTCGTTCCGTGAAATACAAGCTGGAGGAAGGCGCCACGGCGATCGGCGACTTCAACTTCATCGACGAACGGCGGGCGCTGATCATCGAACGCGACAACGGGGAGGGCGATCCGTCCCTGGCCTGCGCGCCGGGCCAGCAACCGCCTGCCTGCTTCCCTCTGCCGGCTCGCTTCAAGCGGGTCTATCTGGTGGACATGGGCGCGGTGGATGCCGATGGCTTCGTCCGCAAGATCGGCCATATCGACCTGATGAACATTCGCGATCCCAACGGCATCGCCCGCCAGCTTGGCGATCTGGGGGAGGGTGCCAAGAAGCAGCGCTTCAATTTCCCGTTCTTCACCATTGAGGACGTGGCGATGATCGATGCCGATCACATCATCGTTGCCAACGACAACAACCTGCCGTTCAGCGCCGGCCGCCATCTGACCCGGGCCGACGACAACGAGTTCATCATCCTGCGCGTCACCGAGTTCCTGAACGCACGCTGATCGGGTTCGGGTTGCGAAGCCGGGTGCTCGGTGATGTGGAGCGTCCCGGATGCACCATTGGGCCGCGTCATTCAAAATGCGGGGATTGGATTGCCAATCTTTCCGTGTGACGGTGAGCGCAGGCCCGCCATCCACGCCTTACGGCCGTTGACAGCGTAAAAGCCGTGGATGGTGGGCCTGCGCCCACCATGACGGCGAGAGAAAGCCGAGCCACGATCGCTGCAAAATCAACGACACGGACCACTAGGCATCAAGCCCACGACCGTCCGTGGTTTGAGTGAACGCTTACCGGAGAGAATGGCGGCCGGATCGATCCCGCCGCCGTTCGCCCGATCAGCGACCGAGCGACTGATAGCTGCTGCCCGGAGGCGGCATCATCCCGCCCGATTGCATCCCGCCAAAGGCCGCCCCGCCGCCGACCGGCTGGAAGCCGGGCACCTGGTTCCCGCGCGAATACATGCACTGGGAGAAGGCCACATCGTAGCGCTGCTGGATGGTCATATTGGCGATTGCCGACCCCATGCCGGCCAACCCGGCGCCACCGAGCGCCCCGGAAGCGGCACCGATCCCGGCGCCTCGACCGCCGCCGATCGCGGCCCCGAGGCCGGCGCCGAGCGCGGTGGTGAGGACGGCGCCGCCGACGGCGCGCATGTTGGCGTTTTCAGCCTGGCCGGCGACCTGGGTTTCCGCATATTGCTTGCACTGCAACTGGTCGCCCTGGAACACGTCGAAGGGCTTGTTCGGCGCCGGCATGACCGCGACCGTGGGGCCCACGGGCGTCTGGGCACAGGCGGTCAGGAAAAGGGCCGCTCCGAAAATCGCGGCCGGTGCTTGGATACGTCGCATGGAATGGTTCCTTATCGGGACCTGGTGGCGGCGATCTCCCGCCAGGGCCCATGACATGTGGTAACGCTCGGATAACAGCCGCTTGGGTTATCGCACCAATACCAAAATTGTGCCGGGGGCACACTGTACGTCACCCCTGGGTTGCCCTGGGGGATCCGGGGCACGGCGACCACCGGCGGCGGATAGGCGCGATAGGGGGCAGCGACCGGCGGCATATAATAGCCGCCCGGTTCGGCGCAACAGCCTCGCCTGGCGGTGCGCGGGGGATAATCGCGGTAGCGTTCCGGGCGGTCATAGCCTTGCTCTCCCCGCCATTGGCCGTGGGCCGCCGGGATCATCGCGAGCCAGGCGACGACAATCAGGCTGCCCCATGTGAGTGTCCGCATCGCCCTTGGTTCCGGTTGCGTTCGGCAGCCTAGCAGCCTGTCGGACTTGGGGCGCTGACGCAATAAACGTTAACCATTTCCCAAGCATGTGACACGATATTACGTTTGAATCCGATATGGAGACATAAAACTCCGAAAATCGGCGATTTTGGGCTAAGTCCGACAGGCTGCTAGGGCATGGGTGGTTAACCCATGTTTAGCACCCACCAAAATAAACCTCATATTATCAGTATCTTGTGCCGCCTCTGCGGCTCGTGTGGCACTACAACCGCGTCATAGGGGGTTCAGACGGTGCGTCTCTGGATCCCTCCCGGCGAGGCATCGATCCCCAGC
>CAMATI010000072.1 GCA_945861095.1 Asaia bogorensis | reverse complement strand
GGACCTCTTCTCCCTGACCATGGCCCTGGACACCGCGAGACACCCCCGATGAGGATAACCAGCCACTGGAGAGCCGTGTGCGGGAGAACCGCCAGCACGGTTCGGAGGGAGGGGAGGCTGGTAGCCTTCCCTACCCCTATCGGAATTGCCCTGCCGGTGGGTCATTGTTTCGGCCGGTTGGTAAAAGCAGGTGGGGATCGGGTTGCCGATCAGGGCCGGGTCTTCGGCCACGGCCCCTGAACGCAAATCCCGGGGTCGAGTTCGGCGGCCAAAAAAGAGAGGGGGTGCGCTCTCGCCACCCCCGCAGGTGTTAACCGCCGCCGATCTTGGGGATCAGCACGATCTCGCTACCCGGCTTCAACTGCGCCGCATAGGCATCCTGGAAAATTTCACCGTCGATTGCGACGGCCATGCTTTCCTCGACCTGCTTGCCCAGGCCCGGGAACCGCTGTTCCAGTTCCAGGACAAGCCGGCGAAAGGTGGTCGCCTCCACCTCGAATTCCGTGACACCACCCGTCAGATGCAGTGCCCCGGAACCCGAGGAGAGGACAACCGTTGGCACTTAGCCGGCCGCGTCGAAGGCGGCGCGGATCTTCGGCGGCGACATGGGCAGGTCTGGCATACGCAGGCCCGTGGCACCCTTGATCGCGTTGGCAACGGCCGCCATCGGCGGCACGATCGGCACTTCGCCGACGCCGCGGACACCGAACGGATGGCGCGGGTTCGGCACTTCGACCAACACCGCCTCGATCATCGGCAGGTCGGACGCGACCGGGCAGCGGTAGTCCAGGAAGCCCGGATTATCCATCTGACCCTTGTCGCTGTAGATGTACTCTTCGCTCAGCGCCCAACCGATGCCCTGCGCCGCGCCGCCCTGGATCTGGCCTTCCACGTAGCTGGGGTGGATCGCCTTGCCGACATCCTGGATGGCCGTATAGCGCTCGATCGTCACGTGGCCGGTTTCCTTGTCGACCGACACGTCGCAGATATGCGCGCCGAAGCCCGCACCCGCGCCCTGAGCGTTCACCGACACCTCGGCGTTCACCGGACCGCCCGTGCGGGCGGCCTTCAACGCCAGTTCGGCGAGGTCCAGAGGCTCAAACCCACCAGCGTTGGAGCCGGCCGGGAACGCCTTGCCATCCCGCCACTCCACCGCGTCGGGCTGGATTTCCCAGATCATCGCGGCGCGCTTCTTCAGCTCGTCCACCACCTTCTCGGCAGCCTGCGTGGCGGCCATGCCGGTGGCGAACGTCACGCGCGACCCACCGGTCAGATGCGTGAAGCCGATGGAAGCTGTATCGGCGATCGTCGCCTTCACGCGGGAGATGTCGATCCCCAGCACTTCCGCGACCATCATGCCCATGGAGGCGCGAGAGCCGCCAATGTCCGGGCTGCCGGTGGCAACCGTAACCGAGCCATCTTCGTTGATGTGCACGGTCGCGGTGGATTCGCCGCCGATGTTGAACCAGAATCCGCAGGCAAGCCCACGACCCTGACCGGCCGGAAGAGCCGACTTCCAGTGCGGATGGGTCTGCGCGGCGGCCAGAACCTGCTCGAACCCGATATTCTGATGGGTCGGGCCGTAATGGGTCTTGGTACCGTTCTTGGCCATGTTCTTCTGACGCAGGGTCAGCGGATCCATGCCCAGCTTGGCGGCGAGATCGTCGATCAGGCTTTCCACCGCGAAGGAGGCGATGGGCGCACCGGGGGCGCGATAGGCGGCGACCTTCGGACGGTTGCTGACGACGTCGTAGCCGAGGACGTCGATGTTCTCGATGTCATACAGCGCGAAACCGCACATGCAGCCCGGGTTGATCGGCGATCCCGCGAAGGCGCCGGCCTGGAACTTCAGGACCGTTTGGGCGGCGACGATGGTGCCGTCCTTCTTGGCGCCGAGCTTGACCATGACGCTGGCGCCGGAGGTGGGGCCGGTGCCGCGGAAGACGTCTTCGCGCGACATCTGGATCTTTACCGGCCGGCCCGACTTCTGGGCCAGCTTCACCGCGACGGGTTCGATGTAGATCAGCGTCTTGCCGCCGAATCCGCCACCGATTTCCGCCGGGTTCACCCGGATGTTGGACATGTCCATGCCCAGCAGCTTGGCGGTGTAGGCCCGGATCATGAAGTGACCCTGGCTGGATGCGTGGATCGTCACCTGACCGTCGGCCGCGCAGGTCGCGAGGCATGCATGCGGCTCGATATAAGCCTGGTGCACCGGCTGGGTGGTGTAGTTGTCTTCGATGATCACATCGGCGGCGGCGAAACCCGCGTCGATGTCACCCTTCTTGAACTTCACCACCTTGGCGATGTTCGACGCCTTGGTGGGCTTCGGATCGACGCCGGAGGTGAACATGTCGTCGTGCAGCACCGGGGCACCGGCGGCCATCGCGGCTTCCACCTCGATGACATGGGGCAGCACGTCGTAGGTCACCACGATCGCCGCGAGCGCGGCATCGGCAACCGCCGAGGTGCTGGCGGCGACGGCGGCGATGGCATGGCCTTCATACAGGGCCTTGCCACGCGCCATCACGTTCTGCGCCAGGTCGCGAAAGTTCATCGGGCCTTCGCCGACGAACGCCTCTTCCGAGGGGATGTCCGGGAAGTCGGCGGCGGTGCACACCGCGTACACACCGTGCATGGCTTCCGCCTTGCTGGTGTCGATCTTCACGATGCGGGCATGCGGATGCGGGGAGCGGAGGATCTTGCCCCACAGCATCCCAGCGACGCGCGTGTCGGCCGAGTACAGCGCCCGACCGGTGACCTTGTCCACGCCATCGGGCCGGAGCGGACGCGTGCCGACGACCTTCAGGTTAGAATCGATGTAATTCATCAGGCGGCTTCCCCTCGCATGACAGCGGCTGCATCCATGACGGCGCGAATAACCTTGTCGTAGCCCGTGCAACGGCACAGGTTTCCGGCCAGCCAGTAGCGCGCCTCGGTTTCAGTTGGGTTGGGGTTTTCATCCAGCAAGGCCTTGGTGGCGACGATCAGGCCCGGGGTGCAGAAACCGCACTGAAGCGCGGCGTGCTCCAGGAACTTCTGCTGGATCGGGTGCAGCTTGTCGCCCTGGGCAATGCCCTCGATCGTGGTGATCGTGGTGCCATTGGCCTCCACGCCCAGCATCAGGCAGGAGCAGACGAGACGGTCGTCGACGATGATGCTGCATGCGCCGCAGTCGCCCGAGCCGCAGCCTTCCTTGGCGCCGGTCAGGCCGATGACGTCACGCAGCACGTCGAGCATGGTCTGCTGCGTCTCGCACAGGAATTCAGACTGTTCGCCGTTGATGGTGGCGGAAACGTATTGCTTGGCCATGTCTCAGTGAGCCTTTCCGGTTGATTTGCCCGCTGCGCGATCGAAAGCGATCGCCGCCACCCGGCGCGCCAGAACCCCGGCGATCTTGGTGCGGTATTCGATTGTGCCGCGCTTGTCGTTGATCGGCTTGCAGGCGGCCTGGGCCGCCGCATCCAGCTTCGCCAGCGTGTCGGCGTCGAGCGTGTGGCCGACCAGGATCGCCGCGGCGTCCGCCAACAGCAGGACGGTCGGGGCAACGGCGCCGAGAGAGACGCGCGCGGCCGTGCAGACGCCGGCTTCGTTCAGGGTCACGCTGATGCCGCAGCCGACCACCGCGATGTCCATTTCCGTGCGGGGAATGAAGCGCAGATAGGCATCGGAGGAGCGCGCCGGGCGGACCGGCAGCTTGAATTCCAGGATGAATTCGTCCTTCGCCAGCGAGGTGCGGCCTGGGGCGGTCGGGATCTGCTCGACCGGCACTTCGCGCTTGCCCTTGCTGCCCACCACGACGGCAATGGCGCCGGCGGCATACAGAGCCGGCACGCTGTCGGCGGCCGGGGAGGCATTGCACAGGTTCCCGGCGAGGGAGCAGCGCCCCTGCACCTGGGTGGAGCCGATCAGGTCCAGCGCTTCGACCAGGCCGGGCCATACGGCGGTCAGGCCGGCATGCGCTTCCACCACCGCGCCGGGGGTGCCGGCACCGATGACGAAACCGCCATTTTCCTCACGGATACCGATGATCCCGGGGATCTTCTTGGTGTCCACGATCAGTTCCGGCTTCAACCGGCCCGAGCGCATCTGCACCAGAAGATCGGTTCCGCCGGAGAGAACCTTCGCCAGACCGGAGGATCCGGCCAGCAGTTTGACCGCGTCATCCACCGATGTGGGTGCGGCATAGCTAAGATTTGACATCATCGCTCCCGATAAACTCACGTTGTCGCCCGTTGGGTCACCCATTGGGTCGTCCGTTGGGTCACCCTTGGGCGGCCCATCTGGTCGTCCCTTCGGTCTCCCCCATAGGTCGTCCTCCGGTCCGGAGGCACTGGCCCCGAGACGGCTACAGAGGCATATTATTCGATCATCGGCGCGCGGTCGAGGGGGCGGGGTGGGGGCGTTTGGTTCGGCCGCGTTGACGCCCATGCCGGCGCCCCGCGCGGTCCGAACGGGGTGGCGACGCGACGAAGCCGGGCACGTTCGAGGCTTGCCCCAAATGCATCCCAAATGCATCCCAAATGCATATGGCGCGTCCGTTCTGGCGGATAGATCGTGGTTGGCGGCAGACCCTGGCAGGCTGGGGCGCGTGCAAGTTCGCTGCAAGTTCGCTGCAAGTGGTGCGGGGAACGACCGTGTCAGGCTGGAGATGGCGTGGCAACAGGCGCTTCGCCTTGAAAGCGGGCAGGTGTAAACGCCAGGTTAACGACCGGAAAATGCAATGATACCCCCCGATATCCGCATGGTTTCGCAACGGAAACCGGCCTTATTCGCGCCTGACCGAAATGGATGAACAGATTGCAATATAAAAAACGAATCGGAGAAAAATTCTATAATATTATTGTTTTCAGTTAGTTAGAAGAAAGACCGTATGCCGCGTAGGAGCATTGGCGACAACGTCCGCAATACCCCCAGGTCGTCCATTAGTACATTCGACGATTTTGTTAACTCCTGCCCAAAATCCGAGCAAATACCGAATCGGACCCGAACGGCAGCCCTTCCGACCCGCCAAAGGACCGGAAATACCGCTATATTCTTGCCTCGACAGGCACCCAACCCATAAAACTGAGAGTGAGCCCGTATTCCTCCCTGCTGTCGGTCTGCCCCCTGAAACCGTCACCCACGGTGCTCCCACGTCCCCGCGCCGCCGATCCGGCTGGCTGCCATCCGATCAAATTGCGGAATCGCACACCCACGTCCGAAACTCGGTGCATCGAACCGTGCTCGGCCGGCGCGCCCACGCCGCACGTCACGCCCATCACCACCAGGGCGCACCCAATCCGGGCCAGGAGTCCCGCCCCGCCCATACCCGCGCCCCATCGCGATGCGGTCCGCCGGGGCCCGGGGCGTAACCGGTTTCAATCCAATGGTACCACCCGGTTCCAAACCACGGCCGGATGCAAGGGCAGACCTACCGCAGACCCAATTGCGTTCCATCTTGGTGCAGCGCAACATGGGCCATCAAAGCAAATCGTGAGCCGAATATGCCGCTGCACGTCGCCCTGACCCACCGCACCTCCTATCACTACGACCGGCCGGTTGCGCTGGGTCCACAGACAATTCGTTTGCGGCCGGCGCCGCACGCGCGCACCTCGATCCTGGCCTATGCGCTGAAGGTCGAGCCGGAGCCGCATTTCATCAACTGGCAGCAGGACCCGCAGGGCAACCACCTGGCGCGGGTCGTTTTCCCGGAAAAGGTGGATCGGTTCGTCGTCACGGTGGACCTGATCGCGGACATGGTGACCGTCAACCCGTTCGACTTCTTCCTTGAACCGGACGCGGAGACCGTCCCGTTCAAATACGATCATGTGTTGGATCAGGAGCTGGCGCCGTTCCGTCGCCTCGATCCCCCAGAACCGCTGCTGATCGATTTCCTGGCCGGGATCAGCCGGGATGAGCAACGCACGGTCGACATGCTGGTCGCGCTGAATATGCGGGTGCAGCAGCGTGTCAACTACATCGTCCGCATGGAACCCGGTGTCCTGACGCCGCAGCAGACGTTGGAGGCGGGCAAAGGTTCCTGCCGCGATTCGGCCTGGCTGCTGGTGCAGGTGCTGCGCCATCTGGGCTTCGCGGCCCGGTTCGTCTCTGGGTATCTGATTCAGCTTGCCCCCGACGTGAAGCCCCTGGAAGGTCCGCCCGGCCCCGAAGCCGACTTCACCGATCTGCATGCCTGGGCCGAGGTCTATCTGCCCGGTGCCGGCTGGGTGGGGTTGGACGCGACCTCCGGCCTGTTCTGCGGCGAAGGCCACATCCCGCTGGCCGCCAGCCCGGACCCGATCTCGGCCGCGGCCATCACCGGCGTGGCGGAAAAGGCCGAGGTCGAATTCGACTTCGCCATGTCCGTGCGCCGCATTCGGGAAACACCGCGCGTCACCAAGCCCTACAGCGACGCCCAATGGCAGGCCATCCGCGCCCGAGGGGAGGTCGTCGATCAGGCTCTGGCCCGCGGTGAAGTGCGGCTGACCATGGGCGGCGAGCCCACCTTCGTTTCCGCCACCGACATCGACTCGCCCGAATGGAACACGGACGCGCTGGGGCCGACCAAACGCGCCTATGCCGGCCGGCTGATCCGCCGCCTGATGGACCGATGGGCGCCAGGGGCCGCGTTGCAACACGCCATGGGCAAGCAGTATCCCGGCGAGCAACTGCCGCGTTGGGCGCTCCATTGCCACTGGCGCGCGGATGGCGAACCGGTGTGGCAGGACCGGGCGCTTCTGGCCTCCGACGACGACCGGGATACCGCGACCGCCGCCGATGCCGCCGATTTCACCGCGCGCCTGGCCGAACGTCTGCAAGTGCCGCCGTCAGCGATCATCCCGGCCTTTGAGGACATCCACTACTATCTATGGAAGGAACATCGGCTGCCGGCCAACGTGGTGACCGAGGACGCCAAACTGCGCGACCCGATCGAACGCGACCGCCTGGCGCGGGTGTTCGGGCAAGGGGTGGCAAGCTCGGTCGGCAGCGTCCTGCCGTTGCGTCGGGTGATCGAGGGTGGCTCGCGACGCTGGCAGACCGGACAATGGTATTTCCGCGCCAAGGAGATGTTCCTGATCCCCGGCGACAGTCCCATCGGACTGCGCCTGCCGTTGGACGGCCTGCCTTGGGTCGATTCCGAACAGGCGGAGATCGAATTCGAGGCCGACCCCTTTGCCCCCAGGGAAACACTGCCAACCCGCCAGGCCCTGCGCCAGGTTGATCGGTCTCCCGTGGTATCCGGCATCGAAAACTTCCGCCCCATGCAGCAGGAAGTCCCGGTGGTCGGGCGCGGGGACCCCAGTGTGGTGCGCACCGCGTTGGCGGTCGAATCGCGTGGCGGTCTGCTGCATGTATTCTTCCCGCCTCTGTTCGCGGCGGAGGACTGGTTGGCCCTGACCGCGGCGGTGGAAGAAACCGCCGCCGAAACCGGCCGCAAGATCGTGCTGGAAGGCTATCTGCCGCCGGACGACGATCGGTTGTTGCATTTCTCCGTCACGCCGGACCCGGGCGTGATCGAGGTCAACATCCATCCGGCCTCGAATTGGAACGAGCAGATCACCCTGACCGAGCAGTTGTATGAGGAAGCGCGTCTGGTCGGGCTGGCCACCGAAAAATTCAACCTCGACGGCCGCCATGTCGGCACCGGCGGCGGCAACCATGTGGTGATGGGCGCCGCCAGGGCCGAGGATTCTCCGTTTCTTCGCCGCCCCGACCTGCTGAAATCGCTGCTGGGCTTCTGGCACAACCATCCCAGCCTGTCCTTCCTGTTCAGCGGCCAGTTCATCGGCCCGACCAGCCAGCATCCGCGAGTCGATGAGGCGCGCCAGGACAGCCTGGCCGAACTGGAAATCGCCTTCTCGCAGATCCAGGCGCACCAACCGGTGGCGCCTTGGATCACCGACCGGCTGTTCCGCAACATCCTGACCGACATGACCGGCAACACCCACCGCACCGAATTCTGTATCGACAAGATGTATGCCCCGGAAAGTGCTTCCGGCCGGCGCGGGCTGGTGGAGTTCCGGGCGCTGGAGATGCCTCCCCACGCGCGGATGTCGGCGGCGCAGATGCTGCTGATGCGGTCCGCCGTCGCGGCCTTCTGGCAGGCGCCGTATGAGCGCCGGCTGATCCATTGGGGCACACGGGTGCATGACGATTTCATGCTGCCGCATTTCGTGGAACAGGATTTCCGCGATGTGCTGGAGGAATTGTCGGGTCTCGGCTTTGGCTTGGACCCCGATTGGTTCGCCCCGCATCTGGCGTTCCGCTTCCCGCATATCGGCTCGGTCGCCGTGCATGGGATGGAGCTGGAACTGCGCAACGCCCTGGAGCCCTGGCATGTGATGGGCGAGGAACCCGCCGGTGGCGCCACCGTGCGTTATGTGGACAGCTCGGTCGAACGGGTGCAGGCACGCGTGACCGGCTGGGTGGATGAGCGGTTCACCCTGACATGCAATGGCGTGGCGATGCCGCTCAGCGGCACCGATCGGCAGGGCGAGTATGTCGGCGGGGTCCGGTTCAAGGCCTGGAACCCGCCGAGTGCGCTGCATCCGACGATCGGGCCGCATGTGCCGCTGGTGTTCGATGTGTTCGATCGGTGGAATGGGCGCACGTTGGGCGGCCTGACCTATCACGTGTCGCATCCCGGCGGGCGGAACTACGAAACCTTCCCGGTCAACGCGAACGAGGCCGAAGCCCGCCGCCGAGCACGGTTTTTCCCGTTCGGCCATACGCCGGGTTCGCTGCGGGAACCGAAGGAGGCACCGCCGATCGCGCGGTCGCGGGAGCATCCTCGGACATTGGATTTACGGAGGGTGGGATAGGACGGTTTGTGTCAGGCGCGTCCCCAGAGTGCCTCCTCGGCCATGACGGGGTCTCGGTCGATCATCTCCAGCACGTTGCGCGCGATCGGATCGGGGGTGTTCCGGTGCTGTTCCCAGTTGCGCAGCACGTCCAGGCTGATCCGAAAGCGGGCGGCAAACTGTTCCTGCGTTTCCCCCAGGCGTTCCCGCAATTGCTTCACGTCGATCGGTCTTGCGTCGATCGGCTTCCCTGGCAGGTCGGCCACGCGCGCGAGCAGCCCGGCGTTGGCCAGATCCGATCGCAGGGCCGCGTGGTCTTCCACCATTGGCACATGGATATGGTTGCGGCCACGCGCCAGCACGGCCTCTATGGCCCGTTTGGCCTTCAGCAGTGGAGTGTGGCGGCGCACCAGGGCCTCGATGGCGGCGATGCTATCGATCGCCCCCGCATTTGGGTCGAGGCGGAGGCTCAGGATGACGGGTGAACCGGATGGGACGCGGGACCCGGCCTTTTCTTCGGCCCGAGGTGCGAAGCGTGCCTTCCAGGATAAGCTGCTCATAGCCGAACTCCGGCAGGAAAGCCTGGCCGATCACCGGAAGATTGGCCATGCCGATTGTGTTCCCCTTCACCGGGGAGGAAGGGTCGCCATTGGTATGAACACGCCGCACATGCAGGACGGCGCCGTCTTCACCCTGGTCCGGTTCCCCCATCACCAGCAGGTCCCCGACCGGGGTGATAACCCGCATGGTCGCGATAGCGTCGTCCGAGAGACCGGGTTCGAAAACGAACCGGACATCCGCCCGGTGCCAGATCGTACTCATCCCGGCTCCATTTATCTACGCGATACGCGGAGTAGTTTCGAGCGCCGGTCGTTGCACAACGCCACACGCCGACAAATTACCGCCGCCTCCGTGGGGTTGCCGACGCGGCGAACCAACCGTCTGCCACCCTGGGACGTTCCGCCAACCCTGGACCGCACCCTTGACGCAGCCCTCGGACCGGCGACGATACCGCCGCAACCGATCGACCTATCGGAGGGAGAAAATATCCATGAGTGACGTGACAATTCTGGCGACCGGCCTGGGCTTTCCTGAAGGCCCCGTGGTCTGCGCGGACGGCTCCATCGTCCTGACGGAAATCCGCAACAACCAGTGCACCCGCGTGACCGCCGACGGCAAGGTCAGCGTGTTCTCGGCCACCGGCGGCGGCCCCAACGGGCTGGCGATCGGTCCGGATGGCGCGTTCTACCTCTGCAACAACGGCGGCAGCCGCTATGTGGAGGGCACGTCGATGGGCCAAGGCCCGCATCCCGACTACAAGTTCGGCTCCGTTCAGCGGATCGACCCGAAAACCGGCGAATGCAAGACGCTGTACACGGAGTGCAACGGCACCAAGCTGTCGGCACCGAACGACCTGGTGTTCGACGTGCATGGCGGGTTCTATTTCACCGATCTGGGCAAGCGTTACGCCCGTCATCGCGACCATGGCGGGCTTTATTACGCGCTGCCGGATGGCTCGAAGGTCGTCGAACTGGCGTTCCCGATCCTCAGCCCGAATGGCTGCGGCCTGTCTCCCGATGGAAAGATCCTGTATGCGGCGGATACCGAGGGCGCGCGTCTGTGGGCATTCGACGTCGAGGGTCCGGGCGTTCTGCGCAAGGCCCCGCCGTTCCATCCGCATAGCGGGCGCTGCATCGCCGGCCTGCCGGGCAATGCGCGGTTCGACAGCTTGGCCGTGATGGCGAACGGCAATATCGCGATTGCGACCTTGACCACCGGGTACATCACCGAATTTTCACCGGCCGGCGATGTGGTGCGGGCGGTGAAGATGCCGGACACCTATCCGACGAATATCTGCTTCGGCGGCCCGGACATGAAGACGGCCTATATTACGCTGTCGGACTCGGGGCGCCTTGGCGTGATGCAGTGGCCGGAGCCTGGGTTGAAGCTGAATTTTGGCTGATACGCGACGATTGGGCCGCGGCATTGGTTTGCCGCGGCCCCGACCGTTACCGCCGGACGCTGCCCGACCCAAGCAGGGTTGGTCTGATTGATGATCGTGGGGCAGATTCGCGCCCGTTCAGGCCGCGGCAAGGGATGGGTTGGATGCCTCGGCGACGGCGTCGATCAGAAAGGCTTCCAACGCCCGAACCGGAGCCAGATCGCCGAACAGCCGCTGCCGACCGTCCCGGATCACGAGCGCCTTCTGGCGACGTGCCTCCGGGTCGGCCAGAGCCACCGACAGGTCAACGTAGTCGTCCGCGGTCGCCGCGATGCAGTCGGTGGCCCCGACCCGGGTCAGGATCGCGGCGCTGTGTCGGCCGCGCATCAAAGGGCCGCGCAAAGTCACGATGGGCAGGCCACACGTTACCGCTTCCAACGTCGTGTTCCCGCCGGACCAGCCGATGCTGTCCAGATACACATCGCCCGCCCGCAACAGGGAGAAGAAATCCGCCGCGTCGACCGGCGGCACGAACAGCAGATGGCGGGCGGGATCGAGGCAAGCCGCGGCAAACGCGGCACTCATTCGGGCCCGAAGCAGGCGCGCATTGGGATCGTTCCGAGGATCGCCGATGAACAGGAATCGGGCAGTGGGCACCCGACCGGCGATCGCCGCCAGAACCCCATCGTCGCGCGGATGGTATTTGAACAGCGACTGGCAGCAGACATAGACAACCGAATCGTCCGTTATGCCGAGTGCGGATCGCGTGATGCGTCCGCCGCGATCGGGCAAGGGTTCATAATGGATGGAAAGGTTGGGCAGGCGGATCAACCGTTCGGTGTAGTGGCGATCGCCATCTTCCGGCTCCATCAGGTCGCTGGACAGGAAGTAGTCGATGGTCGGCAGGCCCGTGGTGACGGGATGTCCCCACGCGACGCATTGCACCGGCGCCAGCCGCAGGCAGGCCAGGCGGACAGCGGTGGGGTGCATGCCGATCTCTGGATAGATCAGCACATCCGGGGCATCGGCGGCGATCCGGCGCATCCATTCCGCCTCCTCCGCCGGTCCGACATGGAACCGATCGGCGTGGCGGGCCAGATCGGCGCTCATCGCGTCCTGTCCTTCGCCCAGATGATACAGCGTGACCTCGAACCGATCCCGATCCAGATGCCGGATCCAGCCGCCAAACAGTTTCGAGATCGAGTGCAGGTGCATATACGCGGTGGCGAAGCCGACCCGGATGCGCCCTGGCCGGCGCACCCCAATCCCCCCACCGCTGCTCTGTCCCCGCTCGGCCATCATGCGGCTGACGATCCCGCCATAAGCGGCTTGCAACGCCCGGTCGTCGTAGCCCTGATACGCAAGATAGAACGGTTTCGCGGTCCCGACCTGCTCCGCCCCCGCAATCAACGCCGCTGCGTCCGCTTGTGCTACCTGGCGTTCCAAGGCGCCGATATCGGTGGTGTAGGCGGCGCGACGTTCGGCGATTTCCGCTGCCGATCCGTGCACAACAGCCAGTCGAGCCATGGCCCGCGACAGACGCGCGCCCAGATCGGTGGGATCGGTCGACAGGCGTGCATCCAGCAACCCCAGCGCGTGGGTCTGATGGCCGGCGATGCGCAACCGGTTGGCCACAAGCACCAGCGCCGCATGGCCCGGATCCAGCGCGGCGGCGCGTCCGACAGCAGCCGCTATGATCGGCTCCTGCCCGCCAGGGATCGCCCGTTCCGCCAGGGACAGCGCAACCCCAGCCGCCCCGCCGCGATCCCCGGTCGCTTCCAGCAACGCGGACAATGCGTGGTAGGAAGCCACGTATTCCGGATGTTCGGCGACGTTCCGGCGTTGCAACGCGGTCGCTTCCGGCAGGCGGCCGAGCGTGGCGAGGATGGTGGCGATGTTGTGGGTCAGGCGCGGTGTGGGGGCCAGGGCATCGGCTGCCTGCAACAACGGCAACGCACCGGTAGCATCGCCGCGCTGGAATCGCGCCAAGCCAAGACCTTGCAATGCCTCTCCAGATTGCGCCGAGTTCAGGGCGGCACGGTAGCCGGCCTCCGCCCGATTCAGTTGACCGGCCTGTTGCTGGCGCTGCGCCTCCGCCACCACGGCGGGCGCGGGCGCCGTGGCGCCGGAGGGATTGAACGCGCAACCGCGGCAGATTTCCGGTTCCGCGTCGAAGTAGGATTCCAGGAAGCGGCGGACCCCAGGCGCGTGCCATGCCTGTTGGAAGGAGATGTCCGCCAGATTGACGCGGCCGAACAGGTCGGGGTCGTTGGTCAGGCAGCACGGAGTGAGGAAACCGCCGACCGTAACATAGGCGGCGCGGAACGGCCTGCGGCAGCGGTTGCCGTCCGGTGTCAGGGCGGCGGCCGGCAGCAGGGTCAGGTCCGGCAGGCGCTGGCGCATGGCGGCGATCGTCGCGGCCGCGGACCGGAGTTCGGCGCGGTCGAGCGCCATGGCCTCGGTGGTCGGTGCGTAACTGACCAGTGGCTGAATTTCGATGATTCGGACGCCCAGCCCGTGCAGGGTCGTGACCAGGGCGGGCAGTTCCGCGAGGTTGCGCCGGCTGAGTACGATGGACAGGGTCAGGCCGCTGAACAATGCCAACAGCGCCGGGATCGCGGCTTGCAGTTCGGCGGCATCGGTGCCGGCCCGCAACGCTTCGGCGGTGGTCGGATCGAGGCTGTCGACCGACACGCTGATGTGGTTCAGCCCGATCTGGCGCAGGTGGCGGTAATAGTCGATCTCTCGCGCCAGGGCGTTGGTGTTGAAGCTGATGACGCCAAATTTGCCGGTTGCCCGCGCGGCGGCGATCAGGTCCGGCAGCTTCGGATGCAAGGTCGGCTCGCCGATGCCTTGCAGGACGATGGCATCGGCGGGCGGCGCGTTCGCGATCACGGCGGCGAAGCGCTGCACCGGCATATGGGCGTTCCGCCAGGTGCCGGCCGCCATGCCGATGGTGCGCTGGCACCCGACGCAGCGCAGATTGCAGCCGGTGGTGATTTCGATCTGCAACCGACGCAGTCGTTGCGGTTCGGCGAACAGGTTGACTTGGGACATTTTGGCCGCCTGTCACCGATGCATGAAACCAAGGAAGGCGGAACCGCCGGTTCAGGCGGCGGCGCGCATCGCCAGCCGTTCGGGGACGGTGGAGAACTTCTCCAGCATGTCGCCCCCCAGTTCGAAGGCGACATGCAGCAGACCGTCGTCGGACTCGCGGGCAACGAACGGCAATTCGAAGCCGACGCCCGCCATCCGCAGCTTGCCCCGCGTGTTCGGCGCCATCGTGCCACCATCCCGGATCGCGGCCCCGCCGGTGGAGATATCGACCAGTCGGGCGACCCGCAATTCGGACCCGATCGTCAGATGGCAGGGCAAGTCGACCCCGAACCGTTCCGCCTGCCGCCGATCGACGTCATCGCTGGACGTGCGCACCACCCGGACGAGCGCGTGCTTCAGTTCGGATACCGAACTGGCGAGGCTCGTGGCCGTGTCGTGAACATGCGCGGCATCCGCGCCGGTGTTCCTGGCTTCATCCGACAAGTCCTGGATCCGGCTGGTGACGGAATTGGCGGCCTCGGCCGTCTGCGCCACGGAGCGGGCGATTTCGGCCGTCGCCGCGCCCTGTTCTTCCACCGCGGCGGCGATCGACCCCGCGACGGCGTTGATCTGGGTAATGGTCTCCTCGATCCGACCGACGGCTTCGACGGATGCGGTGGTGGCTGCCCGGACTTCATTGATGTGCTGGGATATTTCGCCGGTCGAGCGCGCGGTTTGGGCCGCCAGTTGCTTGACCTCCGACGCGACCACGGCGAAGCCCTTGCCGGCGTCGCCGGCGCGGGCTGCCTCGATGGTCGCGTTCAGCGCCAGCAGGTTGGTTTTGGCGGCGATCTCTCCGATCATGTCGGCGACCGCGCCGATGCGCATGACGGTTTCGTTCAGGGCTTCGATGGTGCCGCGCGCCTCCCCACCGGCGGTGACCGCCTGGCTGACCAGCGCGGTGGACTGGTGCATCTGACCGCTGATTTCGCGGATCGACGCCGCGAGTTCCTCGGCCGCGCTGGCCACTGTCTGGACCGTGGACAGGGCTTCGTTGGCGGCTTCGGCGGCGGCCTGGGCGGATCGATTGGTGATTTCGGCGCGCGCGCTCATACCGTCCGCGGTGTTTTTCATTTCGTCGGCACGCTTGCTCACGTCGGTCAGGGCGGTGACGGTCTCGCTCTCGATCGTCTCGGCCATCTTCACCAGTGCCGCGGATTTCTCCTGTTCGGTACGTACGCGCTCGTCTGCCTGTTGGGCCTGGGCCGCATCGGCCGCGACCAGACTTTCCCGCAGGATCACCAGGGTTTTGCCCATCTCGCCGATCTCGTCGCGTCGTGTTGCCTCCCGTACCTCGATCGTCCGGTCCCCGTCGGCGAGCTGGCGCATGTCGGCTCGCAAGAGGCCCAACGGGCGGGTGATGCCGCGGGCGGTGAGGATGGTGACCAGAAGGCCTACGAGCAGTGCGCCACCGGTCATGATCCAGGTCATCTGAACGGTGCTGCTGGCGGTCGCCTGGCTGCGGGCGGCGAATTCGGCCGCCTTGTTGTTCGCGAACGCCAGAACCTTCGTGAGAGACTGGGTCTCCGCATTCGCCAGAAGTGCGAGGTCGGTGGCGATGTAGCGTTGTGCCTCTTCCCGCTTGCCTTGGGCGATCAGGCTTGCTGCCTGTTCCACACCAGCAATGAAAGGGGCGACCCCGTCGCGAATCGCCTGACCATCCGCCTTCGGACCAAGAAAGGCCGTCACCCCGATGTCCACCGAACTTTGGAGTTCCTGCACCAGCCGCGACTTGGTTGCCGTGTCCACCTGCGCCGTCTTGTCGGCGGCGGCATTGCGAACCAGGTCGGTCAGCGAAATCGCGGCATACCGCGCGGTGGCCAGGCTCTTTGTCACGGTGAACGGATGCTTGTACATCAGCGCACTTGCCTCAGCCGTGGATGCCACATCACGGGCGGCCAGGACGCCAAGTCCCACGATCATGGCCAGCATCACGGCAAACCCGATCGCGAGTCTGTGCCAGATTCGAAAGGAGACACGCGACGTCGACCGACTTGGCAGGGCGGAGCGGGACATTTGGCAATCTCCATGAGTCACGGCGACCCAGGGAAGCAGAAATTCCCTAATCCATTCTTAATATCGGAGATCCGTATATCGGAGGCCCGTACGGGAGCGCCGAGCGCACTACGGGTCCTCGTCCACGCTGAAGCCGGCGTAATGCAGCGGCTTGGCCATTTGCACGATCCCGCCGAAATACTGGTCGTCGAACGGGTCCTCGGCGTAACCGGCGCTTTCGTAGAAACCGGCGGCTTCTGGCGTCGAATAGACCACCGCCTTGCCGCATCCGATGGCACGGGCGAACGCCTCGGCCTCTCGCAGCAAGGCTCTGCCGTGACCGTGGCCCTGGCTTTCGGGATCGATGCCGACCAGGCGCAGCGCCGCAGCACCGCCGTCGAGGTTGTCGATCCGGATGGTGCCGACAGGGCGGTCGCCGCACCACAGCAGCATGGGGTGATGCCCGGGGGACAGGTCGTCGCCGTCGGTCCCGTCTTCGTCTTCCAGTTCGACACGGCGACGGATCGCGTGGAAGGTTTCCCACTCCGCGTCGGTCGCCGGGCGGGTCAGCCGGTAGGGGGCGCCGTTGGGTCGGTTGTGGGGCCTGTCATCACGCATCGACCGCCAGCCTGCACAATCCTTACCGCGCGGCAAGTCGGCTGAAACTGATGATGGCGGCGACACCGGCAAATATAGAGGCCAACACCAGGGTCCAGGTCGTGCCGTCGTCCGGCCGAGCGGTGAAGAGCATGCCGACGATGGCGGCGCCGATGGTTTGGCCGAACAGACGGGCGGTGGCCTGCATGCCACTGGCGCCGCCGGTGCGGGCGGGCGGCGCGGAGGTCAGCAAGGTGCGGTTGTTCGGGGTGTTGAAGAACGCGAATCCCAGGCCGCACAGCGTCATCCGCCAGGCGATGTCGAAGGTCGATGGGTTGGGGGGCAGCAGGCTGAGTGCGGCAAGGCCGAGGCTCATCAGGATCATGCCGCCGCCGCCGAGGATGCCCGCCGGATACCGATCTGCCAGTCGGCCGACGAAGGGCGCGCACACCGCGACGGTCAATGGCCAGGGGGTCATCAGCAATCCGGTCATCACCTGGTCCAGGTGCAGGCGGTCCTGGAACAGGAACGGCAGTGAGACCTGCGCCATGGACTGCGCGATGAAGGAGCAGATGGAGGTCACGACCGACAGCGCGAACAATGGAATGCGCAGCAGGTCCACCGGCAGCAGGGGGGATGTCCGCGCCATCTGCCGTATGACCAGGAACGTGCCGGCGACCGCGGCGACCAGGAACTGGATCGAGACATGTGCCAGGGTGTCGCCATGACCAAGCTCGGAGATCGCGATCAACAGGCTGCCGATGGCGACGGCCTGGAGTGCGGCGCTGATCATGTCGAATTTGGTGCCGGAATGCGGGGTGTCGGGCAAGGCGCGCCAGGCGATCACCGCGGCCGCGACACCGAGCGGCACGTTGACCGCGAACAGCCAGGGCCATGGCGCGACGGCCAGGATCGCGGATGCCACGCTGGGACCGGCGGCGGAGGCGACGGAGCCGATCGTGGCATTGATCCCAACCCCGCGACCCAGCCAGCGCCGCGGATAGATGAAGCGGATCAGGGCGCTGTTGACGCTCATGATGCCGGCGGCGCCGAAGCCTTGCAGGATGCGGGCGGCGATCAGCACGGGCAGCGAATCGGTCAGGGCACAGAAAACGGACGCGATGGTGAACACCACCAGCCCCCAGCGATAGACCAACCGATAGCCGAAAATCTCACCCAGCGACGACAGCGGCAGCAGGGACACGGTCACCGCGAGTTGGAACGCGTTGACCACCCAGATGGAGTTTGCCGCCGTGGTCTGCACGTCGCGCGCGATCGCCGGCAGGGCGACATTGGCGATGGCGCCGTTGAGCACGGCCAGGGTCAGGCCCAGTCCAATGGTCAGGATGGCCCAGCCTCTCTGCGGGAATGGCAGCCCATCCGGCGTGGTGGAAGGGTTCGGCGCTGCTTCCATCAGGCCCGGACCAGCCTGGGCATGGCGGTCACCACGTCCTCGACCGGCAGCCCGGACAGGTCCGGCCTGCGCAGGATGGTGACCGACGGTCCCCGGGGCGCGCACAGCAGCGGATCGGAATCAGCAGAGAACAGCACGACCGACGGGCATCCGACGGCCGCGATCAGATGCATTGGTCCGGTGTCATTGCCCACGGACAGGCAGGCGTGTCGGGCCAATTCCGCCAGATCGCCGAAATTGGTCTGTCCTGTCAGGTCGATTGCCGTGTCGATCTCCGCCGCCAATGCGCCCTCGCCGCGGCTTCCGACCACGACTGGCGTGATATCGCGTTTCAGCAGTTCGCGGGCCAGTGCGGCGTAGCGGTCCACCGGCCAGCGCTTGGCTGGACGTCCGGGGGAACTGCCCGGTACCAGAAGCGCATAGTCGGGTGGCAGGCCGAACCGAGCGACATTGCCCGTGCACCAGGACAGATCGGGCGGCGGGACATCCTCGATCCCGGCCTGGCGCAGTTGTTCGGCCTGGCGTTCATGATCGTGCCAGGTGTTGCGCAGCGGATTGCGGTCCGGCAGCGAGCAACCGGGCGCGATTCCCGACCACGCGGGGCGGTGTGCGCGTGGAAACAGGCGGAAATAGCGGGATGACCGCCCCGATGTCTGCAAATCGTAAACCCGGTCGAAGCGGCCGGCGATCAGCATCCGGCGCAGCCTCATTACCCCGGGAATGTTCCACCAGGACGGCTTTTGGTCTACCAGAACTCGGTCAAAATAGGGGGATGAGGCAAACCAATCGGCAAATGGCACGGTGGTCAGGACCGTGATCTCGGCCCCGGGATGGTGCCGGCGGATCGCCGCGTATGGGCCCAGGGAGAGGATGACATTGCCGAACGCACCCAGCTTGACGACGAGGATGCGCTGGTCAGGCATCGCCACCTGGTTTGTCGGTTTTGCTGCAGTGCCGCATGATCTCTGCCTATCAGCCCACCCCGCCCTCGGCAATCGGCGCGGGATAGGTCCGCGCCCAATGTTGCGCGATATCCAGCCGTCGTGTGACCCAGACACCGCTGAAACGACTGATGTGATCGAGCAAGCGTTCCAGGCCCGCCGCCCGCGCCGGATGGCCGATCAGGCGCATATGCAGGCCGATCGACAACATGCGCGGCTGGGTCTGTCCCTCCCGATACAGAAAATCGAACGCATCGCGGCAGTAGTGGAAGAAATCGTCCCCCGTCCCGAATGCCCCGCGGCCGAACTTGGCATCGTTGGTGGACAGGCTGTACGGCACGATCAAATGCGGCTTGCCGCTGACCTGGGTCCAATACGGCAATTCATCGTCGTAGGCATCGGAGTCGTAGAGGAAGCCGCCTTCCTCCACCAGCAACCGCCTGGTGTTCACGCCGGGGCCGCTGCGGCAGTACCAGCCGAGGGGACGTTCCCCCATGGTCTGGCGCAGAGAGGCGACGGCTCGGGCGATCCGCTCGCGTTCCACGTCCTCGGCCAGTTCGAAGTGCTTTTCCCAGCGCCAGCCGTGGCAGCAGACGTCGAATCCGGCGTCTCGAATGGCGGCGGCCGCGGGGGGATTGCGTTCCAGGGCCAGGGCGCAGCCGAACACCGTCAGCGGCAGGCCGCGTTCGGCGAACAGGCGCATGATCCGCCAGAATCCGACGCGGCTGCCATAGGCGAACATGCCCTCGGCCGCGAGGTCGCGACCGACCACGCCTGGGCTGCTGGCGCCGTATTCGGTCAGGCCCCATTCGGACGCCGGATCGCCATCGGGGACCGACGGTTCCGACCCTTCCTCAAAATTCAGCACGAAATTGACGGCCACACGGGCATCGCCAGGCCAATGCGGGTTGGGTGGGTTGGCGCCGTAGCCGATCAGATCCCGGTCCATCGCAATCCCTCCTGTGTCGGTTGCTCGCGCATCCACTTCCGTGCGCCGGCCACAGTAGATCGTGCCGGCGTTGTCCTCAACGCGAACCGGGCGGCGGGGGTTCGGCGCTGCGTCCGGTCAGTCCCAGACAGCGAGGCTGGCGATCTGGGCCAGACCCACCGCCGCGGCTTGCCCATCATGGCGTTCCGCGAATCCGCCACAGGCCGCGATCGCTGTCGCATAAAGCTCGGTCAGGCCCGGTTCGCCGATCACCTGAACAGCCATGTTACCGCCGGTTCGCGCCAGGGCCGCACGGATTTCGTGGCCGATGAGAAGGCCGGAGAGATAGGCGGGGGCGTCCGTGTCGATCAGTTCCCCGGCCAGCGCGCGGGATCGCACGCCGAACAGATGGTGCAGCAACCCGCCCGGATCGGCGGAGCGGCGAAGTCCGGCATCGAACGCCGGCCCACCAAAGGGCGTCCCAGGGGGGCCGTCGCGCATCATGCGGCCCAGGATGGTGTGTCCGCGCAGGGCGGCGAAGACCTCGCCGGTCATGTGGGTGGTGAAGCCGGTGATGCGGCCGCCCTCGACCGTCACCCATTTGGAATGCGTGCCGGGCAGGCAGGCCAGGCCGCCAGACCGGATCAGGGACGGGATGCCGAGCACCTGGGCTTCTTCGCCGCGCATGAGTTCGGGGACGCCGGATGGATCGGTGCCGGACAGGCCGGGGACCAGCTTGACCCTGGCCCAGTCGAACGGGATGTCGATCAGGGCGGCTGCGAGGTCGGGCAGGCCGGCGGGGCAGGGGAGGTAAGGCGCCTCCACCCAGCCCTGACGGCTGCCGATCATGCCGGACAGCAGCACGTGTTCCTCCCCGGCGGCGAGCCAGGGGCCGATTTCTTCGCGCAGCGTGTCGCCGAAGCGGGCGTCGGGGACGTTCATGATGCCGCGCTGGCTGGTGCGCCGGTCGCGGATGGTGCCGTCCCTGGCGATGCGGAACGCGCGAAAACTGGTGGTGCCCCAATCGATGCCGATCATCCGACGTCCTTCCCGGGGGTGTGATGGGGCGGATTGTAGCGTGGATTGGGGGTGGAGCGCGATGGTGGGCGGGTGGGTTCGGCCATCCGTCGCGGACCATGCCTATTTCGCGATCAGCGCGTCCATGCTGGTCTTGGCGATGACGTCGTTCTGTCCGCTGGTGCCATATATAGCGCCGATCGCGCCGATCGGTTTGCCGTCCACGACGATCGGCACCTCCCTCGGACGCCGCAACGGCAGAAAGGCGCGCAGGATTGGCCGGCGCAGCATGGCGGCGGTGCGGGCCTTCGACTGGAAAATCGAGATGGAGGCGCATTTGGCTTGAAAATACGGCAATATGCCGTATATTAGCCAGTTGGAAGGAGAGCATGGAATGCCGATTACGACGACCAAGGTAACCGTAAATCTGCCGGATGACGTGGTCGCTGAACTCCGCGCCATCGCAACCGCCAACAACACAACACTAACGGACGCGATCAGCCAGTCTATCAGGATCAATAAATTCCTGACCGATCAGGAAGTGCAGAACGCCAAAATTTTGATTGAGGCATCGGACGGAAAATTGCAACGAATTATCCGCAAATAGGTCGCAACCGGTGTCGCACGACGAGTTGGCATCCCAAAGTAAGGATATAGACCTAACCACAGACCCGGTCTCGCCATCCACGGCGTCGTCCGGTGGTGTGAAGACAACTCCGTACACACCAGATCGGGACCGGGAACGTGTTCGCGGACGCATTGCACAATGGCTACTCGGTCTACTGTTCGGTATCGTGGCGGTGGTTTTGTTTGGCATTGTTGGGGGTTGGCTTCCGATTGATCATCTCGAGAAAATCGGGGCGGTGATACTATCTCCGATAGTAGCCCTTCTTGGCGCCGTGATGGGCTTCTATTTCGGAGAGCAGTCGCGCAATCGGAATAGCTGAATGTCGTCCGATCCACGGAGGATCGTCATTTGCGGAGACGGGTTGTAGGCATTTTCGCCGATCAGACCGCCGCCCGTTAGAACCGCGACGCGGGCGTCAGAACAGATCAGCCTTCTCTTACCCACTGACGCTTTCCGCTAGGCTCTTGCGCGCAATCCAGAATGCTTGGCGTCTGTACGATCCCTTGTCCATAAGCGTTGTCCAGCGATGCATCGGCGATCAGGTTACCCGAAGGATTGATCCGGGTGATTCCCATTTTCCCGTTGCGTTTCCACACATCAGCGGCGGCAATGGCCTTGTGTGCTTGATCCAGGGTGATCGGAACGCCGTAAGGGACGTCGACCAGTATGGCGTCCGGTATGGGCGCCGGGATGACAGGTACCTGGGCATGGGCGGCCGCTGTCCGAGGAATCTCGGCACCGATCGTGGCCAGGGCGAGAATTGTACGCATGCTCAGCCATCCCCTCATTTTTTCTCCTGTGATTCCAAGGCAGTAGGTTTGGATGCCAAGTCGCCCCGCCACCTGCAACGGGAAGCTGGCCCAACTGACCGGGTCATACCTCGAGTCACGTAACCCAGCCTGATACAAAAAGCGGTGTC
>CAMATI010000071.1 GCA_945861095.1 Asaia bogorensis | reverse complement strand
CAACCGGATCGATAGTGCCCAGGCCCCTGGATTGCCGCGCCGCGCTCGCAATGACAGCGGCCACCCATTTGTCAGTGGTTGGGGCGGTTGGTATTACGCCGCCAGTGCCGCATAATCCAACGTCGCCATGATCTGCATCCGACGCATGTAGCGCGGTTCGTCCATCTCGTAGTCCGCCACCGCATTATGCACGGTGCCGATATTGTCCCACATCAGGACATCGCCCACTGCCCAGCGATGCGCGTGGAAGTAATCGGCCTTGGTCTGATGGCGGAACAGAAAATCCAGAATCCCGTCGCTCTCCTGACGGTCCATGCCGTCGATCCACATCGTGTAGCCGGGGTTGGCATACAGCACCTTCTTCCCGGTGATCGGATGCGTGCGGAAGATCGGCTGCGACACCGGCGGCTTCTTCGCCCGCTGCTCCGCCGTCAGCGGCTTGCGGGTCGTGCCCGGGCGCAGCAGCGCCAGTTCCCAGTATTTGTTGAAGTCATGCGTCGCGGTGCGCCCATCCAACCGGGTCTTCAACGCGTCCGGCAATTCCTCATAGGCCAGGTGCATGTTGCGAAACTGAGTCTCGCCCAGCGGCTTGCCATGCCGCATCGGCACATGGCGCGCATGCAAGATATTGGCGATCGAGATATCGTTCGAATAGGACAGGTCGGTGTGCCAGTCCTGCCCGGCGTCATGCAGCCCAAGCGGTTTGCCGTCCCGCTTCATGTTGGACAGGATCATCATCTCGGGATGGCCGGGTTCGTGATACGCTGCGGCGGCGACGTTCAGTTCCGGTTCCCCGAACAGCGCGCCGAACGCGGCGTGGGTGTCCGGCGTAAGATCCTGCTTCGGGAAGCACAGAACCCCATACTGGCCCAGAGCGCGCAGAATGGTCCGGAAGTCGCCAGGGGACACCGGGACGTTCAGATCGATGTCCTCGATCTTCGCACCCAGGGAGCTGTTGGTCGGCGTAATCCGCATTGCATGGCCTTTCGTCATTGATATCGTCCCTACGTACCGTCATGCGTCCCGAGCCGCCGGCCGATGTCCAGGACCGAGCCTGGCGTGCCAGCGGATCTTCCCGCCCCCGAGGTTCGCCCGGATTGGCGGTTCCGCGGCCACGCCGGTCGGCTGGTTGGCGGTCAGGTCGATATCCCCCGCCCCGCGTGGCAGCAACGGAGGGACCCACCGGATACGCATCAGTAGCTATTAATACCGATCGGTCGGATGCGGAAGCCTGGATATCGATAACGCCGGCCGCATCGCTAGAGCGGTTTCACCCTGACTGGAAACGGCAAACCGCTCTAGCTTCTTGTTTGATCGCATGATTCACGCACTGTGACGTTCCGCTCAGCACGATCATGCGCTACCTTCCAAGCCGCTCCACCACCACATCGAACGTGATCAGCACGGCATTCCGGCCGCGCGCCAAAACCCCGTCCGAGACCTGTCCGGCCATATCCACCACCGCCAGATCCAAGGTGGCCACCCCGTCCCGCACCACACCACCGCGCACGAAAACCTCGGTCGCGAAATCCTCCACGACCCGCCCATCGGCGAAGGTCGCACCGACCAGGGATCCCAGGCTGCCGCGAACGACCGCATCGGACCACCCATTGGCCGAGGCGATCGCCTCCACGGCCAAGGTCACGTCCTGGTTCGGTCGCACCCGCGCCATCACCGCATCGGCCCCGCTGCAGGGCGCCCCTTTCACGCCGAACAGCGTGAAATTGGTCTCCGCATCGAACGCCGTTTCTACCCGGACGTCGCGAAATCCCCAGGCCGTGGCGGACCCGCCCGAGGCCAGGCCCGAGTCCAGAAATGTCTCCCGGTTCAGGATATGGCCACCCCGCCGCGATCCGTCCGGCTCGATCCATACCGCGTGGCAATGCAGAAACGGCGCCCCATCAGCCCAGCCGAAGGTCAGATTGGCGCGTTCCAACCGCGTGACGCCAACGGGGGCCACCGGCGCCGTGAAATAGGCGACATGCGAGGCATCGTCCGGCGGGCCAGGCATCACGTAACGGAACGGGCTCAGCGCCAGGTCTTCCACCACCACGGTGCCACCCTGGAACCCGGCCGCGACCATCGGTCCCGTCACCGCTTCATGCAATGTCACGCCCGCGCGAAGGTCGAACGATATCCGCTCCACGGCGCCGCCCGCCATTTCCACCCGCGGGAACCCCAAAGGCCCCGGCTGTCGCAGGACCCGCATCACCGTCCCACCGCATAACCCTGCATGCCGCGCGGGTTGGCGCCGGCGAACATCTGCCCGTCCGGCTCCAAACGAGCGCCCGACAACCGGCCTTCGCTCCAGTCCTCGCCCATCGACGCGACATGCCCGCGCGCTTGCAGGTCGGCCAGCACGGACGGGGCAAACCGCCCCTCCAGCACCAGTTTGCCGGGGCGCGCAACGCGAGGCCAGAAGCTGGACGGCCAGTGTTCGGAGTGGAAAGAGGGCAGGTCGATCGCCTGTTGGATGCCCAATCGATGATGCACCATGCGCAGGAACATGATCGCCGACCACTGGTCCTGCTGTTCGCCGCCCGGCGTTCCGAACGCCATCCAGGCCTTGCCGTTCCGCAACGCCATACTGGGCGACAAGGTGGTCCGAGGCCGTTTCCCGGGCGCCAGGCTGTTCGGTAGCCCGGGGCGCAGCCAGAACATCTGGCCTCGGCTGCCCAGCGGAAACCCAAGCTCCGGGATCACCGGGGAAGATTGCAGCCAGCCGGCGGATGGCGTGGCGCTGACCATGTTGCCGAACCGGTCGATAACGTCGATATGGCAGGTATCGCCCGACGACGCACCCAGCCGAGCGACCGTCGGTTCGCCGCTGCCGGCAATATCGCCGGACAGCAGGGCAGCTCGGTCGGCGGCATGGTGATCGACCTCGGCGGCGTATCCCGGCACGCTGCCCGGCCGCAGGTCCATGGACGCGGCCTGTCCGATCAGCGCCCGCCGGTCCGCGTTGTAGGCATCCGACAGCAGCACCTCCATCGGCACGGAGGCGAACAGCGGATCGCCGTAATAGGCCTCGCGGTCGGCATAGGCGAGCTTCATGGCCTCCGCCACCACATGCACGAAATCCGCGCCGACCGGGTCCATCGCGCCGATATCGAAGCCTTTCAGCAGCGCCAGCATCTGCAATATGACCGGCCCCTGGCTCCACGGGCCGCATTTGAGGACGGTGTGCTCCCCATAATCATAGGTCAGGGGTGGCTCGACCGTCGCCGACCAGCGCGCCATGTCGTCGCCGGTCAGCAACCCGCGATGCCGGCGGCCGGACACGTCCAGGATTTCGTTGCCGCGGAAGAAGCGGTCCACCGCATCCGCCACGAAGCCGCGATACCAGGCGCCACGCGCCGCATCGATGCGCGCTTCGCGGGAACCGCCGACCGCCTCCCGGCACAGGCGTTCCCAGGTATCGGCCAGGGCCGGGCGGCGCAGCAGCGATCCGGGCACCGGCACCTTGCCGCCAGGCAGGAAGACGGCGGCGGAGGTTGTCCACTCCCGCTCGAACATCGGGCGCATGGTTTCGATCTGCGCGCTGATCCGGCCCACGACATGGCAACCGTTGCGGGCGTAGCCGATGGCATAGGCCAGCACATCGGCCAGTTCCCATGTGCCCCAATCCCGCAGCAGCAAGGCCCAGGCATCGAAGGCGCCCGGCACGACGGCGGGCAGCAATCCGGTTCCCGGGATAAGGTCCAGGCCCAGATGGGCGAATGCCTCCAACGTCGCGGCCTGGGGCGAGGGTCCCTGGCCGCAGATCACATGCTGCTTCCCGGTGCCCGCGTCATGCAGGATGATCGGCGCGTCGCCGCCTGGCCCGTTCAGGTGCGGTTCGGCGACATGCAGCACGAAAGCGCCGGCAACCGCGGCGTCGAACGCGTTGCCGCCGCGTTCCAACACGGCCATGGCGGTCTGGCTGGCCAGCCAATGCGTGCTGGCGGCGACGCCGAACGTGCCGGCGATTTCCGGGCGAGTGGTGAACATCGCGTGGGCCTCCGATAGATCGGCCAACAGGCTAGAGCGGTTTGCCCCTGACTGGAACCGACAAACCTCGCGTGCCCGATCCGACCGCAGCAAACCTGCGTTCACCGGGCAAGGCAAACCCGTGGCAACACCCGGCGCCACCGATATTCGTTCCGCCCGCGGTCAGCTTGACAAGGCCCGATCGCACTCTACACCCTGAAGCGGGAAACGAAGGAGACGACCTTGAGCGACAACCCGATCGGGGCTTCCTATGTCTATCTGCTGGAGCCCGAGATTCGATTTCTGGAAGCCGCCGTCGAGCATCTGATCCCCACCGACGATCTGGGCCCCGGCGCGCGCGATGCCGGCGTGGTGGTCTATATCGATCGCCAATTGGCTGGCTCCTGGGGCACCCACGGCCGCAACTATCGCGCCGGCCCGTGGATGGAAGGCACGCCGCAGCAAGGCTACCAATCGCGCTTCACACCGCAGGAAGTCTATCGCATCGCGATTCGGGAAATCGACAACCACTGCAGAACCGCCTTCGGCCGGTCCTTCGCGCAGCTCTCGCATGATGCGCAATTGCACCTGCTCCAGCAGTTGGAAAAGGACGCGATCGCGCTGCCGTCGCTGTCATCGAAATTCTTCTTCGACCTGCTCTGGCGCAACACCGATGAGGGATACTTCGCCGACCCACTCTACGGCGGCAACCGCGACATGGTCGGCTGGAAGCTGCTCGGCTTTCCCGGACTTCCCACCAGCCAATATCGCGACCTGATCACCAGCCGGGAGCCTTACTACGCCGAACCGGTCAGCGTGCTCGACGTCCAGACCGGGAAGGTGCCGGTCGATGCGGAAGGCTTCCCAAGGCACGTGATCATCAAGCGCAACAAGGAACTCTGAGATGTCGGCAACGAAACTGAAATCCGTCGATGTCGTCGTCGTGGGCAGTGGCGTGGTGGGTTCGATCATGTCGATGGAACTGGCCAGCGCCGGAATGAGCGTCGTCTGCCTGGAACGCGGCAAGTCGTTCGACAAGGACGCGGATTTTCACAAACCCAACGTGTATGACGAACTGAAATACGATCGCCATAGCGACATCTTCCAGAACCTGGCACGCGACACCCTGACATTCCGCAACCACAACGCACAGACGGCGCTGCCGATGCGCGAAATGGGGGCGTTCAAGCCCGGCGAGATGGTCGGCGGCACCGCGGCCCACTGGGGCGCCAATGCGCGCCGCTTCCTGCCACATGATTTCGAAATGCGTTCGCGGATCGAACAGCGCTATGGCAAATCCTTCATCCCCGAGGACTGCAATCTGCAAGATTGGGGCCTCGCCTGGGACGAAATCGAGCCCTACTACGACCAATTCGAGGATATCTTCGGCGTCGGCGGCAAGGCCGGCAACCTGAACGGCGAGATCCAGGAAGGCGGCAATCCCTTCGAAGGGACACGCTCCCGCGAGTACCCGAACCCGCCGACGCGCCGTACCTATCAGGGTGAACTGTTCGCGAACGCGGCACGTTCCTTGGGTTACGTGCCGTTCCAGGGCCCGACCGCGGCGATGACGCAGGATTATCGCAACCTCTACCGGGTTCAGATGCTCCAATGCGCCAGCGGCGGCTTCTGCTCCAGCCATGTCTGCGCGCAAGGTGCCAAGGCCAACCCCCTGACATCGGTATTTCCCGCGTTGATGCGACAGCCGACCTTCGAGCTACGGCCGCTCTGCAACGTGCTGCGTATCAACACCGACAGCACCGGCAAGAATGCCACCGGCGTCAGCTATATCGACGCCCGCGGCAACGAAGTCGAGCAGCCCGCCAGCATCGTGGTCCTGGGCGCTTATTGTTTCAACAATGTGCGGCTGCTGCTGCTGTCGGGCATCGGCACGCCCTACGATCCAATCACGGGCAAGGGGGTGGTCGGTCGCAACTATGCATACCAACAAGGCGGCTCGGTGGAGGTGTTCTTCAATGATCGGGAGTTCAATCCCTTCATCGGCGGCGGCATGGTCAACACTTCGATCGACGAATTCAACGGCGACGTCATCGACCGCGGTCCGCTCGGCTTTATCGGCGGCGCCTACATCACCACCAATACGCGCGGCGCGGCGCCGATCAAGGGCAAGCCGGTGCCGCCCGGCACGCCGCGTTGGGGAGGTGAATGGAAGAAAGCCGTCGCGCAGAACTATCGCCGCAGCATGTCGGTCAGCATCCACGCGACCTGCCTGAGCTACCGGCAGAACTACCTCGATCTGGATCCGACCTACAAGGACGCTTACGGCATGCCGCTGCTGCGCATGACGTTCGACTGGCATGATAACGATCTGCGTATGATGAAATACATGGACGAACGTTGCACGGAGATCGGCCGCGCGCTGAACGGTTCGGCCCTGGGCGGGAAGAACAAGGGCACACATTTCGGTCTCGTGGGGTATCAGAGCACGCATAACGTCGGCGGTGCCGTGATGGGCAACGATCCATCGACCAGCGTTGTCAATAAATACCTCCAGTCCTGGGACGTATCGAATCTGTTCGTGGTGGGCGGCAGCGCGTTCCCGCAGAACCCCGCGAACGGTCCCACGGAAACGATTGGCATGCTGGCCTGTTGGGCAGCCGATGCGATCAAGGAAAACTACGTGCGCAATCCTGGTTCCCTGGTCTGAACAGCGACACGAAACTGATCGGTCGACCGGATCGTTGCGGTTCATTGTCATAAACCCATGCGAATATCCGATTTGGAATTGGGACTTCGCATAGGACGCAAGATCAATCCGGCCCGCCTCCGCCAGGACGCGGGCCGGAAACGCAAAGAGGGACAGATGCTGGTACTGGTCGTGGGGCCAAGCGGTGCGGGTAAGGATACCTTGCTGAACGCCGCCAGACGGGATCTGGCATCCAATCCACGTTTCCGTTTCGTTAGGCGGACCATCACCCGCCCGGCCGACCCCGGCGGAGAAGACCACGAACCAGTCACCGACGCCGTATTCCTGACCCGGGACTTCGCTCTGCAATGGGGCGCTCACGGCCTTCGCTACGGCATCCCGAGCGACATCGCCACCGACATCGCACTGGGCATGTGCGTGGTCGCCAATGTCTCCCGCGGCGTGATCGCCACCGCCGCCGAACGCTATCCAACCCGCGTCATTGAAGTCACCGCGCCCCCCGAAGTCCTGGCCGCCCGCCTCGCGGCCCGTGGCCGGGAGAGCGCCGCCGATGTCGCGGCCCGTCTGGCGCGCGCGGTCCAGCTGTCGGAGTCCGTGCCGGTGGAAACCGTGATGAACGATTCGACCCTGGCAGAGGGTTCGGCCCGTTTTCTGGCTGCTCTGTCCCGCGCGGCAGCCGCAAACATACCATAAGCCAGGATCGTCAATCCAACCCAAACCACGGCCTACCCCCGAAGCGGCAACCGCTCCGCTATCACGAACGGCGCACCAGCCGCCGCCTGAGTGTATAGACAAATATCCACCACACGCCGAGGCACCGCCATCGCCGCGGCAAAGTGTCGTTCGGCCGCCTGCATATAGATCGCCTTCTCCGCGGCCGAGACCCGCCGGGTCAGTGTCATATGAAAGAACCAGGTGCCGAATACATGGGGATAGCCCCAGCGTTGCAGCATCGCATCCTGTTCGGCGGACAAGGCCGACCGCCGGCGCCGAACCAGTTCAGCCTCCGATGCCGGGGCACGAAATCCATCCAACTCCGCCACGCACGCATCGGCCAGCGCCTGCAACGGCGGGCACGCCTCCGTTTCACGCAGAGCCAGAAACCCGTGCACGTCGGACACCGCCAGCGGGGGCAGATCGAACGGCGCGATCCGCGCAGCCAACGCCGCCGCCGCATCCAGCAGTTCCGCCCAGGTGCGGCCCTCCGCCAGCCGCATCGGCGGCTTCAAGGTCGCGTGGAAACCGTAACCGCGCGGATCGGCGGTCATCTCCTCGATCCCGGGCAGGTCCGGCTGGGTCAACGCCGCATTCGTGACCGGATCCCGGCCCAGCCAAGCCGCCGCGGCGGCAGACAGCGGATCGTCATGCAGCGGCGCATAATAGACAGCGACCCGAGCGTCGGGGGCGACCCGAACGTCGGGCGCGACCCGAACGTCGGACGCGACCCGAGCGTCGGGGGCCATCAGATCACGCGCTCCCCGGCGCTCCAGACCTGTCGGACGATCGGAAGAGTCTCATGCAGGCGCACGCGCACCACATCGGCGCGCAACCCGACTTCCAGGCGCCCCCGGTCCGTCAGCCCCGCCATCCGGGCCGGATGTTCCGCCACCATCGCAATCGCGGCCGACAATCCGATCCGTGCCTCCCGCGCAACCTGAAACGCGGCCTCCACCAGACTGGGCGGCACGTAGTCGGATGCAAACGCGTCCACCGCGCCGGCCGCCACCAGGTCCGACGCATTGACGTTCCCGGAATGCGACCCACCGCGGACAATGTTCGGCGCCCCGGCGATGACCTGCATCCCCGCCGCCTTGGCCGCTTTCGCCGCGACCATCGAGACCGGGAATTCGCTGATGCGGATGCCATCGGCGGCGTTCTCGGCGATTTCTTCCTCGGTCCGGTCGTCGTGGCTGGCCAGGGCGATATTGCATCCCCGCACCCGGTCCAGCAGGGCCCGACGATTGGGATCACGCAGACGCGCGCGCTGGTCCTGCAATTCCTGGATACGCCGCTCGATATAGGCGTCGTCCATGCCGCTGCCGCGCCGCATCTTCCGGTAGAACTCCATATTGGCGTATTGGCCGACACCGGGGCTGTGATCCATCAGGCTGATCATTCTCACCCGGGGATGATCGGCCACCGGCTCCAGCAATTCCAAGGTGTCAATCGCCGGAATCTCGCACCGCAGATGCAGGAAATGCTCGGATTTCAGTAGATTGGCCTCGGTCAGCGCATCCAGATCGACGACGCCTTCCTTGAAGGTCCGCACCCGCTCCTTGTCGAAGCCCAGATCGCCGAGACACAGTGCGTCCAGCACCGAGGTCACGCCCGCGGCAGCGCATTGCGCGTCATGCGCCACCATGGCCGATCGCGACGGCCACCGTGCCAGGGTGCGCGGCTGCACCTGCCGCTCCAGATTGTCGGTATGCACGTCGACGACCCCTGGGATCAGGTAGTCGCCGCCCATGTCGACCGCCCCGGGCGCGGATGAACGGGTCGGCTGGATGTCGGCGATCTCCGTCCCTCGCAGCACGATCGTGCCGGACACGACGGAATCGCCCAGCACCAGAATGGCGTTGGTCAGGATGGTTTCGTGCGTCATGCGGCGTCCTGCAATGGCAACAAGGGAAACAGCCGATCGGCGATCGCGTCGCGCACCTCGGCATCATGGCAGATCGCGATAATCGCGGTGCCGCGGGCTTTCGCGCCGTTGATCATGCCGATCACGACCTGGCGGTTCTCGGCGTCCAACGATGCGGTGGGTTCGTCCAGCAGAAGGATCGGATGGCCGGCGATGAAGCCGCGCGCCAGGTTGATCCGCTGCTGCTCCCCACCCGAGAACGTGGCCGGCGGCAGGCCGTGCAGGCGGGATGGGATGTTCAGCCGCAGCAGCAACTCGGTCGCGGTGTCGGCGGCCGAACCGGCTTCGGTGCCGCGAGCGATCAACGCCTCCGCCACCACGTCGCGCGCCGATACCCGGGGCACGACGCGCAGGAACTGGCTGACATAGCCCAGGGTCTCATGGCGGATCGCAATGATGGTGCGCGGATCGGCCGCGGCGACATCGACCATGGCGCCCCGATGAAACACCAGAATACGGCCCGCTTCGGCGCGGTAATTGCCATACAGACTGCGCATCAGAGTGGACTTGCCGGCCCCGGACGGACCCGACAGCACAACGCATTCTCCTGCGTGCACCGTCAGCGTGACGTCGGCCAGCACCGGAATACGCAAGCCGCCGCGCAGATGCAGGATGAAGCCCTTCGCCACGCCCTCGGCGCGCAACATGGGTTGGGTCACGCGCGCCCCCCGCCGTTCATGCGATCTTTACGAAAGCTGGTTTGAATGGGCGGGTCATGATCGATATTCGCCGCCTGATGAGTCCCGAAGGACGAAACCGCCTGGGAGCCAATCGGCTCGCACCGGTAGCGGCGTGCCCGTCGGAAGCCCGGGTATTTCACCCGGTCAATCGGGCACGACCGCCATCGGAGAGGCATCATGCGCATACGCGTCGTGATACTGATCCGGTGGGGAAAGTGGCGGATCGAGATTTCCATCTCCATCCGTCTCTGAACCACCGGAGCTGGAGGGCGGTAGGAGCCGCCCTTCACGCTCTGGGTTACCATACCAACCGGTTCCCCGCAAGAAATTCCCTGCTGCATACTCATGCATTCAGTACCGAGCTAACCAACAACTGCGTGTAGGGATGCTGCGGATCGTCCAACACCTGGTCGGTCAACCCGGTTTCCACCACCCGTCCCCGCTGCATCACCGCGATCCGGTGCGCCAGCAGACGCGCCACCGCGATATCGTGAGTGACCAGCACAACCGCGATCCCCAACCGAGTCACCAACCCCCGGATCAGGTCCAGCAGGCGCGCCTGCACCGACACGTCCAGACCACCCGTCGGTTCATCCATGAAGACCAGCCGCGGATGCGTCACCAGAGTCCGCGCGATCTGCAACCGTTGCAGCATCCCGCCCGAGAAAGTGCGTGGCAGGTCGTCGATGCGGTCGGCGTCGATTTCCACCTGCTCCAGCCAGTCGATGGCCTGGCCGCGGATATCGCCATAATGGCGAGCACCCCGGGCCATCAGGCGCTCCCCGACATTGCCTCCCGCCGAGACATTCATTCGCAGGTTCTGGCGAGGGTCCTGGTGCACGAAGCCCCAATCCGACCGATGCAAGGTCCGCAGCGCCGGCGCCGGCATCGCGTGGACATCGTGCAACTGCCCGACCGGATCGCGATACCAGACCGCGCCGGCGTCCGGCGCCAACCGCCCGGACAGCACATTCAGCAACGACGTCTTGCCGGAGCCGGACTCGCCGACAATGGCCAGCATCTCGCCCGGCCACAAATCGATCTCGACATCCACCAAGGCCGGGATCGCGCCGAAGCGCAGCGACAAGCCGCGGGCCGAAATCAGTGTCTCGTCGCTCATTGCGCCGCGTCCCGCCAGCCATCGGCGCCGATATGTCCGGCAGCCTGGCGTTCCGAACAATGATCGGTGTCGGAGCAGACGAACATCCGCCCCCCGCGATCGTCGGTGATGACCTCGTCCAGATAGGAGTCCGTGGCGCCGCACAAGCCGCACGGATGCGGTGCGTTGATCGCGCGGAACGGGTGGTCCTCGAAATCCAGCGAACGCACCTCGGTCCAGGGGGGGATCGCGTAGATACGCTTCTCCCGCCCGGCGCCGAACAACTGCAAGGCCGGCATCATGTGCATCTTCGGATTGTCGAACGCCGGGATCGGGCTTGGCGACATCAGATAGCGGCGGTTCACCAGCACCGGATAGTCGTAGCTGATCGATATCTGCCCATAGCGGGCAATGTCTTCATAAAGTTTCACATGCATCAACCCATAGTCCGACAGGCCGTGCATACGTCGCGTCTCTATCCGGCTGGGCTCCAACCGGGACAGCGGCTCTGGCTGCGGCACCTGATACACGATGATCTGGTTCTCCCGCAGTTGGGTCTCCGGGATGCGGTGGCGGGTCTGGATTACCGTTGCTTCCGTGGTCACGGTGGTGGTGCGTACCCCGGCGGTGCGAGCGAAAAACCGCCGAATGGACACCGCGTTGGTGGTGTCGTCGGCGCCCTGGTCGATGACCTTCAGAACGTCGCTTGCCCCCAGCACCGCGGCCGTCACCTGGATTCCGCCGGTCCCCCACCCATAGGGCAGCGGCATTTCGCGTGACCCGAACGGCACCTGATGCCCCGGAATCGCCACCGCCTTCAGCAGCGCTCTGCGGATCATCCGCTTCGTCTGCTCATCCAGATAGGCGAAATTATAGCCTTTCATTCCGCTGCCCTCGCTGGGTCCGGGACACTCGCAAGGTCCGGGATCTTCGCCTGTGCCGCGGTCCGCGCGACCTCTTCCCGCATGCGGCGGATATTCTGCAACTCACTCTGGAAATCGACATAATGCGGCAGCTTCAGATGCTCCACGAACCCGGTCGCCTCGATATTGTCCGAGTGATACAGCACGAACTCGATGTTCTGAGCCGGCGCCGTCGTATCCTCCCCCAGTTCCGCGGCACGCATGGCACGATCCACCAACGCCATCGACATTGCCTTGCGCTCGGAAAACCCGAACACCAGCCCGTATCCACGCGTAAACTGAGGCGGCACCGTCTTCGATCCCTTGAACTGGTTGACCATCTGGCACTCGGTCACCACCAGGTCGCCGATATCGATGGCGAACCCCAGCTCCGCCGGTTCGATCTCAATGCTCACCGCGCCCATGCGAATTTCCCCGGCGAACGGATGCGACCCGCCATAGCCGCGCTGCGTCGAATAGCCCAACGCCAGCAGGAACCCTTCGTCCCCGCGCGCCAGAGCCTGCAACCGCACATCCCGATCGGCCGGAAACGTCAAAGGCTCCCGCGTCAGATCGCCAGGCTCCCGCTCGCTATCGCGATTGGTTTCGATCAGGCCTTCTTCGCCCAGAATGTCCGGCACCCGAGGCATCGCCGCGTGGTCCGGCGCCGCCATTGCCGCCACGACCTCCTCCGGCGCCTCGGCCAGTTCGAAATCCAGCAGCCGGTGCGTGTAGTCATAGGTCGGGCCAAGCACCTGCCCACCCGGCAGATCCTTGAAGATCGCCGAAATCCGCCGCTCCACCTGCATCGCCGCCGTATCGACCGGCTGGGAATGCGCGAACCGAGGCAAGGTCGTGCGATAGGCGCGCAACAGGAACGCGGCCTCGATCAGATCGCCCTGGGCCTGCTTGATGGCCAGCGCCGCTAGTTCCCGGTCATAGAGGGAGCCCTCCCCCATGACCCGGTCCACCGCGCGCGCCAACTGATTCTCGATCTGCGGCAGAGTCATATCCGGGACCGAGGCATCGCCACGCCGCGTTTCCGCCAGCCACGCATGAGCGTTGTTGATCGCCCGTTCGCCGCCCTTGACCGCTACATATGCCATGCTCAGGCCTCCTCGATCGCGACGCTACGGGGCAGCGCGGTCACCATGTCGCCCGCGCACAGGATCAGGTCCACACCGCATGGATACAGCGCATGATTGCGCCGCCACGATTCGACGAAATCGCTCGGCAGGCCATCCACCGCAATCACCTTCGGCACACGCAATCCCGGTCCGCTCAGGCGGTATCGATGTCCGGCGGATAGCGATGCGACCTCGGCGATCACCGTCGTCGACGTCTCCGGCATTTCATGCGTCCCGGGGTTCAATCCCGACAGATCCGGCAGGCTCAGTGCCATGGCGAACTGCGCACCCGCTATCTCGGTGGCCCGTGGCGCGCCGCAATGAAAAGCGATCCAGTCCCAGGCAGCCTCCCCAGCAGGATCGAGCCACAGTTGCGTCTCATGGTCGACCAGCGACAGCAGCATCGCGGCCGACGCGCGCGACAGTCCCGGAGGCGGTTGTTCGACCCCCGTCTGTAGCACCGTGCCCGGTCGCGACATCGCTTCCAACACCGCACGGAAACAGTGCTGGGCGTCGGTAACCGGATCGGCGAAACCGGCCGACAAGGTGGGGGTCATGTCCGCATGGTCCGCATGGAGAAGAATTGCACCTTGGTGGCGGCGGCTTTGGCGGCGACCAGATCGCGGGCCTGTTGCTGGGCGCGCGCCAGCGGTTCGATCACCGCCGTCCGCACCGCGTCCCGGCGAACGGGGTCCTGCAGCAACGCATCGACCAGGGCTGCGAGTTCCGCCTGGCGTTCATCCCGACCCGTCACATAGGCATGCCCGACAAAATCCGGCCCGCCCCGGTCCCCGGGTATGCGGACGGTGCATCTGGTGACCGTCACCTCCCCCAGATTAAACGCGGCGCCGTTTCCACCCGTGCGCCCCCGCACCATGACCAGGCCACTTTCGGGGCCACGCAGCCGGGTAAACCCGGGCGGGTTGCCCCACTGTGCCAGGTGTTCCGAGATCCCCGCGCCATCGGCCCGGGCCAGCACCGCCATCCAATGGCGGCGGTCCGGATCAGCAGGGACGCGGGCAGTGGCGGGGGCAGGGACGCGGGCAGTGGCGGGGGCAGTGGCGGGGGCATCAATTTCCGACATAACGGACCGTATGTTGTTTAGATGTCTAGACAGCTAGACGCCCAGCCCGCTACAGTCAACACCGAACTCGCACGGATTGGTCCAGCGCTGGATGAAACATCGATGAATGCTCCCGTGGGGAAGGACCCGGTGGGAATCCCGGCCTCGGACGCGGAGCCGAGCGCGCATGCGGCCATATCGCGGCAGGAGGGGGTGGCGCTGTGGCGTCAGATCGCCGGCCAGTTGCAGCAGGGCATCACCTCCGGCGACCATCCGCCCGGCAGCCAACTGCCGACCGAGGCCAAACTGTCCAAGCAGTTCGGCGTCAACCGCCACACGGTCCGGCGCGCATTGGAGGAATTGTCGCGTGGCGGACTGGTGCGCGTGGAACAGGGGCGCGGCACCTTCGTCAGCGAGGACGTGCTGGAATACAGCGTGGAGCCTCGCACGCGCTTCACCGAATGGATCAAGCGCCATAACAAGGAGCCGTCCGGCCGCATCCTCCAATTGCGCGAAACCGGCGCCGATTCCCAGGTTGCCGCCGCGCTCGGCCTTCGCATCGGCGCCCGGGTCGTCCTTCTGGAACGGCTTGGCCTTGCCGACGACCGTCCAGTCAGCCTCGTGCGACACCACTTCCCGGCAACCCGCCTGAAGGGATTGCTGGAGGCGCTGCAACAGTCGGCCCGCATCACCGAGGCCTTGCAGACGATCGGTATCCCCGACTACCTCCGCCAGACCACGCGCGTGACCGCGCGTCTGCCCACCCCGACCGAGGCCGAACTGCTGCGGATGCCACGCAACCGGCCGGTGCTGATCGCGGAAAACATCAACGTGGACCGATCGGGCGCGGTCATCGAGTTCGGGGTCGGTTGCTACCCTACGCCACGCGTGCAGATCGTATTCGAACCATAGAAGGGCGCAACGATGCCGGACCTGCGGATTATCAACGGACGCGTGCTGTTGCCCGATGGTGGGCTGCAACCGGTCGACCTGACACTGACCGGCGATCGGATCGCCGCCATCGGGTCCAGCCCGGATCCCGGCGGGACGAGCCTGGACGCGACGGGATTGCTCGTGCTGCCCGGCATCGTCGACATCCATGGCGACGCGTTCGAACGCCAGGTGCAGCCCAGGCCCGGCGTGGAATTTCCCGTCGACCTCGCCCTGCGCGACACCGAGCAGCAGTTGCTGGCCAACGGGATCACCACCGCGTTCCACAGCATCACCCTGTCCTGGGAGCCCGGGCTGCGCAGCCATACGACCTGGACCGCCTTGCTGGATGCGCTCGATGCCGGCTCCTGGACCTGCGACATGCGGGTGCATCTGCGGTGGGAGGCGTATAATCTCGATGCGCTGGACATCGCTCTGGCGGACATCGCGGCGGGACGCGTGCACCTGGTCGCGTTCAACGACCACACCCCGCCGATCCTGAAGAAGATCAAGGACCCGGTGGCCGGCGCCAAATACAGCGACCGGGCCGGTATGAAGCTGGACGACTTCCGGGCCCTGGCCGACCGCATCGGCGCCCGGGCCAACGATGTCCCGGCCGCGCTGGATCGGATCGGTGCCGCCGCGCGCGCCGCCGGAGTGTCCCTGGCCAGCCACGACGACGATTCCCTGGAAATCCGCGATGGTTTCCGGGCTCGTGGCGCCCGCATCTGTGAATTCCCAATGGCCGAGGAAGTTGGGCGGGCCGCACGCGATGCCGGGGATTTCGTGGTGATGGGCAGTCCCAACGTGGTGCGCGGAAAATCGCATCTGGGCTGGGCATCCGCCGCGGTGATGGCGGAAGCCGGCATCTGCAACGTGCTGTCGTCAGATTATTTCTACCCGGCGATGCTGCGTGCCGCCCTGATCCTGGCCGATCGCGGGGTGCTGGATCTGCCGAGCGCGTGGGCGCTGATTTCGGCCAATCCCGCGGCGGCGGCCGGGCTGGGCGATCGCGGCCGGATCGAACCGGGCCTGCGGGCCGATCTGGTGCTGGTCGATCCCACCGTGCCACGCGCCGTGGCGACGATCGCGCAAGGGCGGATTGCCCATCTGACCGCGCATGCGGCCAATCGGTTGTCTGCGTGACAAGGGGGGAACAGCGCTCGCTGGCTCGGGCGGTAGGATTCGAACCTACGACCAATCGGTTAACAGCCGATTGCTCTACCGCTGAGCTACGCCCGATCACAGCCGCGAGGGCGTCTGTCTAGTGAGATGTGCCCGCCGGGTCAACCTTATGTTGGACCTTGGTGCCGCAAAACCGCCGGCGAGCGTACCGACCTGGCTGTTGATCCATCTGCGTCCCCTCACCTTCATTGCCCGGCTTGACCAGGCAACCGGCGCTTCAACGACAGGGGGCGGGTTGCCCGATCAAGCCCGGCAACGACGGCCTGGGCGGTGCATGGGTCATGGTTTCGGCCGTTTGGTCTCAGGCGGAAGAATGCGCACGGCGCCGAGCCTATGTGTCAAGACGGGTGCACAGACATGGAAAGTCGATCTAGGATCGACGTGCAATTGGCATACGACCGATCAGGGAGATTCATAAATGTCTGTCACCCGACGTATGGTGCTGGCCTCCGCCGGAGCCGCCGCCCTAGCCGCGCCCAGTATCGTCGCCGCCCAGGGGCAGCGGGAACTTCGATTCATCCCGCACGCCGACGTGTCATCGCTGGACCCGGTCTGGACCACGGCCGACATCACCCGCAACCACGGCAATATGGTCTACGACCAGTTATTCGGTTTCGACGCCAACTTCGCACCGCATCCGCAGATGCTCGCCGGCCATACCGTCAGTGCTGATGGCCTGGTCTGGGAACTGACCCTGCGCGAAGGTCTGAAATTCCACGATGGCGAGAAAGTCCTTGCCCGGGACTGCGTCGCCAGCCTGCTGCGGTGCTTCAAGCGCGATGCGTTCGGCGCCGCGATGATGAGCCGGACCGACGAAATCTCCGCCCCGTCCGACTCGGTGATTCGCATTCGGCTGAAACGGCCGTTCGCTTTGGTGCCGGAAGCCCTGGCCCAACCCGCCTGCGTGATGGTGCCGGAACGGATCGCCAAGACCGACGCCAACACCCAGGTCACGGACCCCGTCGGCAGCGGCCCGTTCCGCTTCATGACGAATGAACGCGTGTCCGGCTCCCGCGTTGTCTACGAGAAATTCGCCGGTTATGTGCCGCGTCCGGATGGCAAGGTCAGCTTCCTGTCCGGCCCGCGGTTGGTGCATTTCGACCGCGTTGTCTGGACCTACCAGCCCGATCCGGCCACGGCCGCCGCCGCTCTGGCGAAAGGTGAGTATGACTGGTGGGAGAATCCGCCCGCCGATCTGACCGGGCTGTTGCGGCGCGGCGGCGATCTGACGGTTGATGTTCTGAACAAGATGGGATCGGTCGGCTGCATCCGGTTCAACCATCTGCTGCCCCCCTTCGACAATGTGGCGATCCGGCGCCTGGTCCTGTCCGCGGTCAACCAGAAGGAGTTCATGGAGGCCGTTTCCGGCGCCGAACCCAGTCTTTACCGAACCAAGGTCGGCCTCTTCACGCCCGGCATGCCGATGGCAAACGACGCGGGGGTCGAGGCGCTGACGGAACGCACGGACTTCGCCAAGATCAAGCAAGACCTCGCCGCCGCCGGCTACAAAGGCGAAAAAATCGTTCTGCTCGGCGCCTCCACGATCCCGTCGCTGCATATACAGTCTCAGGTCGCTGACGATCTGCTGCGGCGGATGGGATTCAACGTGGATTACCAGTCCCTGGAATGGGGCACGGTTGTCCAGCGACGGGCCAGCAAGGAACCGCTAGACAAGGGCGGTTGGAACATTTTCATCACCAACCTGACCAGCCTGAACAATGTCTTCGTTCCCGCCCAGATCGCGATCCGCAGCGGCCCGGCGGCCTGGTTCGGCTGGCCGCTCATGCCGCGCATGGAAGAGTTGCGGGAAGAATGGCTGAACGCCCCGACGGTCGAGGAACAGCGACGGATCGTGCGCGAGATGCAAATGCAGTCCTGGCGCGATGTACCTTACGCGCCGCTGGGGCAGTTCTTCCAACCAGCCTCTTGGAAAAAGAATCTGGCCGACGTGCAGGTCGGTTGGCCGGTCTTCCACGGTGTCCGAAGGGTCTGATACCAGCCGATGTAACCATTGACCGATACACCGCCCCGTCGGCCCCCGCGTCATTGCCGGGTTTGACCCACCTCTGTCCGCGCCTCGACGGCCGGGGGTGGGTTGGGGGATCAAGTTCGGCAATGACGGTCCGGGGGCGGCTCGGTTGCGCGATTATCCGTGCGTGTCGCCTTAGTGTCTGTCCGCAAACATAATACACCTTTTCAGCGGACTACCATGGGCGTCTGGTGCGTTGCAGCCCCTCATCGATGGCCCCGCATCGCTTTCGGGGCCGCGCCTGCCAGCCGCCTCATGGTAGCCCTCTGAAAAGGCACACTATGTTTGCGGACAGACACTTACGTCGGTTCGCCCGATACGTGACCGGACCGATCGGCCGATCGCGAAGCGCGCTTTATCGGCCCCACACCGTCACGGTCTGCGCTTTCAGGCCATTGCATTGCTTCGCCACGCGCTCGCAATGACGCCGGCCGCTGCCGCCATGAATCACGGGTTCGGTTGGTTGGTGGATTGCGTTTCGCCACGGTGCGCCCTTTCACGAAAATCCTATGACGCTTGCCCGCTCGGCCCTGATGGAACCGTCGACGAAGCACGGTACGATGGACGGCGGCACCCCTGCATCGCGGTCCATCGCGCGTCACCACAAATATCGTTCCAACCGCAACGTTCCCGATGCATGGGTGCACAGATGGGCGAAGCAGGGTTACAATAGCCGCACGATCGGTGTTCACCGTAACAGGGAGACCAAGAATGGCTGTGACGCGACGAAAGATGCTGACTTCGGCCGGCGCCGGGACCATCGCTCTGTCCGTGCCTTCAATCGCGGCCGCCCAGGGGAAGCGGGAGTTGCGGTTCATCCCGCATGCCGACCTCGCTTCGCTCGACCCGGTCTGGACCACCGCCGATATCACCCGGAACCACGGCAACATGGTCTACGACCAGTTGTTCGGCTTCGATTCCAGCTTCACCCCGCATCCGCAGATGCTGGCCGGCCACACGGTCAGCGCGGATGGCATGGTCTGGGAACTGACCCTGCGGGATGGGCTGAAATTCCATGACGGCGAGAAGGTGCTCGCGCGCGATTGCGTCGCCAGCATGCTGCGCTGCTTCAAGCGGGACGCATTCGGGTCCGCGATGATGAGCCGCACGGACGAAATCTCCGCCGTTTCCGACACCGTCATCCGCATTCGCCTGAAGAAGCCGTTCTCCCTGGTGCCGGAAGCGCTCGCCCAGCCCGCTTGCGTGATCATGCCGGAGCGGATCGCGAAGACCGACGCCAATACCCAGATCACCGATCCCACCGGCAGCGGTCCGTTCCGCTTTCTGACGAGCGAGCGCGTGTCCGGGTCCCGCGTCGTCTATGCGCGCAACGACGCATATGTGCCGCGCCCGGACGGCAAGGTCAGCTTCCTGTCAGGCCCACGGGTCGTGCATTTCGATCGCGTCGTGTGGACCGCGCAGCCCGACTCGGCGACGGCGGCGGCGGCCCTGGCGAAGGGGGAATTCGATTGGTGGGAAAACCCGCCCGCCGATCTGACCAAACTGCTGAAGCGCGGTGGCGACGTAACGGTTGAAACCAAGAACATCATGGGATCGATCGGCTGCATCCGGTTCAACCACCTGAACCCGCCCTTCGACAACGTGGCGATCCGACGGCTGGTTCTGTCCGCGGTGAACCAGAAGGAGTTCATGGAAGCCGTCTCCGGTGCCGAACCCAGCCTGTATCGCACCAAGGCCGGCATCTTCACGCCGGGCACGCCGATGGCCAGCGACGCCGGTGTGGAGGTGCTGACCGAACGCACCGATTTCGACAAGATCAAGCAGGAACTCGCGGCCGCCGGTTACAAGGGGGAGCGTATCGTGCTGATGGGCGCGACCACCATCCCGTCGATCCATACCGAAGCGCAAGTGGTCGACGATCTGCTGCGCAAGATGGGATTCAACGTCGATTACCAATCGCTGGAATGGGGCACCGTGGTGCAGCGCCGCGCCAGCCGGGAGCCGATCGACAAGGGCGGGTGGAACATCTTCATTACCAACCTCACCAGCCTGAACAACGTGTTCGTTCCGGCCCAGGTCGCCATCCGATCCCAGCCCTTCGCCTGGTTCGGCTGGCCGAACACGCCGCGCATCGAAGTGCTGCGGGAGGAGTGGCTGAACGCGACGACGGTAGACGAACAACGCCGGATCGCACGGGAAATGCAGATGCAGGCGTGGCGGGATGTTCCCTACGTGCCATTGGGCCAGTTCTTCGAACCGGCGGCCTTCCGCAAGGATCTGGTCGATATCCAGACCGGCTGGCCGGTCTTCCACGCGGTGCGCCGGGTCTGACCGTGCCTATGGCAGGGCGGCGAACCGTCGCCACCCTGCCTCCGATATCAGACCATCGCCACGGGGCGAACGGGGGATCCGGTGGCGCCCTTGAACTTCGTCGCCAGCAGGATGAAGCAGCAGGTCGACACGCCGTCGCGTGCAAGCTCTTCCAGTTCGAGGTTCTCGATCAGATATACGCCGCATTGTGACAGCGAATACTGATGCACGGGCAGTCCCTGCGTATGGTCCGGGTTCGGCAGGACTTCCACGGCCATGTTGTCGGTGCCGATCGCGGCGATCCCCTGGTCGATCAACCATTTCGCCCCCGGCACATCGATGCCCGGTTCGCCGGTCAGGTATTTGGCATTGTCAACCGCGAAATAGCGGCCCCAACCGGTGCGAATCAGCGCCACGTCGCCAGGTTCCACCTTGAAGCCGCCGGCCCGCGCGGCGCGGTCCAGATCGTCCGGCGTGACCACCCGCCCGGGGTTCAGATGCGCGCCGCCATCGAAGCCGGCGACATCGAAGATCAGGCCGCGGGTGATGATCGGCGGCACGTTCTCGATCCCCAGCTTGGTCAGGCCCCAATCGGTCACGACATCCGGCGCGCAGAACCCGTTATACAGCCGGTCGCCAGTGGAAAAATGCCCCAGCGCGTCGATATGGGTGCCGACATGGGTGGTCATCTCGATCCGTTCGAGGTTGCTGCCCGCGTCGTTGGTCATCCCCATGCCGCGACGGCGCTTGATGCTGTCCTTCCACGACGCCCAGATCGACATCAGATACGGGGTCTGGTTCGGCGCCATATAGGGCGCGCCCATGTGGATCTCGTGACTGACGTCGTAGACGCGGGCGTGCTTCACCAATCCCAGGGCGCCCAGCCGCTTTTCGGCCGTCAGCAGGTTGCCGGCGCCGATCTGGTCGGTGGGGCCCCATTTGGAGTGGTCGTGGATCAGGCCGGACATGATGGAGGCTCCTAATGCATCGTGTGTGATGGTTGCGGCTAAACTGGCACCCCATGCGCCGGTTCGGCAAGCCGGCGCCGCAACTCCCGACGCCGCGTCCTGGACGCCTCCCCATTTCGCAACGCTCCAGGACTGTATCCCGAGCAACGATCTCCGAAGGCGCCGGGGACCGGGTCATCGCGGATCAGCCCAGATCCCGGTGCATCCCAGGTCCCGGTGCATCCCAGATCCCGATGCATCCCAGATCCCGATGCATCAAGGTCACGTCATGGCCATGATCCACCTCCGGCCCATCCGCGATCCAGCCCAGACCGGCATAAAGCCCCGCCGCATGTTCGGTGTGCAGCCAAAGCCGGCGCACTCCGCCCGCGGCCGCCGCTTCCTCCACCGCCCGGACCAACCGCGCCGCATGGCCGCGACCCCGAAACGGCGGATCGACATAGACGCTGGCGAGCCATGGCGTCAGGTCCGGCCGCGGGTCGAGGTCATGGTGCACCAGGCTCGCGGTCGCGACCGGTGTCGCGCCTTCCAGCACCACGAAGGTCTGCTCCGGTCCGATCGTCGCCCGGTAGGAGCCAAGGCGCGCGATCACCTGCTCCAGCGTGCGGCCTTTGTGCCGAGCCCATTCCTCCCACAGCCAGGTGGCAACGACGGGCAGCAGCGCCGGCTGCCCCGCAAGGCCAACGATCTCGATCTTCACTCTCGGTCTCCCGCCCAATTCGCGATGCCACCCGCCCCCGGCATTACCGATTGGCCGGTGGGGTCGCGTGGTTTACGGTGCCCGAAACCGACAAACAATCGACCGCCGCGGTTGGCATCGGCCTGTTCACCCCGCCGCTGGGCGTGGGCCTGCTGATGGCACATGCGCGCACCGATTGGCCGTACATGATCGCGCTGCTGGTCGGGTTG
>CAMATI010000070.1 GCA_945861095.1 Asaia bogorensis | reverse complement strand
CAGAGGCCGTGTGCTCGGTTCGAGTGACCGCGATTGCCTTGCCCATTCGATCCCTCCTTGGCCGCGAATCGGCCGACGAGGGTATCGAATCGAACCCGGAGACCTTTGCATAGGGGGGTGAGTCGGTGTTTCGGACGGTTGGTATAAGGCATCGGACTTCGAGACGGTCGCCTCCAGATTAGGACAAGACCTCGACGCAATTCGCCTCTTGCCTGGCACTCAAAATCCCGTCGGGCCGAAGCCTCTCGACGCCGCACCGTTCGATCCCGCCGTTACCCGGCGACGATTCGCCCCTCATGCAACGTGACGGTCCGATCCATGCGGGCCGCCAGCGCGGGGTTATGCGTGGCGATAAGCGCCGCCACCCCTTGCCCCCGCACCGTTGCCAGCAGCTCGGAAAACACCGTCTCCGCCGTCGCGACGTCCAGATTGCCGGTCGGTTCGTCGGCGAGCAGCACCTTCGGCCCGTTGGCGAGCGCCCGTGCGATGGCCACCCGCTGCTTCTCCCCGCCCGACAATTTCCCAGGCAGATGCGCTCGGCGTTCGGCCAGCCCCAGCGATGCCAGCAGGGAAAGGGCGCGGGTTTCCGCATCCCGGCGCGGCCGCCCCGCGATCATTTGCGGCAACACGACGTTTTCCAGGGCGGTGAATTCGGCCAGCAGATGGTGGGATTGGTAGACGAACCCGATGGTGTCGCGCCGGACCGCGGTGCGCCCGCTGTCCGGCAGTGCCCCCGCTTCCATCCCAGCGACCATGACGGAACCCGCGTCCGGCCGGTCCAGCAGCCCCGCAATATGCAACAGAGTGGATTTGCCGGCCCCGGACGGCGCGACCAGGGCGACGATTTCCCCGGCGTGCAAGGTCAGGTCCGCCCCGCGCAGGATGGGCAGGTCGCCAGCCTCGCTGCGATAGATGCGCTGGACGGCGACCAGGACCAAAGGGTCACTCATGGCGCAGGGCCTCGACCGGATCGGTGCGCGCCGCCCGCCAGCTTGGATACAAGGTCGCCAGCAGGGACAGGGCCAGGCCCAGCAGGACCACGCGCGTCACGTCGCCCCAGTCGACCTTGTCCGGCAGGGTGCTCAACAGGAACACCGAGGAGTCGAACACCCGCCCGCCAGTCATATCCTCGATAAAATGCTGTACGGCGACGATGTTGCGGCAGAACACGACGCCGATGGCGGTTCCGATCAGGGTGCCGCTGACACCGACGAAAGCGCCGCACATCAGGAATATTCTCAGGATCGCGCCGCTGCTGGCGCCGATGGTGCGCAGCACGGCGATATCGGCGCGCTTGTCCTTCACCAGCATGATCAGCGAGGAGATGACGTTGAACGCCGCCACCAGCACGATCATTCCCAGGACGATGAACATCGTGTTCTTCTGCACCTGCAGGACGCCGAGCAGTGTGTCGTTGGCATTGCGCCAGTCCCGCGCCAGCACCTGCCGCCCGCGCAGAATGTCACCCAGTGGCGCGGCGATGGTGCCGACCTCCTTCGGGTCGGTCATGCGGATTTCGATACCGGTGATCCCGTCCGGTTTCTGGAAGAACACCTGCGCCGCTTCCAGGGGCAGGAACACGATCGAGCTGTTGTAGTCGTTCAGGCCCGCATCGAAGATCGCCACAACCTTGTAGGCGCGGACCCGCGGGATTGTGCCGAACGCGGTCGCGGCCCCTTGCGGGGACAGGATCGTCACCTGGTCGCCAATACGCAGCCGGTAGGAACGCGCCAGGGAAACCCCCACCACCAGCGCGTCATCGCCATTGAACGCGTCCAGGCTGCCTTGGACGATATGCCCGCCGATCTGCGGCATCGCGCGCAAATCCTGCGCCCGCACCCCGCGCACCAGACCGCCGCGCGCGCCACCACCCTCGGTGCTGAGCATCGCCTGCCCGTCCAGGATCGGAATCGCCGAGACGACCTTGGGCAGCGCGCCGATCCGGTCCACCAGCGGCTGGAAGCCGTCGATCTTCTGCCCGGCATAAGCCTCGATCGTCACGTGACCGTTGGCGCCGAGAATGCGCGACACGAGTTCGGTCTGGAATCCGCTCATGACGGAGGTCACCACGATCAGGGTGGCGACGCCCAGCGCGATGCCGACGAGAGAGAAAATGGCGATGATGGAGACGAAGCGTTCGCCCTTGCGTGCGCGCAGGTAGCGGCCGGCGACCATGCGCTCGAAGGGTCCGAACATGCAGGTGGTGCCTAGCCGATGCGGGCGATGGCGTCGTCCGGGGCCAGCTCAAGCCGCTCCCCGGTGGCGCGGCGTTTCATCTCCACCTTGCCGGCGGCGGCCCCGCGTGGGCCCACGATGATCTGCCAGGGGTGGCCCATCAGGTCGGCGTCGTTGAACTTCACCCCGGCGCGGTCGGCGCGGTCGTCATACAGCGCGTCGCCCCCGAACCGAGCGTAGAGCGATTCGCACAGAGCATCGCAGGCAGGATCGCCGTTCTTCAGGTTCAGGATCGCCGCCTTGAACGGCGCGATGCTGTCCGGCCAGATAATGCCGGCGTCGTCGTGGCTGGCCTCGATCACCGCGCCCACCAGGCGAGAAACGCCGATCCCGTAGCTGCCCATTTCCGGAAAGAACGGCTTGCCGTCGGGGCCGGCGACGGACGCGCTCATGGCCTTGGTGTATTTGGTGCCGAAATAGAAGATGTGCCCGACCTCGATGCCGCGGCCTTCGCGGCGGCGGTCGGGGGCGATCGCCTCCCATTTCGCGGTGTCGTGTTTTTCGTCGGTCGCGGCGTAGTTGGTGGTCATCTGGCGAAAAAAGCGCTCCAGGTCATCCGCCTTGTCGTGGCTGAAGCCGCCGGCGCCGGCCGAAAGATAGTCCATCTCGTCAAACGCGGCGTCGAAATAGACCTGACTTTCGCCGGTGGGGGCCAGGATGATGAACTCATGGCTCAGATCGCCGCCGATCGGGCCGGTATCGGCTTCCATCGGGATCGCCTTCAGCCCCATGCGCTGGAACGTGCGCATATAGGCCAGCATCATCTTGCGGTAGGTGGTGACGGCACCGGCATGGTCCAGGTCGAAGGAGTAGGCGTCCTTCATCAAGAACTCCCGTCCGCGCATCACGCCAAAGCGGGGACGCACCTCGTCACGGAATTTCCATTGGATGTGATAGAGGATCTGGGGCAGTTCGCGGTAGCTCTTGACCGACTGGCGGAACAGATCGGTGATCATTTCCTCATTGGTCGGGCCGTACAGCATGTCGCGTTCATGACGGTCGCGGATGCGCAGCATCTCCTTGCCGTAGTCCTCGTAACGCCCGCTTTCCTTCCACAATTCCGCCGGCTGGATGGTCGGCATCAGCACTTCCTGGGCGCCGGCGGCGTCCTGTTCTTCCCGCACCAGACGCTCGATATTGCGCAGGACGCGCAAACCCAAGGGGAGCCAGGCGTAGATGCCGGCGGAGGTCTGGCGGACCAGGCCGGCGCGCAACATCAGCCGGTGGGAGGCGATCTGCGCCTCGGACGGGGTTTCCTTGATCGTGGGAATGAAGCCGCGGGTCAGGCGCATCAGGAAGCCATCCGGTAAGGTTGAAGCGGGGAACCTATACCATTTCGCGTTCCCCTGAAACGGGATCATATGCAACGGGATCATACGCACCAGGATCACCGTCCCAGCGACAACCACGGTTCACCCCCCCGCTCGGCCTGGCGCATTCCGCCACCGACCGGGTCCATGGGTCGCTCGGTTCTTCCCAGGTTCCATCCGCTTCGTCTATGAACCGCGCATGCCCCAATGCTCCCCGACATGAAGACCCTGGTCACCGGCGCCACCGGCTTTGTCGGATCGGCCGTCGCGCGCGTCCTCGCCGCCCGCGGGCACGAATTGCGCCTGCTGACCCGCGCCAGCAGCGATCGAAGCAACCTCGCCGGCCTGGATGCGGAGGTCGTGGTGGGCGATCTGACCGATCCGGCTTCCCTGGACCGCGCCGCCGCCGGCTGCCGCTATGTCGTACATGTCGCCGCCGACTACCGGATCTGGGTGCCCGTTCCGGACGACATGCTGCGCGCCAACGTAGACGGCGCCCTCGCCATGGTGCGGGCCGCGGCCAATGCCGGGGCCGAACGCATCATTCATTGCAGTTCCGTCGCCGCCCTGGGACTGATCGGCGACGGCAGCGTGTCCGATGAAACCACCCCCGCCCGTGAGTCCGACTTCATTGGCGTCTACAAACGCTCTAAATTCCTGGCCGAACGCGCGGTGCTGGACCTGGCGCGACGCGACAACCTGCCGGTGGTCGTGGTCAATCCCGCCGCCCCGGTCGGACCGCGCGATATCAAGCCGACGCCCACCGGCAAGATGATCCTGGACGCCGCGGCCGGGCGTGTCCCCGCCTATATCGACACCGGCCTGAACATCGTGCACGTCGATGACGTGGCCGAGGGGCATGTGCTGGCCCTGGAACGCGGTCGCATCGGGGAACGCTATATCCTCGGCGGCGAGAACATGCTGCTGAAGGACGTGCTGGCCCTGGTGGCAACCGTCGCCGGACGCCGGCCGCCGTCGATCCGCCTGCCGGAGGGCGTGGTCTGGCCCGCCGCCTACCTGATGGAGCAGTTCGCGCGCCTGACCGGCATCCCGCCCCTGATGACCCGCGACCATCTGAAAATGGCGCGCAAGAAGATGTTTTACTCGTCCGCGAAGGCGATGGCGGAGCTGGGTTACAGCCCCCGCCCGGTCCGTCAGGCGGTCGAGGACGCCGTGGCCTGGTTCCGGGCCAACGGCATGCTGCGTGGATGACGGTCCTCGCGGTCCTGTCGCTGCTGATCTGGCTCTATCTGATCGGCCTGCATGGGCGATTCTGGCAGGCCGGGCCGGTCCTTACGCCGACCCTCCCGTCCGATGCGGTCGCGGTCGCGGTCGTGGTCCCGGCACGCGATGAAGCGGCGGCGATTCGGGACAGCCTGACTTCCCTGCTGGCGCAGGACTACCCGGGTCCATTCCGGGTCATCCTGGTCGATGACGGCAGCACCGACGGCACCGGGACGATCGCGCGCGCCCTGGACGATTCCCGGCTGACCGTGCTGACCGGCGCCGAACGGCCGCCCGGATGGAGCGGCAAGCTCTGGGCGGTGGCGCAGGGGCTGGAGGCGGCCCGGGGAGCCGCGTTCGTGCTGCTGACAGACGCCGATATCGTCCACGATCCACGCCACGTCTCGACCCTGGTTGCTCATGCGGTTCGCGACGACCGTGACATGGTCTCGGAAATGGTCGCGCTCGCGTGCGACAGCCCGGCCGAACGGGCCTTGGTGCCGGCGTTCGTGTTCTTCTTCCAGTTGCTTTATCCATTCGACTGGGTAAACGATTCGCGACGCGCCACCGCCGCCGCGGCGGGCGGCACGATCCTGATCAGCCAGCGCGCGCTGGCAAGAACCAATGGGGTGGAGGCAGTGCGAGGAGCGCTGATCGACGATGTGGCGCTGGCTGGCGCGGTCAAGCGGGGCGGCCGGATCTGGCTCGGTCATTCCGCGCTGGCCCGGTCGGTGCGCCCGTATCCAGGCGTGGGCGATATCTGGCGGATGATCACGCGCACCGCCTATGTCCAGTTGCGCTTTTCGCCGCTGTTGTTGCTGGGGACGACGGTGGCGATGGTCCTGACCTGGCTGGTGCCGCCCTTCGCCGCGTTGTTCGACGACGGCATCGGCCGCTGGTGCGGGCTGGCAGCCTGGGTCCTGCTGTCGCTGTCCTATGTGCCGACATTGCGCCGCTTCGGCCGTTCCGTCCTGTGGGCGCCGTTCCTGCCGTTGATCGCCGCGTTCTACACGGCGGCCACGATCGGCTCCGCGATCAATCACCATCTGGGCCGCGGTGTCGCCTGGAAGGGACGCGCCTACACCGGCAGCGGCGCATGAGCGAGTCCGACAACGTCGAAGTCTGGTCCGGCAAGGACCGAGGCGACGAGAACTTTCCGGTCGGATCCATTCTGATCGACCGAAAGCTGCGCCCGCATGTGCATGCCTATTATGCCTTCGCTCGCAATGCGGACGACATCGCCGACTCGCCCACATTGCGGCCAGCCGACAAGATCGCCCGCCTGAACGTGATGGAGGCGGTGCTGACCGGCCAGCGCGACACCGGATCCCCCAGCGCGGAGCGCCTGCGGACCAGCCTGGCGCAGACCAAGGTGCCGCGTGTGCACGCCACCGATCTGCTGATCGCGTTTCGCGCCGATGCCACCAAGAGCCGTTACGCGACGATCGACGAACTTTACCACTATTGCCGCTATTCCGCGGTGCCGGTCGGCCGCTATCTGATCGACCTGCACAAGGAAAGCCACGAGTGCTACGCGGCCTCCGACGCGCTGTGCGTTTCGCTGCAAGTCCTCAATCACCTGCAGGATTGCGCGAAGGATCTGGCGGACCTCGACCGTTGCTACCTGCCACAGGCGCTGCTGGACCATTTCGGCGCCTCGGTCGAGGATTTGCGCCGGCCGAAGGAGACCCCCGGGCTGCGGCGGGTGTTTGTGACCTTGCTGGACCGGATCGACCGGCTTAACCAGGCGGCCGCGGAGTTGCCGCAGATCACGCGGAATCGCCGGTTACGGCTGGAATCGGCGGTGATCCTGCGGCTGGCGCGCCGGCTGGGGCGACGGCTGGCGCAAAACGATCCGCTGGCCACGCGGGTGAAGCTGAGCTCGACCGATGGGCTGCTCAGCGCCATCGGCGCGGCCCGCCATATCGTCTGATGGCAGCGGAATCGACACCGTTGGGCGCGGACCAGGCGGATCTGGACGCGGTCGAGGCGATCGTGCGGCGGGCCGGCACGTCGTTCTATCGCGGAATGGCCGTGCTGCCGCCGGACCGCCGGCACGCGATGTATGCGATCTACGCGTTCTGCCGCATCGTCGATGACATCGCCGACGAGGAAGGCACATTGCCCGACAAGCGCCGCGACCTGGCGTTGTGGCGGGACAATATCGCCGCCCTGTATCGGGGCGAGGCCGATGGACCAGTGACCCGCGTGCTGGTGGAGGCGGTGCGCCGCTTCGATTTGCGGGCGCAGGACTTCCTCGCGGTGATTGACGGCATGCAGATGGATGCCGAGACGGTGATCGTGGCCCCCGACCTCGCGACCCTGGAATTGTATTGCGACCGAGTGGCCGTGGCGGTGGGGCGGTTGTCGGTCCGCGTGTTCGGGGATGCGTCGCCCATGGCCGATCAGGTCGCGCATGGGCTGGGGCGGGCGCTGCAACTGACCAATATCCTGCGCGATATCCAGGAGGACGCCGAACGCGGACGGCTCTACTTGCCGGCGGAATTTCTGGAGGACGCCCGAGTCCCGGCCGAACCCATGGCGGCGTTGGCCTCCCCGGGTCTGCCGCACGTGTGTGCCCGACTGGCCGAACGGGCGCATGGGTATTTCGCGGTTGCCGACAGCGCCATGCGCCAGTGCGATCGTCGCGCCATGAAGCCGGCGCGTTTGATGGGCGCGACCTATGCGGCGATCCTGTCGCGACTGGAACGCAGCGCATGGCGGAACCCTCGGGAGAGGGTGAGCGTGCCCACGTGGCAGAAGCTGTGGCTGGCGTGCCGGTATGGGTTGTTTTGAGGGAATAGCGACCGATTGGTCGGGCCTCTCGATTCATCCGGTGTGTATGCCGGTCAGCCACTGGCACGACACCGTCCGACTCAATAACGATGGGCTATTTCAAGGCCGACCGTATGTCGGTGTGACGGAAATCGTTCCCTTTGAAAAGCAACGGATACCCGGTCGCAACCGCCAACGCATAGGAAAAGCAGTCGCCGATATTCAGCGCGGCCGGGTGCCCCCGGCCTTTGCCATAGCGGCGAAAGGCATCGATCGCGATGGATGCCTGTTGCGGGGTGACGCTCGCGACCTCGATGCCGCCATCGCGAAGCAGAAGCTCCAGATCGGTTCGACCCGCCTCTCCCTTACGGCCTTCGATGACGCAAGACAGTTCCACCCGAGTGACCGCCGACACCAATCGAACCGCCGCCCCCTCCACCGCGCTGGCAAACCGTTCGGCGTCCGGTTCCCGCAACAGGATCGCGACCAGCGCCGAGGTGTCGATGACCATCAGCGCCACATACCGTCTTCATCATAGCCGACGATCTCGTCCGGACTCCGCGCATCAAAATCCGGAAGTTCGGCGCAATGCCTGCCGATTTCCAGAAGCCGGTCCGCCAGGCGGGTCGGCCCACCGCGCCGCAATCGCTCCCGCTCCAAACGTTCGGCCAGGGCGGTGCGAACCGCATCGGTCAGCGTCTCGCCGGTCAGGGCGGCGACCTCCCTGGCCAGTCGGTCGGTTTCCTTGTCCTTCAGGCTCAACGCCATGGCGGCATCGCTTTCTAGAAATCCGCCCGGAATATAGAAAGCCGCGCGCCGACCGGCAATGACCGATTAGCCCACGCCGTGTCGCTACCGCGCGAAAGGTCAGGGGCCGGCGCCACGGCTGAAGTCCTCCGCCCTCACCGCACCAAATCCCGCACCGCCTGGACCACCGCCTCCGGCGTTTCATGCGGCAGGAAATGGCCGGCGCGCGGGATCACGCGGCGTTCGTAGCGGTTGGTGAAATGGCGATGCGCGGATTCGGACTGCACCGCGGGGCCGACACCGTCCGCCGCACCGTGCAGGACGATGGTCGGCACCGTGATGGGCGGTTGCGCCACCAAGAGCGCCTCGATCGGTTCCAGCGCCGGATCGCCCGGCGCGTTCTGGTGGCGGTGGCGATAGGACTGGATCACCACGTCCACGAAGTCGGGATTGTCGAAACTGATGGCGGTCGCCTCATATTTCGCGTCGTCGAAATCCCAGTTCGGCGACCACAATTTCCACAGCAGCTTGCAGATATCCCGCCGGTTGGCGGTCAGGCCGGCCACGCCCCGCGCCGTGTTGAAATACCACTGGTACCAGTGCCGACTCTCCTGGTCGGCCGAGGCCGGTTGCAGCGCGGCGGCGATGTTCTGGATGTTGTAGCCGTTGATCGACACCAACCCACGCACACGGTCGGGCCACAGCGCGGCCACGATGCACGCCGCGCGACCGCCCCAATCATACCCGCCCAGGACGGCCTTGCCGAGGCCAAGCGCATCCATGAAATCCCGCAGATCGGCGCCCAACGCAGCCTGCTGGCCCGACCGAGGCGTAGCCGGGTCCAGGAATCGCGTCGCGCCATAACCACGCAGATACGGCACCAGCACACGCAAGCCGTCCGCTGCCAGGGGGCCGGCCGCACCGTCATAGGCCCGCGCATCGTCCGGGAACCCGTGCAGCAGGATCACCGGAAATCCGTCGGACGGGCCGGTTTCCTCGTAGGCGATTTCCAGGACCGGGGTGCGAATCGTGCGGATCATAGCGACAGGAACCCTCCATCGACCGGCAAGGTCACGCCGGTCACATACCGCGCCAGGTCGGACGCCAGGAACACCGCCGGCCCGGCGATATCCACCGGCTCACCAAGGCGGCCGAGGGGAATCCGCTGCTCGAAATTCTTCATGTAGTCGGGGTTCTGGCGCGCGTCGGCGTTCAGCGGGGTGGCGATCAGCCCGGGGCCGATGGCGTTCACCCGCACGCCCAGCGGCGACAACTCAATGGCCAGCGCCTTGGTCAGGCCGCGCACGCCAGCCTTGGACGTGGTGTAGGCGGCGGAGTTCGGCAGCGCCACGAAGCTTTGGATCGAGCCGATATTGATCACCGCCCCCTTGGTTTCCTTCAACGGATCGAGGAAAGCGGTGACCATGTTGTAGGGTCCGTCCAGGTTCACCGCCATGGTGGCGTCCCAATCGGCGCGCGTATTTGGGGCGTCGACCTTGCCGCGGCGGATGATGCCAGCGTTGTTCACCAGGATGGAGACCGCACCGATATCGCGCTTCACCGTCGCGGCCAGGGCGTCGCAGGCGGCTCGATCGCTGACATCCAGCGCATAAAACGCCGCATCGCCCCCGATCGCATTGGCCACCCGCTCGGCCCCATCGGCATTCACATCCACCACGATCACCCGTGCCCCGGCCGCCGCCATGGCACGGGCGATGCCCTCTCCGATGCCGGACCCACCACCCGTGATCAAGGCGAGCCGTCCGTCCAACAATCCCGTCATGCTTTTCCTCCCCAGTCGGTCGCGCGGATCATGCCTCGGTCTCGACCGGAGCGCAGGCTTCCGCGACCGCCAGAGACAGCCAATAGAGCCGGGTCGCCGTCAAGCCGGCACCGGGGACCGCCGCGGCGACATGGCGCAGCACCGGCATTTCGGTCATCAGATTGGTGGCGGCCATGCTGGCGGCGACGTTGACGCCATAGACCGATGCCGCGGTCCAGGCGCAGCGCCGCATCAGCCCGACGGTCACCGCCGGCCCTGGTCGCAACCCGTAAAGCGCCGCCACCTCCCGGATCAGCGACAGGGATCGCACGCCCGCGATCAGCCCATCCAGTGCGGGCGATGGCGTGATGGCCACAATGAATCCGGCCTGGGTCCCGGCGCGTGTGCCGAGCAGGCGGGCCTTTTCGCGAAGGACGCGGAGCGGGCGATGCCGCAGCAGGGCGCGAATTTCCTCGGTCGTCCGGCAAGCGTCCAGCGCGGCTTGCAGGGTATCGGCCTCGGGCACACGGGCGGCGATGCTGGCGAGCCAGAAACGAGCGAAGTGGCGCGCATCCTCCACCGGGCAGGCCGGGTCGCGCAGACGGACTCGCATGCGATCGACCACCGTTAACCGGCGATAGGAGCGGACTTCGATCAGGGCGCCCCAGATGATGGCAGCGGCGGCGACCGAGAAAACACCGGCCGTCGTCAGGCCCAAAACCTGTGATCGCGCCATCTGATCGACCACGAAGCCGATCATGGACAGGATCGTGCCGCCCATGACCAGCAACGCCACGCCGGCCGCCACCCAGGTCAACATGCCGGGCGGCCCGGATGGCGTGCCGGTCACGGCGATCACGGCGGGCTGAAACGGCGCGTCGTCGGGCGGGCGGCTGGTGGTCTCGATAAAGCCAGGCGCGATGGGCGATGGTTCGGTCACGGCGGCATGTTCCAGCGGACGGGCCGGGTCTGACGGGCGCGGCTGGTCGGCGAAACCGGGGGTGAAGGCGTTCATAGCCGGTCTCCGATCAGGTCGGCCAAAATCCGATCCAGCCCCATATGCTGGATGCCGTTGGTGCCCGCTGGATCGATCGGCGGCGGGGTGAACACGGGCAGGTCGAAATACTGACCGGACCAGAACCCGTCCGGCGGGCGACTGATCGGAACCGTGCCGACATGATAGGCCCGCCGCTCTCGCGTTTCAGATCCTGGCGGGCCGAGTTCGCGCCCCCACACGACAGGCTCCCGCGGGCCGCCAACCCGGTCGGCCCAGCCATCCGTGGTGGATATGACGGAGGCAGCGACATGGTAGGACACCGCGTCGTCCCCGTCCGGACCGTGGGCGCGGGCCGATTGCGCCATGTCCCGCAGCAGGGCGCGCAGGTTCTGGCGCTGCAACTCCGGCACGTGATCGGCCTTGGTGGCGACGAAGGCGACCCGGTCGATGCCGGAACGCCCCAACCATCCGCCGGTCAACTGGCCGAACAGGTCCCCGCTGTTGGCCAGGCCGGCGGCGATATCGGCGATGGCGCGTTCGGTGTCCTCATAGGCCGCCTTGCCGGCATGCAGCGCCCCCAGCACGTCGACCAGGACGATCTGGCGATCGAAGGCGCGGAAATGCGTATCGAAGAAGCTGGTTCGGATATCCGCCTTGTAGGCATCGAACCGGTCGCGCAGCAGGGCACCCATGGAGCCAGACCTGGGGGTTCCGGGCGCATTGTCCAAGGGGAAGAACCACATGAACGGCGCGTCCGTCCTGGGGCCGGGACACAGAAAGCGACCGGGTTGCAGGTAGCGCAGGCCAAGCCGCTCGCGGCAATCTAACAACAGGTCGCGATAGAGCCGGTGGCCGCGCAGCAGCAGTGCGTCGTCCGCGTCGCCGGCCGGATCGATGGCGCTCAGGAACTCCAGGAACGGTCGGGCGATCGCCTCACGCGGCGGCTGGCGGAGCAAGGCCAGCGTCTCGGCCGACCACTGGTCGAACGGCTTCGGCAGCATCGGCAGATCGAGCAGCCATTCGCCCGGATAGTCCAGCAGCGACAGCGTGATCCGGGGGGTACCGGCGAAGCCACGCAATGTATGCAGCACGCCATCGGCCGGGGCGATTTCCAATTCCAGCGCGATTTCCGCCAGATCATCGGTGCGCGCCGGCCAGTGCGGCTGGTCCGAGGACAGTTCCGCCAACTTCCCCGCGACGTCGAAGCGTGGCGTGGTGCCGGCCCCGGCGGGGAGCAGCCGCACATTGCGCAGCCGGTTGGGTCCATCCCGATCCAGGCACGCCCGGAGCGCCGGCAGCGTATCGCGGCCGGCCTTCATCGCCAGCAGGTTCACGATCAGAGACGTGAGAAAAACCGTCTTCCCCGCTCGGCTCAACCCAGTGACCGCGACCCGGATCGTGCGGTCGTTGATGGCGCTGTCCAGGCTGGTTCCAACGCGGCCGACCAGATTTCCCAGCGATTGGATCGGGGAAATCATGATCGGCCCGCCTGATCGCCCGTCCGATCCGTTACCGGACCAGGCTGTTGGTCACCGCCCCGCCCGTCGCCGTGCGGCCGCCATCGACGACATATTGCGCGCCGGTGATGTTGGACGCGAGGTCGGAGCACAGGAACTGCACCAGGTTGGCGACTTCCTCCGCCGTGCCGTAGCGCCCGATCGGGATCGTGCCCTGATAGCGCGCGCCGACGCTGGCGGGATCGTCGGGGTTCAACTGAGCCTCCAGCGCGTGGATCATGCGGGTGTCGATCGGGCCGGGGCAAACCGCGTTCACCCGTATGCCGTTGCGCCCGACCTCGCCCGCCGCCGTCTTGGTCAGGCCGATCACCGCGTGCTTGGACGCGACATAGGCCGGCATCCCCGGGGATGCGACCAGACCGGCGACCGAGGCGGTGTTCACGATGGCGCCGCGGCCCTGTTTGATCATGACCGGCAGAACATGGCGCATACCCAGGAACACGCCCTTCACGTTGATGGCGATGACACGGTCGAACATGTCCTCGTCATACTCGGCGGTGGTGGCGACGGCGCCCTCTATCCCGGCATTGTTGTAGAAACAGTCGATCTGGCCGTAGGCGTCGAGCGTGGCCTTCACGTAGTTCTGCACTTCGGCGGATTTGGTGACATCGGCGGGCACGAACATGGCTTCCCCGCCCTGCTGGCGCAGGATGCCGGCGGTGGCCTCGCCCCCGGCGGTGTCACGATCGACGATGACGACCTTGGCGCCGCGGCTGGAGAAGCCCAGCGCCGATGCCCGCCCGATGCCGTTGCCCGCGCCCGTGATCAGGACGACCTTGCCTGTGAAATCCATGGTTTTCTCTCCGTTTCCGATGCTGGCGGCAGGATTAGCATGTGACGGTTGGGGATGCACGGTGGAGGATGGGTTCAGCCCGCATGTTCCAACTCCTACGGATCGTGCCGACACGCGCGAATTTTCAACAGGGGTTCCGATCCGCGCGACGGATGCGCCGAAGGTTTCGATGGGAATCCCCGAGCCGTCGGTCTTGCCGCGTCTGCTACCCACGGGTAACGTCATCCCAGGCACGTGGTCGGCAAGACCGCGGCCACGGGAGGACAGCGGACAATGCCATTCTTGAAGTTCAAAAAGGCGGCCATCGCGACGGCGGCGATGGCTCTTTGGGGGTGCATCGCAACCCCTGCCGCGGCAGTCGAAAAGCTCGTCTACGCGACGTTCTTCGCAGAGGTTTATGCGGGCTCCAAGGCCGATATCTGGTTCATGGAGGAGGTCGAGAAGCGCAGCGGCGGCGAAATCAAGTTCGAGAGATACTGGAACAACGCCCTTCTGAAGGCGGCTGATCTGTACCCGGGCCTCCGGAGTGGCGCCGCCGATGTCGTGAACGTTCCCACCCAGATCTACAACGTCAAGGAATTCCCGCTCGCCGCCGTGATGATGCCGTATCTGTCCATACGCGCCGATGCGGTTTTCCTGGCATGGCGGGATCTGTACGCGAACAACGCCGCGTTCCGGAACGAGTTTGAGAGTCGGGGGGGAAAAGTCCTCTACTCCTTCGCCTGGTCGGAGAACACCGTCTGGTCAAGAAAGCCCATCGCCAAGCTTAGCGAATTCAAGGGCCTCAAGATCCGCGCCGTGCCCCCCCTCGCCGCGCCCATCCAGAAGCTCGGCGCCACCGCCGTGGCACTGGCCTGGGCGGAAGGTATTGAGGCGCTGCAACGCGGCGTCGTGGATGGCATCGGCTCCACACCCTTTGATTCCGCCGTGCATGGCAACATGCAGGACGTCGCCAAACACGCCAACGATTTCGGCGGCTCCGGCATCTATGCGGTCAGCCAGATCGCCATCAGCATGAACCGTTACAACAAGCTCAGCGAGAAGCACCGCAAGATCATCGATCAGGTCGCCGGGGAAATGGCCGGCGCGGCCGCCCGGGCCAATGACCAGAGTATCGATTCGGCCGTGAACAAGCTGTGCGCCATGCAGGAAAAGCTGACAATCAGCCGTCTGTCGGAGGAAGATCGCAAGGCTGTCTACCAGATCGCCGGCATCGGCCTGCAGGAAGACTGGCTGAAGCGCGTGAAGGCCGAAACCAAGGTCGACGGTCAGGCCCTGCTTGATGAGTTCCTGGGCTATATCCGGACCCACGAGAAGACCAGCACCTATGTGCCAGGCTTCGAACGCTACGAGAAAAAATGCGGTAAAGTCTGAGGCAAACCCTCGGCCGCCTGTCTTACGACAGGCGGCGAGACACGCCGATATTTTGCACCGCATACCCTGTCCCGGTTTGGCATCCAGCCCGCGACGCAAGAGCAATCGGCCGACGCAGGTTGCGACCGCGACATGATTGTTTGGTTCCCGATACCGCCCCACTGTCAGTGATTTCCCATGCTCAAATCCATTGAAACCGCCGAATGGCTGATCCTGCGCCTCGGGATCGCCAGTGGCTTCGCCACCCTCCTCATAACAGTCATAATATCAATCGACGTCGGGGGGCGAAGCCTGTTCAGCGCCCCGCTGCACAGCAGCACGGAGATCAGTGAACTCCTGCTCGTCGCGTTGGTGTTCTTCGGCCTGGCCGCGGCCCAACAGAACCGGCAGAACTACGCGATCGACATCCTGAGCCGTCATCTCCCGATGTCCGCCCAGCGGGTTCTCGAAGCCATCGGCTATATCCTCAGCATGATCGTGGTGGGGCTCCTCGCCTGGCTCAGCACAAGGCAGGCCATCAGCGCCTACGATCGGGGTGAGGCCGGGTTCGGGATTATTTCTTTTCCGATCTGGCCCGGCCGTTTCGTCCTGGCCTTCGGGCTGTGGCTACTAGTACTGCAATTCATCTTCGACATCATTCGTCAGCTCATGGGACAGCCCCGCGCTGCGCCCACCGAGGACGAGTTGGTGGGAGGCGACGTGACATGATGCTGGAACAACTCGCGCCGGGCCTTGTCATCATCGGGATCCTGTTTGTCCTGCTTTTGATGCGCATTCCGATCGCATTCGCCCTGGCCGGTGCGGGGGTTCTCGGCCTTGCCTGGGCTCGCCCCTGGCCGGCAGTCGAGTATCTGCTGTCCACCTTCGCCTACAGCAGTATCGCCAACTTCGCCTATGTCGTCCTGCCGCTGTTCCTGTTCATGGGGCATATGGCCTTCTCCGCCGGCCTTTCCAAACAGGCCTTCGATGCGGGTCAAACCTGGCTCGGGCGGGTGCCAGGTGGGCTTGCCGCGGCCACCGTGTTCGGCTGTGCCGCATTCTCGACCATTTGCGGGTCCAGCGTCGCCACCGCATCCACCATGGCGAAGGTCGCCTTGCCGGAGATGCTCCGCAAGGGCTACGCCCCGCGTCTGGCCGCGGGCTGCGTGGCGGCCGGCGGCACCCTGGGTGTGCTGATCCCGCCGAGCGGTGTGCTGGTCGTGTATTCGATCATGACGGATGTATCGCTGGTGAAGCTGTTTATGGCCGCGTTCGTGCCCGGCATCATGACAGCGCTGATCTACATCGCCGGTATCTATATCTGGGTGAAAGTCAGTCCCGGTCTGGCGCCCGACGAGTCGAAGGAGCCGGCGCCAAGCTGGAGTGAAAAATTCCGCTCGCTGGGACGGACCTGGGAACTGCTGATCCTGTTTGCCGCCGTGATGGGCACCATCTATCTGGGTGTCGCCACGCCGACCGAGGCTGCCGGCATGGGCGCGCTGTTCTCTCTGATCGCTGTCCTGCGGCGCAAGAACTGGAAGCCCAACGTCCTGGTCGGCCTGCGAGAGACCGGGACCGCTACATGCTCCATCTTCGCGTTGGTGATTGGGGCCGGGCTGTTCAGCCTGGGTCTGTCGACGACCCAGTTTCCAGCCGTCCTCGCCTCGCTTGCAAGCGACCTGCAATGGTCGCAGACCGCGATGATCGTCATGATCCTGGTGCCGTTCCTGATCCTGGGTTGTTTCGTGGACGGGCTATCGATGATCCTGATCACGATGCCGATCGTCTATCCGATCGTGATCCAGATCGGGTTCGACGGTGTGCTGTTCGGCCTGCTGGTGACGAAGGCCGTGGAAATCGGCGCGATTACGCCACCGGTTGGGTTGAATGCCTTCGTCGTGAAAAGCATGGCGCCGAATATCCCGTTGGGCGACGTTTTCAAGGGTTGCGTGCCGTTCGTGGTCATGGAGCTGATCATCGTGGCGTTGCTGATCGCGTTCCCCGAAATCTCGTTGTTTGCCGTTCGGGACTAGAGCGGTTTCACGCTGACTGGAAACGGCAAACCGCTCTGGCTCCTTGTTTGATCGCATGATTCACACGCCGTTACGTTCCGCTCATCGTGATGATGCTCTAACGCTGACATTCGAAACGGTCGGCGGTTGTTTCGGCCGCCCGCGGGTAACCGCACGCTGACGCCACCTGGCGCGTCTGCGTGCGGTCGACGCATCTTGTGGCTAGAGCGGTTTCACGCTGACTGGAAACGGCAAACCGCTCTAGCTCTTTGTTTAGTCGCATGATTCACGCACTGTTACGTTCCGCTCAGCACGATCATGCTCTATGATCGCACCCCCAACCCCCGCATGAACTGGTCCTTGATGCGGGCCGGATCGCGCTCCGTCGTGTCGGCGGGCTTGCCGTTGTCGATCCGGCAGCCGATCAGCCAGGGGCCGTCTTCTTTCAGCGACTGGGAGATCAGTTCCTCGAAGGCGCTTTCGTCCGCCGCCCACGCGCTTTGCGCCAGGCCCGAGGCGCGGGCCATCGCCACGATATCGGCCCCTTCCGAGGTCGGGGTCGGCTGGCCGCCGGTGATCTGATAGGCGCCGTTGTCCATGATCACGATCGCCAGGTTCTTGACCTTGCGCGCCGCCACCGTAGCCAGGCAGCCGAGTTGCATCAGGATCGACCCGTCACCCTCCAGCGAGATCACGCGGCGATTCGGCTGAGCAATCGCCACGCCATGCGCGATCGGCACCGACAGGCCCATGCTGCCCAGCATGTAGAAATTCTGTGTCCGTCGCCCGTCCGGACCGCCCGAGGCCGCCCAGAGGTCGAAATTCGTGTAGCCGATGCCGCCGATCACGGCTTCGTCGTTCTTCAGCAGCGCGATCATCCGCTTCGTGATGTCGAAGCGGTTCATCACCTTGGCCTGGTCGCGGGTGACCGGCTGGTTCGCTTGCGGTGCCATATCGCGGTCTCCCTATTTCTCGAACCGTTTGCCGCCGGTCAGCAGCGGCGAGACGATGAAGCAGCAGGGCGACTGGGTCGCCATCGCCTGGACGATCGCGCGATCCAGGATGAATTCGGCCTCGTCGAGCCTGGTCATCGTGTGATGCTCGATGGCCAGGGCGTCCAGCACGGGGCGCATGGTGCGCGCCACCAGGGACTGGCCGAGGTTGAACTCGCCGAGGGTGCCGCGCTCGCTGACCATCATCAGGGTGGGGATCAGGAAGGGCATGGACAGGGAGGCGATCGCGTTCGGCAGGGTGGCGAAACCGGATGTCTGCATCAGCAGGATACCGCGCGTGCCGCCCATCCAGGCGCCGGCGACGATGCCCAGGCCCTCTTCTTCCCGCGCGACCGAGAAGGCGTTGAAGAACGGGTCGGCGTGGATGCCGTCGATCAGGGGGCGCAGGACGTTGTCGGGGACGTAGGTGACCAGGCTGACATTGTGGCGCTTGAGGACAATGCGGGTGATATCGTGCCAGGTCTCGCCTGGGGGGTCGGTGTCCATGCTGAGGCTCTCTTGCGGTTGGGTTGGCGGGTTTTGGACCTGAGCGGTGGGTTGGGCAATTGGGGGAAGCGATGGGGCTCCGCCCCATGCCCCGCGAGGGGCTTTGCCCCTTCGAACCCCACCAAGGGCGACGGCCCTTGGAACCCGGAACATTGGAGCGTTATCCCTGGGGGCCTACCCGGACCTCTCACCGCCTGGGTAGGCCCCCAGGGATAACGCTCCAAAAGAATCGCATTCCAAAGGCCGCGCCTTTGGCGGGGTCCAGGGGCAGAGCCCCTCGCGGGGTCTTGGGCGGAGCCCCACCGCCTTGCGCCAACCCCCAACCATTCGTAGAGAAGCACCAGGGGCGGAGGACCAGAATGCCTGACCTGACACAAACCTATGACGTCCTGGTCGCGGGCGGCGGCAATGCGGCCTTGTGCGCCGCGATCACCGCGCGCCAGGCCGGAGCCAGCGTGCTGGTGCTCGAAAGCGCGCCCCGGCACTCCCGCGGCGGCAACAGCCGGCACACCCGCAATCTGCGGGCGATGCACGACAAGCCGAACAGCGTGCTGACCGACGCCTACCACGAGGACGAATACTGGGACGACCTGCTGCGAGTAACCGGCGGCAACACCGACGAGAACCTCGCCCGCATGACCATCCGGGCGTCCTCCGGCGTGTTCGACTGGATGAAGGCCTGCGGCGTGCGGTTCCAACCGTCCCTGACCGGCACCTTGAACCTGGGCCGCACCAACGCCTTCTTCCTCGGCGGCGGCAAGGCCCTGGTGAACGCCTACTACCTCACCGCCGAACGGCTCGGCATCGACATCCTGTACGATACCGAGGTCCTGTCGCTGAACATGGACGACGGCGCCGTCCGCTCCGTCGATATCACCCTGCGTGGCTTTCCGGAGACGGTGCATGCCCGCTGCGTGGTCGCCTCCGCCGGCGGGTTCCAGGCAAACCTGGAGTGGATGCGCGAATATTGGGGCGACGCCGTCGATAACTTCGTCATCCGAGGCACCCCTTACAATAGGGGCCGCGTGCTTAAAAACCTGCTGGATCAGGGAGTCGCCTCGATCGGCGATCCCACCCAGTGCCACGCCGTCGCCCTGGATGCGAGAGCCCCCAAATTCGACGGCGGCATCACCACCCGTCTGGACAGCGTGCCCTACAGCGTCGTCGTCAACAAGAACGGCGACCGGTTCTACGACGAAGGCGAGGACGTCTGGCCCAAGCGCTATGCCATCTGGGGCCGCCTGATCGCCCAGCAGCCCGACCAGATCGCCTATTCCATCTGCGATTCCAAGGCGTTCCAACTGTTCATGCCCTCGGTCTACCCCGCCTACAAGGCCGACACGATCGAGGAACTCGCAATCCGCATGAAGCTGGACCCGCTGAAAGTCCGCCGCACGGTCGAGGAATTCAACAAGGCCGTCGTCCCGGGTCAAAGCTTCGACAACCTGAAACTGGACGGCAATCGCACCGAGGGCCTGACCCCCAACAAGACCAACTGGGCCCGCGCCGTCGAAAAAGGTCCATTCTATGGATACCCGCTGCGACCCGGCATCACATTCACCTATCTCGGCGTCCGGGTGAACGAAAAGGCACAGGTCATCATGGACAACGGCCAACCCGCCGGCAATCTGTTTGCCTCCGGGGAGATCATGGCCGGCAACATCCTCGGCAAGGGCTACCTGGCCGGGTTCGGAATGACGATCGGCACCGTATTCGGCCGCATCGCGGGGCAGGAGGCCGCAAACCGTGCAAGAAACTGAAGCCATCCAACGCGCTCGTCACGAAGTCGAGGTCTGCAACGCCTGCCGCTACTGCGAAGGGTTCTGCGCCGTCTTCCCGGCCTTGGAACTGCGCCGCGAATTCTCCGCCGGCGACCTGAGCTACCTGGCCAATCTCTGCCATGGGTGCCGCGGCTGCTACTACGCCTGCCAATACGCGCCGCCGCACGAATGGGGCATCAACATCCCCGCCATCCTGGCCGAGGTCCGCGCCGAGAGCTACGCCGAATACGCCTGGCCGAAAGGCATGGGTTCGATGTTTGAACGCAACGGCACCGTCGTATCCCTCGTCATCGCCGCCTCCGTCGCCTTCGTGCTGATCCTGACCATGGCGCTGACCTCGCCCGCCACGTTCTGGGCCGCCCGGCCGGCCGATGCGGGGTCGTTTTATGCCGTGATCCCGCTCTGGATCATGCAGGTGGTCGGCATCGGCAGCTTCGGTTTTGCCCTGATCGCCATGTGGATGGGCGCCCGCAATTTCTGGAAAGACGCCGGACCCACCGACCGCGTCGGTCCCGTCGCGCTGGCCATCGCCATCTGGGACGTGCTGACCCTGAAAAATCTCGGCGGCGGCGGCGATGGCTGCAACGACGCGTCCGAGGCATTTTCCATGCGCCGCCGCATGTTGCACCATGCCATGTTCTACGGCTTCATGCTGTGCTTCGCGGCCACCACCGTGGGCTTCTTTTATCACGCTTTGATGGGTTGGCATGCGCCCTATGCCTTCTTCAGCGCACCCGTGCTGTTGGGAACCGTCGGCGGCGTGCTGCTTTTGATCGGCACGGTCGGCCTGTTCGCCATGAAGATGGTCGACGACCCAATGCCCGGGGTCCGGAAACTGCTGGGCGGCGACGTGGCGATGCTGATGCTGCTGGCGATGTCGTCCCTGACCGGACTGGTGCTGCTGGCGGTGCGCACGACCGGGGCGATGGGGCTGGCTCTGGCGATCCATCTGGGTTTCATTCTCGCGCTGTTCCTGGTGCTGCCTTATTCCAAGATGGTGCATGGGGTTTACCGCTCGGCCGCTCTGCTGCGTCGCGCCGTGGAGCGGAACATGAAGCCGCTGGGCGGGGAGTAGGCGTTTCCGCGGGTATCGCCGGCGGTTTTGGGGCGGGAGGCCGAGCTTCGCGCTTTTGGGCGCGACTGTGGGCGGCGATGGGCCGGATGAACGCGCCGGAGGCGTCGCCCCGGGGCGCGTGGGAGATATCGCGGGATGCCGTTTCGGCTGCTGCGGTGGGTTCGTGGACGTGTCGGACGGTGTCGGACCGAGCCGATGGGCTTCGCATGGATGCCCATATGTTTTTAATTTGTTCTAGGCGGCCGGGGTGGGGCGAGGCAAGCACAAACCGCTGAGATCTGTCGGTTTGGCTTGTATTTTTCTCGATATGACGCGGTTTGGGGCCGTTCGGTGCGGGATTCCTGGCGTTTTGGGAATGGGATACCGGGTGATCTTCATGGGTTGCCTGAAGTTTGTCTCGGTTTCGTGGCGGGCGTTCTTTTCTGAGCGTTTCTGTTGTTAATTGGTGGTTAACGTCAATTCTGATCCCGTCTATTTGCGACGGAGGCGGGTGTGCGGGTTGCTGAGATCTTGGTTCGGGATCGGGGTGTATTGGCCTGATCCCACTTGGGAAACCGGCCGAGCTTCAGAGATTGGTTGAGGTTGCCTCAAGTCGGTTATCGTTGCGAAACCATGCGGGAACCCGGGGGTTTCGTTCCGGTTAGGCGCGGGATTCGGGGGGTATTGTTCCGGATAGGCGCCGTTAACTTATTCTTGATCGCAGGGTAATCGGGCGGGATCGGCCTGGGTCGGCGGGCGAGCCGAGCGGGGGTGGTGGCGACGGGGTTGGGGGTGGGAGGCGGCGGTCGGATTGTGTGGTTTGTTGCGGGTTCGGTGGTTGTTTCGGGGTCCCTCGGGGCGGGACGACGTGCCCCGTTGGCGTTTGGGGCGGGGTGGTCTCTGTCGTCGGGACACGTTGCGGGTCGGGCGTTTGGTGGGGGATGGGCGGGCCTTGGGTGAGGCTTCTGCTTGTGGCGCGGTCCGCAAGGGTTAACCAGTAGAGTCGAGGAGAGGCGCGGTATCACCAAAGCGATCCGTTTCCCCTCCCCGCTCATCAAACCGGACTGGCGGATTTCCCGCATCCGGCTTTCCGACTGGCTTCACGACAGGCTCACGACATCGCGCCTTTCCGCCGCAGATGGCGCAGTCTCGGGATACCAAGGTCCCCGAATACCGCTTCCATGCTGAACGGCCCGATGCTCCGCGCGGGCATCTTGTGGCGCCGGACGAGAAAGTTCCGTACACGATCGTAAAGGTGAGCCTCAATCGCCCGATCCGCGACATAATGCGACCCAGGACTGAAGTAGCCACACCATCCCCGCAACAGGCGGGTCAGCGTGTCGCGCACCTCGGGCCAGGCACCCATGTTGCCCGGGACCAGGATCGCACCCACCTTGTCGTTCAG
>CAMATI010000069.1 GCA_945861095.1 Asaia bogorensis | reverse complement strand
GGTTCGTTATCCTACGGACTGAAGGTTCACCTCCGGTTGCTCCCCACGCCACCTCGCGGCAACGCAGTTACCTTCGATTGCTGGGTTGCGACCAACCCAGACGGGGACTTGCACCCCGCTGACAAAGCGTCCTCACGGACGCACTCATGTCGTCCCGGAGGCCGAGCATATCGTCCGGCCACTGGTTGCGGCCACGCAGGGGCAAGCCCGCCAGCACATCCGGGTGGTCCGCCCCGCGATCGTGGCTGACGAAAAAACTCTCGTTCTGGTTCGGCTTGGTCGCCTGGTGCACGGTCGAGGCGCCCTGCACGGACGCGTTCATCGCCATGTAGCCGATATTATTCTCGTTCAGCCGCAGCGCCAGCTTCTGTTCCAGCGGCATCGCATGGAACCGGCGTGACGCGGCAAAAGCGCGATCAATCACGGCTTCCGGCACGCCGTGGTTCAGCGCGTAAAGAAAACCAACATTCTCACAGGCGTGGCGCACCTGTTCGACCAGAGCCTCCAACGCGCCGGGCTCTCCGGCGAAATAGGGGCCGTAGTCGATGACTGGGATCAGCGCGGAGATTTCCGCGACATTCTTCACCGCATGTTGCTTGAACAGGTGCATCCGCCCTCTCCCGTCGTAAACCGACGCGACAGTATAGTGCAGGGAGGGCGTGGGGACCAAATCCCGTCCGTCCCTGGAGGGCGGACAGCGGATGGCGCCATCTCGGTGGGCCTTGATGCGGTCAGAAATCCCGGTCGAGGTCGCTCAGAACCTGGAAAGCGATATTTCCCGCGCCTTCGGTTAACGCGCCGGCCACGGTTTCGGCGATGACGTTCTGAGCGGTGAAGGTGAAGGTCTTACGATACAGGGCGTTGCCCTCGGCGATCGGGTTCGCATCATTGGGCCGCGGCCGGAATCCGGCCAGATCGGTCGCCTTGGGAAACATCTCGGCGATGGCCGTGACAAGCAGGTTGCCCGATTCCAGCCGGTAGTTGACGCGACAGAACAGCACGGCGCTGGCGGAGGACGCGTCAAACAGGCCGCGCCTGTGACTTTCGGAATCCACAATCGAGAGCGTCCAAGGTGCCCGCAGCCGAAGCCGATGGACCCGGCCGAGGTCGTCCGCCAAGGCCGCCAGCATCACGCGCCGGAAATCATAGGTCCGCAGAGCCTGCAGGATCGGGGCAGCCGAACGCTGGGCGGCGGTCTGACGCATTTCGTCAATGGCCGCCGCAACCAGCACCCCGAGGACCCCGCCGGTGCCGCCGTCAATTTGCGTGACGGTCACATCCAACCCACTCTGCGGGATCAGCACAACGCCATCGACGGGCCCTAACGCCGCCCGGAGCCTGGAGTTGAGCGACATCTCCGGCGCCACACACCCGCCCAACAGGAACACGAACACCAACAGCGAAAACGATATCGACCGCATCGGTTTCCCGCCCCCTGTCACTTGGAGCTCACTTCGGCTTTAGGTTGCAACGGCCCGGTCGCGAGCGGCGTCTAATGCGACAGCAACACCGGCACGGTCATCTGTTGCATCAGGGTCCGCGTCACCCCGCCGAACACCATCTCGCGCGCCCGGGAATGGCCGTATCCACCGGCCACGATCAGGTCCGCGCCGATATCGGACGCATAGGACAGCAGCGCGTCGCCATCGGAAATATCGTTGGCCACGGTGTGAGACGCTTCCGCCCGCACGCCATGGCGCGCCAAATGCAACGCGATATCCGCCGCCGGGACGTCGCCATGGCCTTGGACGCCTCGCCTGGGGTTAATCGCCAGAATCGTCACCTTCGACGCCTTTTCCAGCAGAGGCAGTGCATCATGCACCGCGCGCGTCGCCTCCTTGCTGGCATTCCAGGCCACCAGCGCGTGATCGCCGATCTGAGCGAAGGACCCGGCATACGGCACCACCAGCACCGGCCGCCCCGCCGACATCAGCGGCCCCACCACAATCTCCTCCGCTCGGCTTCCACTATCCGGTCCAGGTTGGCCGACCACGGTCAGATCGGCATAACGCGCATGCAGGGATAGCAGGACCGAGGTCTCGCCCTCCGCCAAGCGCCATTCGCCTTCCAGACCCTCCCGTCGCACGGCCTCCCGGAACTTCGCTTCCACGCGGTTCGCATCTTCCATCAAATCGGCGCGGGTCTGAGCGACCAGATCGGGGCCACCGCTGGCATAGGGCATCGCCCCAGCGTAGAAAAAAGCCGACTCTGGAATGTCCAGGACGAACAGCGCCGTCAGATGCGCACCGTGCCGTCGCGCAAGGCCAATGGCCGCGGCAAGCTTGGCGTCGCACCGATTGCCGGTATCAAGCTGAACGACAATGTCTTTCAGGGCCATGGTTCCGGTCTCCCCTATCGTGATGGATGGGGACTGTCGTGGGGAAGGGAACGGGCCGCATTGATCTGCGTCATGCGACGGAGGTTGCGCGATCATAACAACCGCCCTGACCATTGACCGATGCAGAGATCCCCTCGTCACCGCCGAGCTTGATCTGGGAACCGAGGCTTCAGCGATCGGGGGAGGGTTGCCGGATCAAGCCCGGCAATGGCGGTGAGCGCACATAATCTTTCAATGGTTCGGACGGCGGACAAAAACCGCGCAGCCCTACCGAGACCCGAAAATCGCGCTCCCCACCCGCACCAGGGTCGCGCCACAGGCAATCGCGATCTCGTAATCCGCCGACATACCCATGGACACGGTCGCAAGCCCGTGGCGAGCGGCGCATTCCGCCAGCCAGGTGAAATGCGGCCGAGGGTCCTCGTCATGCGGGGGAATGCACATCAGGCCCGTCAGCGCCGGCCCGAACCGGCCCTTGCAGTCATCGATGAAGCCGTCGGCATCGGCACGCGCGATTCCGGATTTCTGCGCTTCGGACCCGGTGTTCACCTCGATCAGCAGGTTGGGGGTGCGGCCTTCCTTCTGCATCGCCGCCGCGATCGCATCGGCGAGCTTGGGACGGTCCAGCGTTTCGATCACGTCGGCAAGGCGCACCGCGTCGCGGACCTTGTTCGTCTGCAATCCGCCGATGATATGCAGGTTGAAGCGGTGGTCGGCGCGCAGCGGCGGGAATTTGCCGGCCGCTTCCTGCACCCGATTTTCCCCGAACACCGTCTGTCCGGCGGCCATGGCGGCGAGGACTGCTTCCACCGGTTTGGTCTTCGACACGGCGACCAGGGTCACGTCTTCCGGCCGGCGTCCCGCGCCGATGGCGGCGTTGGCGATCCTCTCCCGCACGCGGGCAAGGTTGTCGGCGATGGTCGTATCCGTCGTAACCGCGTCCATGGTCACCTCCAAGTTGCCGGTCGGCACTGCGTTTTGTCGCACTGCTCAGACCAACGGCACGCTCTATCCAATCACCTTCGCCGCCCGCAATTCGTCCAGGGCAGCCGCATCATAGCCCAGAAGGCGGCCGAGCACCTCATTGGTGTGCTGGCCGGGGGTGGGAACGGGGCCGAGTTGGCCGGGGGTGGCGGACATTTTGATGGTGACGCCGGGGGCGAAGATTTCGCCGGCGACGGGGTCGTCCATTTTCACCAGCATTTCCCGCGCCCACAGGTGAGGGTCCTCGGCGACCTGGGGAATGGTCTTCACCGGGGCAACGGGCACGCCGATATCCAGCAGCCTGGTGCAGATTTCATCCACGGTGCGATCAGCGCACCAGGCATCCAGCTTGCGGCGCCTTTCGTCGGGGCCACCGGCGGCGCCGACGCCGGAGGTAATTGGGCCGGCATCGGTCGCATCGCCGGACACCAGGCCCATCAGGCGGCCGGCCATGTCTCGACCGACGGCGGCGATCACCACCCAGCCATCCTTGGCGCGATAGGGGGGACGGCCGCCCTCGCCGCCCATTTCGCCGGTGGAAAGGTAGTAGGAGGTCGGGATTTCCACCATCGTCAGCGCGGAATCCAGCAGGCAGACATCGACGACCTGGCCCTCGCCGGTGCGGTCGCGGTGACGCAGGGCCGCCAGGGCGCCGATCGTCGCGTGCAGGGCGGTATAGCGATCCACGACTGACGACGCGGTGCCCAGCGGTTGGCCGACCGGTTGGCCGGTCAGCGACATCAGCCCACTCATGGCCTGGCCGAGCGGGTCGAAGGCGGGGCGGTCTCGGTAGGGACCTTGTTGGCCGAAGCCGGAGACAGAGACGAGGATGATGCCGGGATTGATGGCCTTGAGCTGCTCATAGCCGAAGCCCATCGTGTCCATGGTACCGGGGCGGAAATTCTCCAGGACGATGTCGGCGGTCTTGACCAGGTCGGCGAAGATCGCCTTGCCGCGGTCGTTGCGCATGTCCAGGCAGATGCTTTTCTTGCCGCGGTTGTAGACGGTGAAATAGATGCTCTGGCCGCGCACCATGGGCGGGTTGTTGCGGGTTTCCTCGCCGCCGAGGCGCTCGATCTTGATCACTTCGGCGCCGAGATCCGACATGATCATGCCGCCACGCGGGCCGGCCTGATATCTTGCCAGTTCCAGCACACGCACGCCGTCCAGACTGAGGCTCATGGCGATTTCCCCCGGGTTATGTCGGTGGCACGGAACCAAGCGGGGGGCTGGCTGTCAAATGGGGGGAGGAACGGGCGGGCGGGCGGGACTGCGCCACTTCGCCGTTTTGCCAGACCAGCCGACGGAACGATCGACTCTCCGGGGAGTGCCACCCCGTCATGCCGGCGCAGGCCGGCATCCACGGCTTTCCGAGGCTGCAACCAAGAAAGTCGTGGATGGTGGGTCTGCACCCGCCATGACGGAGTTGCTGTGCCGGTGGGTCACTGTCTCGGCAAGTTGGCAGCTAAACCGAGAAATACTTCGCGTGCGGGTTCAGCACCACGATCGCACTGGTCGACTGTTCCGGATGCAACTGGAACTCATCCGATAAATCCACGCCAATTCGCTCGGCGCCCAACAGCTTCAGAATCGGCGCCTGGTCTTCCAGCCGCGGGCAGGCCGGGTAGCCGAAGCTGTAGCGACTGCCGCGATAGGATTGGCCCAGCATCTTCTCCATGTCGCGGTCATCTTCGGCGGAGAAGCCCAGTTCGGCGCGGATCCGCTTGTGCACGTATTCCGCCATGGCTTCCGCCATCTCGACCGACAAGCCGTGCAAATAGAGGTAATCCTGGTAGCGGTTCTCCTCGAACCATTCCCGCGCCACGTCGGACGCTTTCTGACCCACGGTCACGATCTGCAACCCGATCACGTCGCGCTGCGCCTCATCCACGTCGCGGAAGAAGTCGGCGATGCACTCGCCATCGTCCTTCGGCTGGCGCGGCAGGGTGAAGCGGGTCAATTCGGTGGTGCCGTCCCGATCGAAGATGATCAGGTCGTTGCCCTGACCAGCCGCCTGCCAGTAGCCGTAGGCGGCCTGAGGCTTCAGGATGTCGCGTTCCTCGCACAGCGACAGCATGCGCCGCATCACGGGGCGCAGCTCCTGCTTTGCCCAGCCGAGGAAATCTTCCAGGGTGCGGCCCTGTTTCCGGAAGCCCCACTGGAACTGATACAGGCTGCGCTCGTTGACGAAGGGCACGATGGCTTTCGGCGCTGCCTCGATGATGCGCGCGCCCCAGAACGGCGGTTCGACGACAGGGACATCGCGCGTCAGACGCCGCCGGCGGGCCTGGACGGTCAGGACATCGACCGGCTGGAAGGCGCGGGCGTCGGCCTGACCCAAGGTGCGCGACGTGTTGCGCGCCTTGCCAGAGCGTTTGGACTGCACCGCGGCCAGATAGTCGTCGAAGCCGTTGCCGGTGACCCGGTCCATCAGATGCAGCCCGTCGAACGCATCGCGCGCATAGGCGACTCGGCCGGAGGCATAGGCGCGGACGCAGTCATCCTCGACGTAATTGCGGGTCAGCGCGGCGCCACCCAGCAGAACCGGGATTTCCAGGCCCTGGCGGGACATTTCTTCGAGGTTCTCGCGCATCACGACGGTGGATTTCACGAGCAACCCGGACATGCCGATGGCATGGGCGTGATTGTCTTGCACCGCCTGGATCATGTCGGCCAGCGGCACCTTGATGCCGAGATTGACCACCCGGTAGCCGTTATTGGTCAGGATGATATCGACCAGGTTCTTGCCGATATCGTGCACGTCGCCCTTCACGGTCGCCAGGACGATGGTGCCTTTTTCCTGGCCCGCCACCCGTTCCATATGCGGTTCCAGATGGGCGACGGCGGCTTTCATGGTCTCGGCGCTTTGCAGCACGAAGGGGAGTTGCATCTTGCCGGCGCCGAACAATTCGCCGACCACCTTCATGCCGTCCAGCAGGACGTTGTTGATGATATCCAGCGGCGGCATGGTCTTCATGGCGTCGTCCAATTCGTCCTGCAAGCCCTTGCGGTCGCCATCGACGATGCGGTCCTTCAGGCGGCCCTGGACGGTTTCGGCACGCTTCTTCACCACGGCATCGGCCAATTTGCGGCCGGAGAAGATTTCCAACAGCTTCTGCAACGGATCGTAGCCCTCGGACCGGCGGTCGAAGATCAGATCTTCGGCGACCTTCACCTCCTCCGGCGCGATAAGGTGGATCGGCCGGATTTTCGAGACATGGATGATCGCGCCGGTCATGCCCGCGCGTACCGCATGATCGAGGAACACGCTGTTCAGCACCGCGCGCGCGGCCGGGTTCAGCCCGAAGCTGACATTCGACAGGCCGAGGATGATCTGGATGTCGGGGAATTCGCGGCTGATCGCGGCGATCCCCTCCAGCGTCCATTCCGCTAGCTTGCGATCGTCTTCGTTGCCGGTGGCGATGGTGAAGGTCAGCGGATCGATCAGCAGGTCCGATTGCGGCAAACCATGCTGGTTGCAGGCGAAATCGACCAGCCGGCGGGTGATGCGCAGCTTGTCTTCCACCGTCTTCGCCATCCCGACCTCATCAATGGTCAGGGCGATGACGGCGGCGCCGAACTGCTTGGCCAGTTTCAGGCGGTCGGCGGCGGCCTTCTCTCCGTCTTCGAAATTGATCGAGTTGATGATGGCCTTGCCGCCATGCAGTTTCAGCGCCGCCTCGATCACCGGAGTTTCGGTGCTGTCGATCACCAGCGGGCTGTTCACCGATGCGGTGAAACGGCGGATGACCTCGGTCATTTCGGCATTTTCGTCGCGGCCGACGAAGGCGGTGCAGATATCCAGCGCGTGGGAGCCTTCGCCGATCTGCTCGCGTCCCATGGACACGCAGCCGTCCCAGTCGCCCTTTTCCTGCAATTCCCGCCATTTCCTGGAGCCGTTGGCGTTGCAGCGCTCCCCGATTGCGAAGATGGCGTTTTCCTGACGCAGCGGCACCGCTTGATACAGGCTGGCCACACCGGGCACCCAGACCGGCTTGCGCGGCGCGGGGGTGGGGCGGAAGCCGCTACGCTTGCGCAGCATCGCGTCCAGCGCCTGGATATGCGGGATCGACGTGCCGCAGCAGCCGCCGATCAGGTTCACCCCGTCCTCGGCGACAAAGCGTTCCATCCAACTGGCCAGTTCGGCGGCGCCGAGCGGGTAGCGGGTGTTGCCGTCGACGAGTTCGGGGAGGCCGGCGTTGGGTTGGACCGACAGCAGGCCGGGCCAGTTCTTCGCCAGCCAGCCGACATGTTCGGCCATTTCCTGCGGCCCGGTGGCGCAGTTCAACCCGATCAGCGGCACATCCAGCGCGTGGATGACGGTCGCGGCTGATGCGATGTCGGGGCCGACCAGCAGGGTGCCGGTGGTCTCGACGGTCACCTGCACGAAGATCGGCGTGTCGGTGCCGGCCGCCGCGCGGGCGATCTTGGCGCCGTTCACCGCGGCCTTGATCTGCAACGTGTCCTGGCAGGTCTCGATCAGGATCGCGTCCACGCCGCCGGCGATCAGGCCGCGGCATTGTTCCGCCAGCGCCGCTTGCAACGGGTCGTAGGCGATATTCCCCAGGCTGGGCAGCTTGGTGCCCGGCCCGATGCTGCCGACCACCCAGCGATGGCGGCCGTCGGAAAATGTCTCCGCCGCTTCCCGGGCCAGTTCTCCGGCGATCTTGTTGATCTCGAAGGCGCGGTCGGCGAGGTCGAATTCGCCCAAAGTGACCGAAGAGGCGCCGAAGGTGTTGGTTTCCACCATGTCGGCCCCGGCCTCGAAATAGCCGCGGTGGATTTCCCGCACCAGGTCCGGCCGGGACAACACCAGCACGTCGGTGCAGTTCTCCCGCCCCCAGTAGTCTTTCTCGACGTCCAGGGTCAGCGCCTGGACGCGGCTGCCCATGCCGCCATCGCACAGCAGAACGGTGTCGCGCAGGCTATCGAGGAGATGAGGACGGCTCATTGCGTGGGGAATCTTTCATACGGCGAAAGCGAGGTAGTCGGCGGCGGGCACGGTCGCGAGGCGGACGGCGGACCATAGCCGCACATCAAGGGGGCCAGGGATGGTCACGCCCGCGGCGCATTCCAACCCGACACTGGTTAACAGGGCGTGCATGCCGGCATCGGTGAATCCCGGCCAGCGATGCGCGAGTCGGGTGACCACGTCGGTCCGGTCATGTTCGGCGAGGTCGATGACGATCATGCGCCCACCCGGTCGCAGGACCCGGGCGGCCTCCCCCAGCACACCGACGGGATCTTCCGCGTAATGCAGGATCATTTGCAGCACGGCCGTATCGAAGGAGGCATCGGCGAGCGGCAGCCGGTACATGTCGGCGAGACGGACGGTGCAGTGGGAGAAGGCGGCGCTGGACAGGCGGGCGCGCGCCAAGGCGAGCATGGCCTTGGAGGCATCGATCCCCACCGCTCGCCTGACGCTTGGGCCGAGAAGTTCGAGGACCCGGCCGGTGCCTGTGCCGATATCCAGCAAACGCTCCGTATCGACGGTGGACAGCAGATCGAGCAGGGCGGTTTCCACCGCCTGGGCTGGCAGTTCCAGGGCCCGCATTTCGTCCCAGTCGGCGCCGCGGCGGCGGAAGCTGTCGGACGCGATGCGGGCGCGTTCCGCCAGCACCCGGGCGGCCTGGCGGCGATCCGCTTCCAGGATCGGGTCGTCGGCGGGCAGGCGGGCGATCAGGTCGCGGGCGAGGGCGCCGTTGTCGTCATCCGGGAGGGTGAACCAGACATTGGCGCCTTCCCGATCCCGAGCCAGAAGGCCGCACTCACACAGCAGTTTCAGATGGCGCGACAGGCGAGGCTGCGACTGGCCGAGGATTTCGCCGAATTCCATCACGCAGAACGCACCGCGCGCGGCGAGCGTCAGGAGACGCAGGCGGGTCGGTTCGGCGGCGGCGCGCAGATTGTTGAGCAGGGACTGCATACGGAGTTAATGACATAAACATGTACTTATGTATAGGGGAAATCGCCGCTCGACGGAACCGTTGACCCATAGGCGTCGCCACGCCGTCATTGCCGGACCTGATCGGGCCACCCGCCCGGCCGGTTTTGGCGTTGAAGCGCTGGTTGGCGGGTCAAGCCCGGCAATGACGAGGGGGGGACGAGCGGTGATGATCGTTGGGACATTCGATGCAATGCTAACCGCCGCAACCACTGACCTGTGGGTGGAATCTGTCATTGCGAGCGCAGCGACGCAATCCAGGGGCCTGGCGCTATCGATCCTGTTGGTGCCCTGGATTGCTTCGCTGCGCTCGCAATGACAGCTTCCGTTGTCCCCATCGGTCACTGGTCCGGTCGGTTGGTATAAGTGCGCCCGAAGTTGCGCTGCCGTGGCCAGGCATCTTCACGGCATCCTCGGACCGTCCGGGACCAAACCCGCCTCAGGGCGCCACAACCTCGCCCGGAAGCACCCCCCAGATCTGGTTGCGCCGCAAATACCCACGATACGAACCCGCCTGGATCTGGCACCAGTCGGAACCGGCCTCGCAGGACCGGACCCGGCCGATCACGCCGGATTTCAGGATCGCCACCGCCTGCGCGGCGTCCTTCGGATCCTTGCGAACCGGTGCCTCGGCGCTGGTGATCAGGAAGGTCCGCCGTCCGGTCAGAGTGGCCTGGTGGATCCAACCGCGCGTCCCTTCATGGTCGCGGACCAGACGCCACACCTCGAATTCCCGCTCGACTTCCATCGGCAGATCCCGCCGCCGATAGACCCACTCGATCGGATAGCGTGTCCCCGGCCCACGCCGCAGATTGACCTCATCGGTCCGCAGGGCGGCGAAACGGGGCAGCTTGCCGGTCGATTGCTCCTTCTTGTCGCCAGGGGCGAGCGGCGCGGCGCCGTCCCCCGTGGACGATGCCGTCCCGGATTCAGGGGGCGGCGGTGGCGGTGGCGGCGGCAATGGCAGTGGTTCGGTGGCGGCCCTGGCGGTCGAGGGTCGGGATGCCGGCGCGGCGGGCGTGTTGGCCGGCCCCGCCTGGCGAACCACCGGCTGTCTGGGCTCGGCGGCCGGCGGAGTCGCCGGCTGGTCGACCCGCGGCTTGGTGGGCGGCTGCAATGTGCCGGTCGCAGATGGTCCCGATTGGGATGGTCCCGATTGGGCGAACGCCGATGTCGCCCCGACGACCACGCATACGGACAGCAGCAACCGGCACAGACCGAGCGAGGCAGGGAATCCCATGCGCAATGGGTGCAAGTCCGCGCCGGGCCGGTCAAGAGCCGATTGACCGCAAACCGCACAAGTTGCGGTCAGATCGCTACAATCTGCCCGTCGCCGACCGCGGACAGGAAGGTGGCGATCCCGGCCACCTCCACCTGCGGCAACAAGCGGGCGGCATCCAGGCCCTCGGCGCGCAGGCCGGCTTCGCACGCGATCAGACGTACGCCCAGTTCCACGCAGGCTTCCCGCAGGTCGGTCAGGCCGGCCACACCCGATGCCATCACGCGCGCGTCCCGGTCGGCGTCGGCCAAGCCGGACCAGTCCTGAAACAGAGCGTGACAGCCGGCATTGGTGACGAACAGCGTCACCGCTCGCCCGAGCGCCGCCGAACCGGACGCCACCACGAAGGCGTAGTGGGCCCGGTCATGGGCGCCCGACAGCAGCAATACGCCCAGGCGTTTGCCCGAAGGCGCCCCGGACGGCATGTCGGACGGCATGTCAGACGGCACAGACGGGTCCCGCCGAACCGACATGCGCGGACAGATCCTTGATCGTCGCGTTGGGGCCGCACAGCGCGCAACGCGGGTCGGGACGCAGCTTTACCGAGCGGAAGCGCGACGCCAGCGCGTCCCAGACCAGCAGCTTGCCGGACATGGAATCGCCCACCCCCATGATCTCCTTCAGGACTTCGGTCGCCTGCAATGTTCCCATCACACCCGTGACCGCGCCCAGCACCCCGGCCTCGCCACAGCTTGGCACGACGCCATCGGGCGGTGGCTCCGGATAGAGGCAGCGGTAGCAGGGGCCGCCTTCATGCGGTTTGAACACCGACAATTGGCCTTCGAATCGCAGCACGGCGGCGGATACCAGGGTGCGTTTCGCCAGGGCGCAGGCATCGGCGATCAGGAACCGGGTGGCGAAATTGTCGGTACCGTCGCAGACCAGATCGTAGCGCCCGATCAGATCCAGCGCGTTGTCCGTCGTCAGGCGGGTGATATGCGGTTCGATCCGCACCTCCGGATTGATCGCGGTGGCGGCCTGTGCGGCGGATGTCGCCTTGGCGACGCCGATCCGATCGGTCGTGTGAGCAATCTGGCGTTGCAGGTTCGACAGTTCGACATGGTCGTCATCGACCACGCCGATCGTGCCAACGCCCGCCGCGGCAAGATAAAGGACCAGCGGCGAGCCAAGCCCCCCCGCGCCAAGCACAAGCACACGGGCGGCCTTGAGCTTGGCCTGGCCGATGCCGCCGACTTCCTGCAGCAGGATGTGGCGGGAATAGCGACGGATCTCGTCTTCGCTGAAATCGAGGTTCATGGCATCAGAATAGGCAGAGATCGGGCCGGTTGCGAGAGGCTGCCCGGCCCGCGCCCCCCGGCTTCGCGATGGCTCCGTTGCGCGAGACGCTGAAGGGGTGGATTGTCTTCCCCCGGCCGTCGCTTGCCGGGGATACCGACGAACACGACGCCAATGGGCGTTATCAGGAATGCGAGCTGGCCCATGACGGATGACGACCTGCCTATCGTCGATGCGCACCACCATTTGTGGGACCTGGACGGCCCGATCCGCTATCCCTGGCTGACCTCGGTGGAGCAACGGTTCCATCTCGGCGATTATTCCCGGTTCCGGCGCTCCTATCTGCCGCCGGAGTACCAGCGCGACACCAGGCTGCACAACGTCATCGCGTCGGTGCATGTCGAGGCGGAGTGCGATCGCACCCAGCAGGTGGCGGAAACCGAGTGGCTGACCGCGATCCATGCTCAACATGGGTTTCCGAACGCGATCGTCGCGCATGCCTGGGTCGACACGCCCGACGCCGAGGAGATCCTGGCGAAACAGAAATCCTTCCCCCTGGTGCGCGGCATCCGGACCAAGCCGGTGATCGCGTCGGGTCCGAACGACAGCGTGCGGGGCCAGCCGCGAACCCTGCAAGACCCGAAATGGCGCCAGGGCCTGGCTCTGCTGGAGAAATACGATCTGTCCTGGGACCTGCGGGTGCCCTGGTATCACCTGGAAGAGGCGGCGGAGGTCTGCCGCGAACATCCAGGGCTGCGGGTGGTGCTGAACCACACGGGGTATCCGCTCGATCGGTCGCGCGAACAGCTTGCGGTCTGGCGACGGGGGATGGAGGCGCTGGCCTCCTGCCCGAATGTTTGGTGCAAGGTGTCCGGCCTGACCGTGCAAGACCAGCCTTGGACCCTGAAGGTGAACGGATCGATCATCCGGGAAGCCATCGGAATATTCGGGATCTGGCGGTCCATGCTGGCTTCGAACCATCCGGTGGACGGGGTAAAAGCGAGTTGGGACTGGATCTTCACCCAGTTCAAGGACGTGACGGTCGGGTATGCGCCAGAGGATCGGCGGCGGTTGTTTGCCGGCAATGCGCTGACGTTCTACCGGATCGAGATACCGGCGGCGTAACCTTGGCGGCGCGCTGTAATGGGTCAGGCGTTGGAGATCGCCATGGGTTCCGGACCACCCGCCGCGATCACCGCACGATCGCGACCGGCGCGCTTGGCTTCATAAAGCCCGGTATCGGCGGCGATCAACGCCGTGTTGATCGACCGCTCGACGTCCCCCTGATCCTCCAGGCCGGCGATGCCGGCGCTCATGGTGACGGACGCGGCCTTTCCGGCGGGGTGCAGGACGGCCGATCGCACGGCGGCCCGCAACCGCTCGACGGTGATGGCGGCTTGCGACGCATCGTTTCCCGGGGTCAGCAGGACGAATTCCTCCCCGCCGAAGCGGCCCAGGACGTCGCCCGCCCGCTGATCGGCGGACAGGGCCGCGGCGACCTGGCGCAGCACCGCGTCGCCGGCGTCATGTCCGTAGCCGTCGTTGATCAATTTGAACCGATCGATGTCGAACATGGCCACCGCGACCGGCACGCGGGATCGGCGCGCCTGGGCGATCGCGCTGTTGGCATGCTCAAAAAAGCCACGGCGGTTGAGCAGGCCGGTCAACAGGTCGGTCACCGCAAGACGCGCCAGCGCGGCTTCGGCGCGATCGCGTTGGCGCCATGCCCCGACCAGCAGGAACGCCCATAGCGGCAGCAGCAGATCGAAGGCGAACAGCCACACCCAGCTTACCACCAGGATCGGCTGGTCACGCAGGACGAATGCGTTGACGATGGCGTCGTAGACCGACAGCACGGCGGCCACCGACAGCAGGATGCCACCCGCGGCGGCGATCCAACGCCGAGCGCCCGAGCGGCGTTGCGCATCCGAGGGGGAGAGCTGCCATGCGTAGATGAACGTGACGCCCGCGCTCAGGGATGCGAGGCAAGCGAGCAGGAGCCGCACCGACAGGTAGATGAGGTCTTCTAGCCCCATGGGAGACGTCCCGCTGTCCGGACCCGATTGGCGGTATGGCGCTGCATGACGTGTCCCATGGTTTGGCGCACTGGGGCCGCCTGCGTGATGGCGAGCGGATCGAAGCAAGCCGTCATCGTCAGCGGACTCGCCTCACACGCGCCGATATGGTCCGTCCGCGAGGGATGGATCACGTCGTTGATACGGCGGCGATGGCCGGAGCGCCTATTTTTCCCAGCCACGCGGCCCTTGCTTCCAATAGGTCAGTTCATGCCCAGCGGCTTTCGCGGCGGCCCAGCGGGACCTGGCCGCCGCCACCGCATCCGGGTCGTTGCCGTCAAACAGGTCGAACACCCGCTGGAACGAATCCAGACGGTCACTCGCGGCGCCACCCACCAGGAACAGGAAGCGTGCCCCGTTCGGGGCCTGATCGTCGGTGGCGATCCAGACCGGTTGCAGGTCCGCATCGCCATCCGCGTCCGATCCGTGCGGCAGCCATTCCGGCTCCGACGCCTCCCACAATGCCTTGTCCAGATCGGCCACCGTCGCCGCGGAGGGGCACAGAACCACCGCCCGTTCCCCCGCGTCCAGGGTCCGCCCCAGCAAGCGGGGCAACGCCTGGATCAGGGTGGTGCGGGTCAGGTGGTAGAAGCCGATCGCGGCCATCAGGCCTCGTAGTGATCCGCGACCAGGCGGTCGAGCAGGCGCACGCCGAACGCCGTCGCCCCTTTCGGGATGCAGGCGGTATCCTTCGTGCTCCAGGCCATGCCGGCGATATCCAGATGCGCCCAGGGTTTGCCGTTGACGAAGCGTTGGATGAACTGCGCGGCGGTGATCGATCCGCCCGGCCGGCCGCCGACATTCTTCATGTCCGCGATGTCGGACTTAATCTGCTTGTCGTAGGCCTCATCCAGCGGCATGCGCCACAGTTTCTCGCCGGTCGCCTTGCCGGCGGCGGTCAGCTTGTCGACCAGGGCATCGTCGTTGCTGAACATGCCGCCGTATTCATGGCCGAGACCGATGATGATGGCGCCGGTCAGGGTCGCCAGATCGACCATGAATTTCGGATCGAATTTTTCCTGCGCGTACCAAAGCACGTCCGCCAGGACCAGCCGCCCCTCGGCGTCGGTGTTGATCACCTCGATGGTCTGGCCGGAGTAGCTTTTGACCACGTCGCCCGGCCGTTGCGCGGTGCCGGACGGCATGTTTTCGACCAACCCGACCAGGCCCACCGCATCGACCTTCGCCTTCCGGCCGGCGAGCGCCGCCATCAGGCCGATCACCGTGCCGGCGCCGGCCATATCCCACTTCATGTCCTCCATGCCGCCGGCCGGTTTGATGCTGATCCCGCCGGTGTCGAAGGTGACGCCCTTGCCGACGAAGGCGACCGGCTTGTCCTTGCCGCCATTGCCGGCCCATTCCATCACGACCATCCGAGGCTCATTGATGCTGCCCTGGGATACGCCGAGCAGGGCACCGAAACCCAGTTCTGTCATTTCGGTTGGGCCGAGGACGGTGACTTTCAGGCCCAGCGAGGTCAGTCCGCGGCAGCGTTCGGCCATTTCCGCCGGGTGCAGCACATTGGGCGGCTCGCTGACCAGATCCCGGGTCAGGAAGACGCCCTCCGCGACCGCCTTGCCGGCGGCCCAGGCGGTGGTCGCGCCGGCGGTGTCCTCGGTCAGGAAGGTCAGTTTCGTGAGTTTCGGCTTGTCCTCTTCCTTCTCCTTCGTGCGGTAGCGGTCGAACCGATAGCCCCGCAACGCGGCGCCCAACGCGACGCAGGCGGCGGCGGCCGATCCGGTCGCGACAGTGGCGGCGGTTTCCCGGGACAGTGCCGCGACGATCGCCCCGCCGGCGTCTTCCAGGCCCTGCGGCTTGATGTCGGCCGGTTTGCCGAGGCCGATGGCCAGCACCCGCGACAGGCCCGCGCCCGGGGCGAGGATCATGCAGGACTTGCCCTTGCCACCCTTGAACTCGGCCGCCTCGAAGGCGCGGGCGATGGCACCCTGGGTGGCTTCGTCCGCCTGCCGCCAGATGCCGGCCGGGGCTTCGCCCTCACCGATCAGCAGCACGAGAGCACCGGACGTGGGCAAGGCAGGAGCGGCAAAAGAGATATCGAGCATGGTATGCGCTGTCCCGGGTTCTGTTGGAGCGAGTGTACCGCAGGGCAAGCGGCTTTGCCATGCCAGCTTTGCCCCGGCTTCTTTACGTTGGCTTCTTTGCCTTATCGGGGTCGTGGGCTATGGGATCGCGCCATGACCGCCTTGCTGGAAGAATCTCAGGCCGGCATCGCCCGGGCCGCCGCCCTGCTGCGCGCCGGGGACCTGGTCGCCTTCGCCACCGAGACCGTGTACGGGCTGGGCGCCGATGCGACCAATGCGCAAGCCGTTTCCGCTATTTTCGAGGCGAAGGGGCGACCTCGGTTCAATCCGCTGATTTGCCATTACGCCGACGCGGACGCGGCCTTTGCCGATGGTCAGGCAGACGAGCGGGCCATCCGGCTGGCGCGCGCGTTCTGGCCTGGCCCCCTGACATTGGTGCTGATGCGGCGGCCAACCTGTCCGGTGGTCCTGCTGGCGTCCGCCGGGTTGGATAGCTTGGCGCTGCGAGTGCCGGCGCATGCGACCGCCCTGGCCCTTTTGCGAGCGGTTGGACGCCCTGTCGCCGCCCCTTCCGCCAACCGGTCGGGCCTGGTCAGCCCGACCACCGCCGCCCATGTGATGGACGGCCTGTCCGGCCGGATCGCCGCCATTCTGGCCGGCGGTCCCTGCGCGGTGGGTGTCGAATCAACCGTCCTGGACCTGAGCGGGCCGGCCGCGATCCTGCTACGGCCGGGCGGCGTGACGATCGAAGCGATCGAGGGCGAGATCGGTCCGGTCAACCGACATCCCCCGGCATCGGACCAGCCAACCGGGCTGCGTTCCCCCGGCATGATGGAATCGCATTATGCACCGTCCCTGCCCGTGCGCCTGCAGGCCCGCACAGTGTCGACCGCGGAGGCATTGCTGGCGTTCGGCCCCGAGCTGACGGGATCCGGCGCCGTGTTCAACCTGTCGGAAACCGGCGATCTCCGTCAGGCGGCATCCCGCCTATTCCAGGGTTTGCGCTGGCTGGACACCGAAGCTCGGCGGTTGGACCTGGCCCACATTGCCGCCATGCCCATCCCGGATCGCGGGCTGGGCATGGCGATCAACGATCGTCTTCGGCGAGCAGCGGCCCCGCGGAATGGTCCCCCACCCCGCGCGTAGCCTTGGCCCGCGGTTCAGCCGCGATTGGCGGCCGGCACATAGTCCCGCAGGGGCGCGCCGGTGTAGATCTGGCGCGGACGGCCGATGCGCTGCTGCGGATCTTCCATCATTTCCTGCCACTGGCTGACCCAGCCGACAGTGCGCGACACCGCGAACAGCGCGGTGAACATGCTGGTCGGGAAGCCCATCGCCTTCAGGATGATGCCCGAATAGAAATCGACGTTCGGGTAAAGCTTGCGGTCGACGAAATACGGGTCGCTGAGCGCGATCTTCTCCAGCTCCATCGCCAGATCCAGCAACGGATCGCCCTTGATCCCGAGCTCGCCCAACACGTCGTGGCATGCCTTTTGGATCAGCTTCGCGCGGGGATCATAGTTCTTATAGACGCGGTGGCCGAAGCCCATCAGCTTCGTGTGATTGTCCTTGTCCTTCACGTCGGCCAGGAAAGCCTTGATGTTGCGGACATGGCCGATTTCGGCCAGCATTTTCAGCACCGCCTCGTTGGCGCCGCCATGCGACGGACCCCACAGGCTGGCGATGCCGGCGGCGATGCAGGCGAACGGGTTGGCCCCGGTGGACCCGGCCAGACGCACCGTGCTGGTGGACGCGTTCTGCTCATGATCCGCGTGCAGGATCATGATCAGATCCATCGCCTTCGACAGGACCGGGTTGACCTTGTATTCCTCGGCCGGCACGGCATGGAACATATGCAGGAAGTTTTCGGCATAGGTCATGTCGTTGCGCGGGTAAATGAACGGCTGCCCGACCGAATATTTATAGGCCCATGCCGCGATGGTCGGCACCTTGGCGACCAGGCGGAAGGCGCTGATGCGGCGGCTTTCCGGGTCATGAATGTCCAGGCTGTCATGGTAGAAAGCGGACAGCGCGCCGACGACGCCGCACATCACGGCCATCGGGTGCGCATCGCGGCGGAACCCGTTGTAGAAGGCGCGGATCTGCTCGTGCAGCATGGTGTGGCGCATCACGCCGAGCTCAAAGTCCTTGCCCTGTTCGGCGTTGGGGAGTTCGCCGTTCAGCAGCAGGTAGCAGACTTCCAGGAAGTTGGACTTCTCGGCGAGCTGTTCGATCGGGTAGCCGCGATACAGCAGCACGCCCTCATCGCCATCGATATAGGTGATCTTGCTGTCGCAGGACGCCGTCGCGCCATAGCCGGGGTCGAAGGTGAAGATACCCAGATCGTTGTAAAGCCTACGAATGTCGAACACATCCGGGCCGACCGTGCCGGACAGCAGCGGCAGTTTGGATGTCTTGTTCGATCCTTCGACGGAGATGGTCACGGTTCGATTGGGGGTGGCGGTCATGCGCGTGTCCTCGGTTGTGCTGGCGGGCAATCACCGCCGATCCCGCCATCCCCCACCGGCACCAATCGGGCCGCGGGGAATGGGCTTACGGCAAAACTATGGCGCTCTGCTTCGCAACGCAACATGTCCCACCGCAAAGGCAATCTCATGGTCGGTGCCGGCACATCAGCCATGCGCATTCCGCCATGCTCCCGCCATCGCAACCGGACCGCGCCGCCGGAAAAAACGGCGGCCTCCCCGAGCCTCCGCCGGGTCGTTGTCCCACCCGGGTCGTCCTATCGTCGCGCGGTCCGGTTCGCCGTCACGCTCCGATCAGGCGGGGGCGAACAGGCGCTCGTCGCTGGCCTCGCTCTTGCCCTCAAAGGGATCGATCTCTCCCTGGAACGCGGCATCCCGCTGCAGGACCGGCATGACCTTCTCCGCGAACAGCCGCATGTTCAGTTCCGCCAGATGGTGCGGCATGCTACCGAACGAAAACTCGGTGACCAGGTGGTCCATACCGGTCAGCCGCCGCAACTCGGCGATCTGCTGGATGCAGTCGTCCGGCGTGCCGGCGATCTGGATGCTGACATAGAAATCGGTGGCCTTGGACCGGAACGATTCTTCTTTCATCTTCGTATAGGTCTTGGCCAGCTTCCCGTAGGACTCATAGCCCTTCACGTTGGCCAGATGCCCGTCCGAGAAATGGTAATGATTGTCGATCGAATCCCATTTCTCGCCCAGGTATTTCCGAGCCCAACCCAACGCCTCCTCCCGGGTTGGCGCACAGGCGACATTGGTCAGCACGATCGGCGGGCGCGGCGTGTGACCGACGCTGCGGGTGATCTCCCGATAGCGATGGATGTCCTCGGCCGCCTTCGCCCATTCGTTCTGCATAACCACCAACATGCCGAAGCCCAGGCGCGCCATGATCTCCGCCGATTCCGGGCTGACCGAAGACGCATAGAACCGCCGTTCCGGGTGGGAGATCGGCCGCGGGCGGATCGACATTTTCGGGATCTGGTAGAATTCGCCCTGCCAATCGAAGGTTTCGTTGCTGAGTGCCTTCATGACAAGCTGCGCCGATTCCACGAAGCGGCCGCGGGCTTCGTCCATCGGGATGCGGAAGCCTTCGTATTCCACCGTCGCCGCGCCGCGTCCGAAGCCCATCAGGGTGCGCCCGCCGCTCATGATGTCCAGCAGCGCGATCTGTTCCGCGACCCGGATCGGATCGTGCCAGGGCAGCACGATCACGCAGGTGCCCAGGGTGATCCTGCTGGTGCGGCCGGCATAATAGGACAGCAGTTGCAGCGGCGCCGGCGACATCGAATACCCGGTGAAATGGTGTTCCAACGCGAACAGCGAGTCGAAGCCCAGCGGTTCGGCGAGATCGCCCATCGACATATGTTCGTTGTAAAGCGCCACATCCGGCCGATCGGGCTGGGCGAGAATGCTGAGGGCTGTTCCGACTTTCATGGATAGGTCTCCCTTAAGAGTGATCGCGTTAAGCGAATTGTAATACCAACCGGCCGCAACAAGGAACCATCGGCGCCCCGGTTTCGTCGTTGTCGGACATGATCAGGCAATCCGCGCCAGTCACCCGACAAACCACGCCGGACGGACCCTACCGGAAACTGGCGAAACAAAGCCCGGTCCCGGTCAAGGCCGGCGTGCGATAGCCAGGCACATAGGTCACCCACGCCAGATCGAGGCTGGAAACGGCACCCGCCAGACAGATCCAGTTACGGATCTCCGAACTGCCAGACTGCAACTTGTGCAACGGCGCGGTGCGCAGGAAGGCCCCATCCTTGCGGCGCAGCGCATTGATGACCGCATGATCGAACACTGCGTCGACCAGGAAATGCGACAGCCCGCCCGAGGCAAAAATGCCAATCCGGCGATCGCCCGGGCAGGATGCGACGCCGCGCGCCAGTGCCTCTCCCAGGGCGTGGCAGCGCGCGGGGGATGGCTGGTTCGGCGGATAATAGGCATTCAGGAACACGGGCACGATCGGGATCGGTTCCGTGCCCATACAGAAACGATGCACCCAGGAGTAGGCATGCCCCTCCGCCCGATCCGGCGGCAGGCCACGCATGACGGACAGGTCGAAGCCATCCGCGCCCAGGGCGCCGATCAGATGGCGGGCGAGGCCGGCGTCGCAGGGATACTCGACATCGTGGTCTTCTTCCCGCAGCCGCATCATGGCCACATCCAGCGGATCGGTCACCGGTGTTCGGCGCGCATTGCGAATGGTGTCGCCATGATAGAGACCGATCGCCGGCATGTTCGTATGATCGAACAATTCCTCCTGATCGTCCCCGACGACGATCAGCGCGTCCAGTTTCATGGCCTGGATATCGTCGCTCAGCCGACGGATCGCGGCCTGCGCGTCGGCATGGCGTTCGGCCAACGCATCGGCCGCGATCAGCGCCGCCGCATTCGCGGGGGCACGCGCCAGCACGTCCTCATAACGACAAGGCACGCCATCGAAATCGACCAACTGGCGCGCCATGTCGCGCCGCAGAAACGCCCCAAGCTGCCAGTCTTCCAGTCGGGCGGCCAACATCGGACTGTGCGAAGAGCCGAAACCAGCGACCAGTTGCCCCATGCGGGTTGCTCCTTCAATCAGGCCGAGCGTCAGGCCCAGCCCGCATCCTCATCCGACGGCCTCGGAAAATCCGACGGCTTTATCCGTCGGATTGCGCCTGCGGGGATCCGATCAACGGATCGGCGAGAACGACGACGGCATTACCACGGTGTTTTCCTGCTTGATGACGATGCCGGACGCGGCACCGCCCGGCGGCCACAGGCCCCGCGCAACGGCGTCGGCGCGGATGCGTTGGCGTTCGGCGGCATCCCGATAGGCCCAGATATGCCACCATTTATTGAGCGGGCCGAATTCCGAGTACCACGCCCCGACCAACGGCGATAGTTTCACGCGTTCGTCAATTTTCGCGGACCAACGCTCTATCATGTTGGGGATGGCGCCTGGCGCCAGCGTATAGGACCGGATTTCGAAGATCGGTCCGACGTCCATCGGCTCGAGCTTCGGAGAGAATGGGGCGGGCACGAATATCTCGCTCTGCATCGAGACGATGAATTCGCGGATCGGCGGCGGCCAGGCAGCCTCCTTCGCGGCGGCGGCACGCACGGCGTCGCGATGTTCGAAACTCTCATAGGGCCAGACATGGATGATCTGGTTCAAGGGGCCGATTTCAGAGTGCCAGAAGGCGGCAAGCCGAGAGTGTTTTTCCCGGATCGGCAATGCCGCGCCGAAGCGCTTCTCGGCCTCGGCCACGGTCGTCGGTCGCAATTGATAGGTCCGGACCTCTATGATCATTGGCACGCTCCCGTTTCCGCGCGTTCGCCCGGGCTGGATGCGGGGGCACGCGGTGTCTGTTGCAGGGTATGCGTCACACACGGGATCGGGTCCGGGTGCGTGATCACGCTCCAACCGCCGTGAATCTAGGGCCGTCTTCCCGCCATGTCACCTGACCGCCCGAACCCGGCGTGGTTGTGCGCCACCGACCGCCAATCGGATGGCGAGCGATGGCCGACGGAAGGAGGGCTGCAATATTTGATATCGTCAGAAATAATTCGTCGCATTATATTGCGCTCGACACAGAAGTGACTTCGGCGGAGCAATTCCTGGCCAGATAAGGGGGAGGGCCGGCTGCGGGCGAGGCTGGTGTGAGCGCGGCCAGGGATTGGCGTGAATCAGGCGTGACTCTGACTCTTTTTGAAATCCAAACGAACTACCCCAATATCCGCCATGCCGATCCGGAAACCGGCAGCTCCATCGCGAAACTTCCTGTCGCATTCGTCGGTTTCCATGCACCCCGACGGCCGCATGGTCGGGGCAGCGCCGCCCGGTTACGAGACTCATTGCGCAATGTCCGAGTGACTATGGAATTAGCGCGAAATCGACGGGAATTTGACTCAATAGCCCTTGCCGCCCCGGTTGTACTGAATGTATCTTTGTAACTGGGTGCAACGCTCATGACTCCCCTCATTTTCGACTCCTGCATTACTATGCCCAAGCAGGCACGACTCTCCTGGACACCGCTTTTTGTATCAGGCTGGGTTACGTGACTCGAGGTATGACCCGGTCAGTTGGGCCAGCTTCCCGTTGCAGGTGGCGGG
>CAMATI010000068.1 GCA_945861095.1 Asaia bogorensis | reverse complement strand
AGATCAACATCGCCGGCGACCCGGACGACCTGTTCCTGCGCATCGATGGCCCCGGTGCGGCCTGGCCATCGGGCATGGCCCTGTGCCTGGCGGACCAGGACAGCGCGACCTCGGCGCTGACGACATCTCCGGCCTTGCAGATGCCACTGACCGCGCTCCTCGCGCATGGGTTGGGGCTGCGGCTGTCATTCCTCATGGCATTGTCGGCCGGGGGTGGACCGCCGCCGTTGCGGCTGCGGGCCGGTTGAAATTTACCAGCCACCTTAACACTTTTTTCGCATCCTTCTGAGCAAGGTCAGGTCCCGCCCGGTTGCCGGGCTTTCTTGGGGGCTGCAATGGACGACCTGCTCGCTGACTTCCTGACCGAGACCAATGAGAGCCTGGCCGAACTGGATGTCGCTCTGGTGACGCTGGAGCGCACGCCGGACGATGCCGACACCTTGTCGTTGATCTTTCGCATGGTGCACACAATCAAGGGAACCTGCGGTTTCCTGGGGCTGCCACGGCTGGAGCGGGTTGCTCATGCGGCGGAAAATGTGCTGGGCAAGGTGCGCGATCGTGCCTTGATCGTTAATCCGGCGATCGTCAGTCAGGTGCTGGCCGCCCTGGACCGCATCAAATGGATTGTCGCCGGCCTGGCCGCGACCGGTGCAGAGCCCGCGGGCGACGATCTCGACCTGATCGACCAACTGAACGCCGCCGCGGCCGGTCAGATCCCGGCACCAACCGCCCCCGCGAAGGTCGCGCCGCCGGCCGAACCCGTCCCGGTGGTCGCCGCGGCGGCGCCGGAACCGCCGGCGCCGCCCGTATCGGTTGAGCCGCCCGCCGCTCGGTTGATGGACGAACCAGTGAAGGCGGCTCAGGCGCCGGACCCGCAGCCCAACTTGACCGAGGATGCCCACGCCCAGGCAGCCGCGCCGGTTGCCGGAAACGCGCCGGCCGCCGCGGCTCAGACCATCCGGGTTACGGTCGACGTGCTGGAAGACCTGATGACCCTGGTCAGCGAGCTGGTGCTGACCCGCAATCAGTTGCTGCAATTGGCCCGCAACCAGGAAGACGGCGGTTTCGCGGTGCCGCTGCAACGCCTGTCCCACATCACGTCCGACTTGCAGGAAGGGGTCATGAAGACCCGCATGCAGCCGATCGGCAACGCCTGGAACAAGCTGCCCCGTCTGGTCCGCGACCTCTCCCAGGAACTTCACAAGAAAATCGAACTCACCATGATCGGCGCCGAAACCGAGCTGGATCGGCAGGTCCTGGAACTGATCAAGGACCCGTTGACGCACATGGTGCGCAACAGCGGCGACCACGGGTTGGAAAACCCGGCGGAGCGGCGCGCGGCCGGCAAGCCGGAAACCGGGACCATCACGCTGAATGCGTTCCACGAAGGCGGCCATATCATTCTGGAGATCTCGGACGATGGCCGCGGACTCGCGGTCGATCGGATCAAGGCGAAGGCGGTCGCCAATGGTCTGGCGACCGAGGGTGAACTGGCGTCCATGAGCGACCAGCAGATCCAACGCTTCATCTTCCGCGCCGGGTTCTCGACCGCGGCGACGATCTCGGCGGTGTCCGGCCGGGGGGTCGGCATGGATGTGGTCAAGACCAATATCGAGAAGATCGGCGGCACCGTCGATCTGAAGAGCACGCCCGGCCAGGGCACGACCTTCACCATCAAGATCCCGCTGACCCTGGCGATCGTCTCGGCGCTGATCGTCGAAGCGGGCGGAGAGCGGTTCGCCATCCCGCAATTGAGCGTCGTCGAACTGGTCCGGGCCAAAAAGGAAGGCGAACAGGGCGCCGGCAGCGAAAGCGTGATCGAGCGGATCAATGACACGCCGGTCCTGCGATTGCGCGATCGGCTGCTGCCGCTGGTCAGCCTGACCAGCCTGCTGGAACTGGGGGGCACGGCAAGCGACGGCAGCGGCGCCTATATCGTCGTCGCACAGGTTGGCTCCAGCCTGTTGGGCATCATCGTCGATCGGGTGTTCGATACCGAGGAAATCGTGGTGAAGCCCGTGGCGCCCATCTTGCGGCACGTCACCATGTTCAGCGGCAACACCATCCTGGGCGACGGGTCCGTTATCATGATCCTGGATCCGAACGGCATCGCGCGGGCAACCGGGGTCGGCGCGGCGGGTGACAGCAAGCACCAGAAGTCGAAAGTCGTCGAAACCCACCGATCGGCCGAGAAGACCGCGATGTTGCTGTTCCGCGCCGGCGGAGAGCAGAAAATGGCGGTCCCGCTCGGGCTCGTCGCGCGCCTGGAGGATATCGCCCGCGAGAAGATCGAAATCTCGTGCGGCGCTCCGGTCACGCAGTATCGCGGCAAGCTGATGCCGCTGATCTCCATCGGCGGCACGCCGGCAACGGACAAGCCCAGCCAGCCGCTTCTGGTGTTCGCGGATGGCGAGCGGACGATGGGCTTGATGGTCGATGAAATCGTCGACGTGGTGGAGGACCGGTTGGAGATCGAGCTGTCCGGCTCTCGGCCCGGACTGTTGGGTTCGGCCGTCATCGCCGGCCACGCGACGGATGTGCTGGATACCGGATATTGGTTGATGCAGGCGTGGCAGGACTGGTTCCAGGGGGCCGAACAGGGGCGAACCTCGCAGTCCGCGCGGGTGCTGGTGGTGGAAGATAACGACTTCTTCCGTCAACTGATCATCCCCAGCCTGAGCGCGGCGGGATTCCGTGTCTCCTCGGCTTCCAGCGGGGCCGAAGCCCTGCGGATGCGTGAAGCGGGCACGATGTTCGATGCGATCGTATCCGATATCGAAATGCCGGAGATGGATGGGATCGCCTTTGCCCAGACCGTCCGGTCCGGCGGGATATGGGCGGAACTGCCGCTGATCGCCCTGACCTCTCACACCGAGCCGCGCCATGTCGAGGCCGGTCGCGATGCCGGATTCACCGACTACGTGCCCAAATCGCAGCGCGATGCCCTGGTCGCCAGCCTACGCGAATGCCTGGCCGAACCAGTCGCCGCCTGATCCGATCCGAAGGAAGCCATCAAAAGGAATTCATCATGTCCACTGATGTCATGGAGCGGCCCGAGGCCGCGACCGACGAGGAACAGGTTTTTGTCACCCTGACCGTCGCGGACCAACTCTGCGGCGTGCCGGTCCTGGCCGTGCGCGATATCCTGGGCGAGCAGGTGATCACCCGCATCCCGCTGGCCCCGCCGGAAATCGCCGGCAGCCTGAACCTGCGCGGGCGTATCGTCACCGCGATCGACCTGCGCCGCCGCCTGCGTCTGCCCCCGCCCCCCGCGGGCCAGAAGCGCATGTCGGTGGTGGCCGAACAGGGGGGCGAACTCTACGCCCTGCTGGTCGACAGTGTTTCCGAAGTCATGAGCCTGAAAGCCAGCGCCTTCGAGCGCAATCCGCCGACCCTGGCCAAGGGGTGGGCGGAGTTCAGCACCGGCATCTATCGCCTGGATGGCCGCCTGCTGGTGGTGCTGGACGTCGGACGCGTGCTCAATATGTCGGAAGCGGGGTGAGCCATGAGTTCTGGCCGCACCTGCCTTATCGTCGACGACAGCCGGGTCGTGCGCAAGGTCGCGCGCCGGATCCTGGAATCCAACGGGTTCGCGGTCGTGGAGGCGGCCGACGGACAACAGGCACTGATCGCCTGCCGCGAGGCGTTGCCGGATTGCGTCCTGCTGGATTGGAACATGCCGGTGATGGATGGGATCACCTTCCTGCGCCAATTGCGCGGCGAATTCGGCCCCGGCAATCCGCCCGTCGTCTTCTGCACGACCGAAAACGACATGAACCACATTGCCCAGGCGATCGAGAGCGGCGCTCAGGAATACATCATGAAGCCGTTCGATGAGGAGATCCTGATGGGGAAATTCTCCCAGGTCGGGCTGCTGTGACGGTCCTTACGCGGATTGCTCCGTCTCAGGCGAGCGCGACGGTCGCGCGCGTCATGATCTGTGACGACTCGATGGCGATCCGCGGCGCAATCGCACGGATGCTCGAGTCCGATCCAGGCGTGAAGGTCGTGGCCAAGGTCGCCAACGGACGCGCGGCGATCGAGGAACTGCGGCGTACGCAGGTGGATGTCGTCGTCCTCGACATCGAGATGCCGGTGCTCGATGGCATGGCGGCCCTGCCGCTGCTGCTGCGCGCCGATCCGACCTTGCGTGTCATCATGGCATCGACCTTGACCACGCGCGGCGCGGATATCGCCCTGCGTGCCCTGCGGCTGGGGGCCGCCGATTACGTCCCGAAGCCGTCTTCCATAGGGACCGCCGGCGATGATGCGTTTCGCCGCGAAATCCTGGAGAAGGTGAAGGGCCTGGCCCGCATGCGCCGCCGGTCGGAAAAGCCCGCGACCGGGTCGTCTCCGCCCGCTGTCTTGCGGGCGGCATCCATGCTGCCGGCGCGCCTGCTGGCAATCGGCAGTTCCACCGGCGGGCCCCAGGCGCTGTTCACGCTGGTCCAGGGGCTCGGTCGCACGGTCACGGTTCCGGTGGTGCTCACTCAGCACATGCCTGCAACGTTTACGCCGATCCTGGCGGAACATATCACCAAGCTCGGTGGCCTGCCCTGCGCCGAGGCGCGGGATGGGGAGCCGCTGGTCAACGGGCGCATCTATCTTGCGCCGGGCGACCGACACCTTCTGATCGAGGGGAGCAAGGGGACGATGCGCGCGCGATTGACATCCGATCCGCCCGAGAATTTCTGCCGGCCCTCGGTCGATCCCATGCTGCGCAGCGCAACCACCGTGTGCGAGGGGCGCGTGTTGGTCACGATGCTGACCGGGATGGGCCATGACGGGCTGGCCGGCACGCGCCAGGTGATCGACGCTGGCGGAACCGCGATTGCGCAGGATGAAAGCACCAGCGTCGTATGGGGCATGCCCGGCGCGGTGGCCCAGGCGGGCCTGTGTCACGCGGTGCTGCCGCTGCCTCGTATTGCGCCCAAGATACTCGACATGTTGCGGATGGTACGACCATGAGCGCTCCCCTTACCGGCCATTCCTTCGACAGCCTGGCGGGCTTGTTGAAGGCCAAATCCGGACTGGTGATTGGCCAGGACAAGATCTATCTGCTGGAAACGCGCCTGTCCGGCATCCTGAAGCGCGAGAAACTGCCGGATCTGAACGCTCTCGCCGACCGGCTGAAGAAACCGGGGGCGGAGCCGCTGGTTCGTGACGTTGTCGATGCGATGACCACCAATGAGAGCTTCTTCTTTCGCGACGACAAGCCGTTCCTGCATTTCCGATCCCAGGCGCTGCCGCGATTGATCGCCGCGCGCCCACCCGGGGCCGGTCTGCGCGTCTGGTCGGCGGCGTCGTCCTCGGGCCAGGAAGCCTACTCCCTGAGCATGATCCTGGCCGAAAGCCCAATGGTCGTCGGCAATCGCAGGGTGGAGATCGTCGGCACGGACATCTCCCGTGAACAACTGATCCGCGCCCGGGAAGGACTGTACACGCAATTCGAAGTCCAGCGCGGGTTGCCGGTGCATATGCTGATGAAATACTTCAAGAAGGAGGATACCAACTGGCGCGTGGTGGATCCCATTCGCGCGATGGTGCAGTTCAAGGAGTGGAACCTGCTGTCCGAACTGCGCTCACTCGGCAAGTTCGACGTGGTCTTTTGCCGCAACGTTCTGATCTACTTCGATCAACCCACCAAGGCCCGGGTCCTGGAGGCGATTGCCACCTTGATGCCGCCGGACGGGTTGCTTTATCTCGGTGGCGCGGAAACGGTCCTTGGGATCACCAACCGGTTTGCGCCGCTGCCGGGGGAGAGGGGGGTCTATGGTCTGACCGGCGCACCTGTCGCGGCCACGGGGCGGGTGCCGGTGGCGGTTGGATAAGGCGCGCCAGTTGCACCGTCTGTAGGTGCGTCGCGGCCGATCTGGTAAGCTTCGCTCCGACGCGCGGAGGGAGCGGGGAATGGCGGCGTATGTCCAAGCCGCGGATGGCATCCGCCTTGCCCGCCATATCGACGACTACACGGATCGCTGGAAGCCAACGGTCCCGTTGTTGGTGCTGCACGCGGCGATGGGATCGGCGAAGCGCTGGTGTGCGATGGTGCCGCCGCTGTCGCGGCCTTTCGGGGTGATCCGTCTGGATCTGCGCGGCCATGGCGAATCCCAGGTGCCGCCACCGGACTCGCCGCTGACCTTGGATCGGCTAGTGCAGGATGTCCGGGACTTGTTGGATCATTTGGGTATCCACGAACCGATCCACATCGTCGGAAATTCGGCTGGTGGGTATCTGGCGCAGGTCTTGGCGATGCATGCGCCAGAGAGGGTGCGGTCGCTGATCCTGTTCGGCTCGACACCCGGGTTGAGGAATTCGCAGGCCAATACCTGGCTGCCACGTGTCGCGCGCGAGGGATTGCGGGGTTTTCTGGCCGCCACCTTCGCGGACCGGTTTCCGCCCGGGCACGATCCGGGCAATGTCGCGTGGTTCCTGGATGAAGCCGGGAAGAACGACGATGCCTATATCGTGCGGTTCGTCGGGCTGATGGCGTCGCAGTGGTGGATGGACGACTTGTCCCGGATCGCGTGCCCGACTCTGCTGGTGGCGCCGGGGGCTGAAACCGTGGGTCATGGCGGGGACTATCTGGAAATGCAGAAGCGCATTCCGGATTGCGACCTGATCACCTATGCGGGATTGCCCCACAATATCTGCGACATTGTGCCGGATCGCTGTGCGGCTGATATTATCGGTTGGCACGGGAGGCGATTTCCGAATGGGTAGCGCGTCATGAAGTTGCGGTTACCACGCACTTGCGCGTCCGGTTCGACCGCCGCGTCGCGCGGGAAGGCAACGGAACTGGTGGCGTGATCCTGTGAGCGTTCTGATGTTCTGGAATACCGGGAGGCAGGCTTCCGCGGATGTGATTGCAGCACTGTGCTGCGAGTATGACGTCGATATCCTGGTGCTGGCAGAGTGCGATATTCCGTCGGTCAGGCTTGGGGAGCGGTTCGACCGCCGCGGTCCTGCCCGGATGCGGGAAGTGCGAGGACCGGCGCCCTCGATCGTACGGTTCTTTTCGCGCGTCCCCGGTCGGTTCTGGAAACCATTCCTGGATGCCCGACGCTATGCGATCTGGCACATCAAGCCGCCGATCGGCATTCCGCTACTGTTGGTGGCGGTGCATCTGGCGAGCAGATTGCATGGCGAGAATGGGGACCGTGAATATGTGGTGCGACAATTGCGGGTCGATATCGGGGATGCAGAAGCAAAGGCGGGCCACCAGAACACCGTCGTATTGGGCGATTTCAACTTGAACCCGTTCGAGAACGCGATGCTCGCCGCTGACGGAATGCATGCCATGATGGATAAGGACATTGCCCGCCGATTGCCTCGGACGGTGCGGGGCACAAGCTGGGACTATTTCTACAACCCGCTGTGGAGCCGGCTGGGTGACGAGTCGGAGGGGCCTCCGGGATCTTATTTTCATGCTGGCTCTGGGGTGGTGGCCCAGTTTTGGCATTTGTTCGACCAGATTCTGCTGCGTCCCGATTTGCTCGGCCGCTACCGCCCTGGCGATGTCGTCATCATATCGCATGTGGGCGGCAAACCGATCCTGAACCACCAGGCGGGGCAGGACGGACATTCCGATCACCTCCCGGTAATGCTAAGATTAAACATTGAAGTGGAGGCGTGGGATGAGTGAGAGCTTTTGGAGCCTGCCCGATGTGACGGGGGTCAAGACCCCTCACGCCATTTTGAGAGAGCAGGCGGAGGCATTGACCAAGCAGACGAACGGACGGTTGGAAGGATGGGTAGAGAACGATCACTTCCACACTATGTTCGATGATTTCACTCGAGCGCTGAGATTGTCACTACGAGTTCCCGCATTGGACAATTACACATATAGACTTCTGGAATACCTACAGCCACCAGAATTGTACCCTGGGCGCCTTCAAGGTGCCGCGGTACCGGTACAAATCGATGTTCAAAATGAGCAGATGTTCGTGGAGGCTTTGCGCCGGGCTCTCGGGTCGGAAGAGACACGGCGGGTCGTGGGAGCATTGCTCTCCCAAGCCAACGACGCTGGGGCATAGTCATTAGTCCCTCGATCAACTGCACACCCACACTGCCAACCAATAGCGAACCTCACCCATGAAACTGTCCGAAATCGCCCAGGTCATCCGCAGCAAGAACGCCGGCCCAAGGCGCCTGACGCTCGACGTGATGTTCGCCTCCGACACTGACTACCAACGCGTCGCGCAATCGCCCGCGCTGACCGCCGAGACCATCGGCCGCCTCTACCGCGTGCCGCCGGAGGAAGTCACCATCATCCCCTATCCCGTCGGACGCGCCATCAAGGTCGTGCTCGCCAGGAAAATCATGGCCGGCGATCCCGGCGATTTCGACGTCTATGGCGCCCAACAGCACGCGCCCTTGCTGGGGATCGAGATATGAGCGCCTCCGGCCGCATCCTGGCGGAAATCCGCCGCAATCGCCGTCCGATGCGCTTCCTCGGCGCCTCGGGCCAGTTGGGCTACGGCATTCCGACGCCGGCCTTCAACGCCGGGCTCGCCCGCAAGCCGGACCTGATCGGCTGCGACATGGGCTCCATCGATATCGGCCCCACCTATCTGGGCAAGGGGGAGATGGCGACCTCCCCCGAGGCCACCCGGCGTGACCTGCGCAAGGTGCTGCATGGCGCACGATCGCTGGATATTCCGTTGGTCATCGGTTCGGCCGGATCGGCCGGCGCGGCGGCGCATCTGGACGCGACGGTCGAGATGATGCGCGACATCGCCCGCGCGGACGGTCTGTCCTTCCGCATGGCCGTGATCCGCGCCGATATGCCGCGACCGATGCTGCTGGAAGCATCCAAAGCCGGCCGCATCATCGGCCTGGACGACATGCCGCCGCTGACGGACGACGACATCGTCAACGCCGCCAATATCGTCGGCCAGATGGGCATGAGCAGTTTCCGACGCGCTCTGGCCGCGGACGTCGATGTCATCATCGCCGGACGCGCCTGCGATACGGCCATCTTTGCATCGCTGCCGACGATGCTGGGCTTCCCCACCGGGCTCAGCGTGCACATGGCCAAGATCATCGAATGCGCGTCCCTGTGCTGCGTCCCCGGCGGGCGCGATGCGATCCTGGCGGAACTGGACGATGAGGGTTTTGTTCTCGAAAGCATGAACCCGGACCGGCGCGCGACCCCGACCTCGGTCGCCGCGCACAGCATGTACGAACAATCCGACCCGTTCATCGTGCATGAACCGGAAGGCGCGCTGGACCTGTCGAATGCCAGCTACGTCGCGGTGGACGACCGGCGTGCCCGGGTCAGCGGCGCCCTGTGGCACGATACGACCCAGCTCACCATCAAGATGGAAGGCGCCATCAAGATCGGCGAACGCGCGGTCCTGCTGGCCGGTGCCGCCGACCCGCGCTTCATCGCGCAATCGAAGGACATCGTCTCCAAGCTGTCCGACCTGGTGCGCGACCTGGTCTGCGAGGATCAGCCGGAGGACTACACCCTGCGATTCCGCGTCTACGGCGTCGACGGCGTTCGCATGGTGGTGCCGGAAAACGAGGCGCCGCCCGGAGAGGTCTTCATCATGGGCGAATGCATCGCCCCCACGCGGGAACGCGCGTCGGAAGTCGTGCGCACCTGCAAGCAATATCTGCTGCATTACGGATATCAGGGTCGGCTCTCGACCGCCGGCAACCTGGCGTTTCCCTTCACGCCCCCGGAAGTGTCACTGGGGCCGGCCTATCGTTTCAACGTCTACCATCTGTTGAAGCTGGACGATCCGGATGCGCCGTTTCCGATGGAGATCGAAACCCTATAAGTCCGGTTGGCGCAGCCCCAGCCGTTCCAGCCGGGGCAGCACTTCCTGCACAAAATAGGGGATTTCCTTCAGGTAATCGACGAAGGCGACGGTGCATCCCGCCAGGCCGGTGGCACTCATGCGGGCCATTTCCTCGGCCACATCGTCGGGGGAGCCGACGAACGGGTACGATCCCGGGTAGGCCCCATCATAACGATTCGTGCTGCCGCGGGTGAAGCGGTTCTCGAACGGTCGCGCGATTTGCGCCGCGCCGTCCGGGACCGTGGCGCCGCGGTTGCGGCGGTAATAGGCCTGTCCCTCGACGTCGGCCAGTTCCTCGGCGAAATGGTGGAAATAGTCTTCGGCTTCCCTTCGCGTCGGGCGGCACACCACATGGCCCATCGTGAACACCGAAATCGTCCGGTTATGCCGCCCCATATGGTCTGCCACATTGGCCAGAAGCGACGGCACTTGGTCCAGTTCGGTCACGTTCAGGAACAGCACGTCCGCCGCCTGGGCCGCGAAATCGCGACCGCGGGGGGAGAATCCCGCCGACATCACCGGCGGCCATGGGCGTTGGATCGATACCGGGTCGGTGCTGAGTCGCTTCAGCTTGAAGAACTTGCCATCCCAGTCGAATTCCGGGCCGCCTTGCAGCAGCTTCGACCAGACCTGGAACCATTCCAGCCCGTGATCGTAACGGGTCTCCGGGTCGATTGATACGCCGTGCAGGTCGAATTCGTCCTGGTTCCAGCCGCATACGATGTTCAGGCCGGCCCGCCCGTGACTGACATGATCGATGGTGGCGATCGCCTTGGCGCCGAACGCCGGCGTGATCAGCGGCACATGCACGGTGGAGAAAATCGCGATCCGCTTGGTCAGGGCGCCCAGGGCCGCGCCATGCGTCAATGTTTCATAGGACTTGCCGTAGACATTGGCCTTGCCCTGATAGCCGCGCCACTTGGCGACTGGCAGAATGAACTCGATCCCCGCGTCGTCGGCGAGTTGCGACATCGCGACGATATCATCCCAGTTCGCCTTCCAGCGTTCGGGGACCAGGCTCATGGTCAGCCCACCATCGCAATTCGCACTGAATATGCCCAGCTTGAAGCGATTGGGGCCAAAAAGCGGGTTGCGTGCGCGGGCGTCGTCCATCGGTAGCCTGCCTGTCCGGATCGTGGACCGCCACTTTACCCCGATCCGGACAGGTTCGGCCAGGACACGCGGCCGGGTCAGTCCTGGGCCACCACCAGTTCGCCGGTTCGGTTGTCGTGATGGGGCGCCGTCATCATCTGATCCAACCGCAAGGCGGTTTCCGCGGCGGGCAGACGGATGGATACGGTCGTGCCGAAGTCGGGCTGGATATCGGCCGTAAACAGCCATCCGTGCGACGCGGCCTCCATGCGTGCATCGTCAAGTTGCTCGTGGTGACTTGCTCGGCGCCGAATGGGTCCATCATCGGTCACCGCGATTTCAACCCAGCGGCCGAGCGGACGGGCGGTCAGAAGGACCTGACCGCCGTAGCGGGAGCGGATGGCGGTTGCCACGATTGTTGTCAGGACGTCATGCAACACAGCCGCATCCACCCGCACCAAACCCGCCTGGCGGAATGCGTAACGCAGATTCGTCAGGTTGGCTCGCGCCGCCGGCTCCAGCCGCCCGATAATGGCGCGCAACTCGGCTTCAATGTCGACGGTTTCCGTTGATCCCGGTGGTGTGTTCGACCTTGGATATGCCGTCGGTTCCCGCATGGCGGGCTTGGCGTCTGGCGCCTGGGAAGGCGACGCCCGACGCAACGCCAGGCGGGTAGACAGCAAGCCGATCAGCAGGATCGCCGGGGCCAACGCAACGAGATATGGCACGAGGGACATCCGAAGGTGTTCCTGATGGAAGGCCCTTCCTATAGTCCCGCATAGGTTTAGAAATCATTGACGCGCGTACGCCAGGGGCGGCGATCACACGGGATGGCTACAACCGAGGCGCGACCGTCCGCCGGCCTCCTGCCTGCCCGGCCTGCGCGCCGCCTCGGTTGGATCGGGGTCGTCAGCGGTTCATCATCACCGGCAGGGTCGCGTTCTCCAGCACATGCCGCGTCACGCCGCCCAGGATCAACTGGCGCAGGCGGGAATGCGAGTAGGCCCCCATCGACAGCAGATCGCAGCCAAACTCCTTGCATGCCGCCAGCAGACCGCCGCCGACGCTGCCGCCGACCGAGCGGAACATCACGATGTCCGCGTTGACGCCATGCAGCGCCAGATAGGACGCCAGGTCGGGGGCGCCGGGACCGCGCCGCTGGTAGCCTTCCGCGGACAGGATGCGCACGCCCTCGGCATGCTGCATCCACGGCATGGCGGCCAGCACGGAGGACGCCGATTCGGCGGTGCCGTTCCAGGCAAGGCACACGCGGGTGCCGATGCTGGTCGGCGTCACCTGCGGGGCGACCAGGACCGGCCTGCCCGAATCGAACAGCACGGCGTGCAAGGCGTCGGAGGACGATACGTCCTCTCCCGCATCGGGATGTGGGACCACGGTCAGGTCCGCCAGGCGGGCCTGTTGGGCGACGATGTCTTCCTCTCGCCCGGTGACGGCGGCGAAACTCGCCGTGGCATGATCCAAACCGAACCGCGCCTCGGCGACCGCGATATTCTGACTGGAGACGAAACGCTCGAACATCGACCGCACGGCGTGGGCCCGATCGCTGCTCTCCTTTTCGGTCGCCGACATCATTTCTTCGATCATTGCGCCGGACAGGCCCTCACCGGCCAGAGGCGCCACGTCGCGGCTGTCCACCCGCACATGCAGGGCGGTGACATGCGCGTTCCAGCGTCGCGCGATCATCAGCGCGGTGGTCATCGCGGACTCCCCGGCGGCGGTGCCGGTCAGGGGGAGCAGCAGCTTTCGTATGGCCATGGTCAGCTCCTCTCGAAGGGGGCCTCGTTGTGCAACACAGGTTTGCATTCCTCGCACAACACAACATGGGGCCGCAGTGTGGCGGTTGCCAAGTCCCGGGCGGCCATCATGTTGGTGGCATCGATCCGGTGCCAGCCCGCCCCATGTGAGGCCGCCCCATGTGAGCCCGTCCCATGTGAGCCCGCCCCATGTGAGCCGGTTCCATGCGGGGTGGTTCCATGCGGGGTGGTCCCAAGCGGGTCGGGTCCACGCCAGACGGTTGGCCCAGGGTCCCGGCGCGCCGCCGATCGCAGCACGTCGACCGTGGCGTCCGACGCATCTCCGACGCGGGCGGCGACGCGGCGTTCCAGTTCGGCCAGCGGCGCTTCCAGCCACAAGCCAACGAACGGTGCGCCGGCAAGGCGAGCCGCCGCCGCGACCATCGACCGGTGTCCAGGGTCCATGAAGGTTGCATCGGCGATGACGGCGTGGCCCGCGCTTGCGGCCGTTGCGACCATCTCGGCCAATTCAGCGAAGACCGCGCGGCTCGCGTCCGGGCCGTAGGCGGACGGCGGCAGGCGCTGTTCCGGCGGAACCCCGGCCTGGCGTTTGCGGATTTCGTCGCTGCGGATGATCAGTGCCCCGGGTGCGGCGCCCAGGTCCGGCGCCAGCAGGCGGGCCAGCGTCGATTTTCCGGCGCCGGGCAATCCGCCGACCGCGACCACAATCGGGGAAGGCGGGGACAGATAGGCCAGGGACGCGGCAAGGTAGCGGGAAGCTGAGTCGGAATGACCGGCGCGCGCGTCCACGTGTGCTCGGATCAGGGCGCGCATCGACAGAAACACCGGCAGCCCGCGCAGCAGGCCGACATCGGCCGAGCGCGCGATATAGCGGTTCAGCACCCGATTGGCGGCGGATCGGGCGACCCGAACGTCGAGATCCATGAGCAGGAACGCCAAGTCGTAGCCGATATCGGTGGTGGCCAGGCGCTCATCGAATTCCAGCGCGTCGAACGGGACGGGGCGGCCCTGCCACAGGCAGAGATTGCCCAGATGCAGGTCGCCGTGACCGCGGCGGACGAACCCGGCGGCGGATCGCGCGGTATCCCAGCCCGTCAGCCGGTCCAGTGCCGCCGATGCCGCCGACTCCCATTGGCCGATGGTCTCGGTGGGCAAGTTGGTATCGCGGGCGGCGCGAGCATTGCCGATAACGGTCAGGCGCATGTCGGGCAGCACGTCGCACAGCGGCGGAAGGGCGGCGTGGTAGGCGGCGATCGCGTCGCCGAGGGCGTCCAGCAATGGCGGATCGAGACGACCCTGCGCGGCCACGTCCGGCAGAAAGTCGCCGGGCTGGATCGGCGACATCCGCAGCACCCAATCCACCACGGGGAAATTGTCCGGTCCGTCGAGTGTCAGGCCGCCGTCGGGGGTGCGTCGGATCGGCGCCACGTCCCGATACAGCCCCGGGGCGGCGGCCTGATTGATGGCAAGCTCGCGTTCGATGAAATGCAGGCGGTCGTCCAGCCGGGTGAAATCCAGGAACGACAGGCGCACCGCCTTCTTCAGCTTCCAGACCGTGTCGGCGCCGATATAGACCAGCGAGATATGGGTCTCGATCGGATCGATGCCGGCCAGTCGATGCAGGAACGCCGCGACCTCGGTCTGTTCGGCTGGGATGGTCACCGGGTTACGGGAACAATTTGCCAGTGGACCAGGTCCCGTCCGGCCGCCGATCGTAGATGGTTCGATCGTGCAGGCGATAGGGCATGTCCTGCCAGAATTCGAAATGATGCGGCGTCACCCGATAGCCGGACCAATGCGGCGGCCGCGGCACGTCCGGGCCTGGATAGCGAGCCTCGAATTCAGCCAGCCTGCGTTCCAGCAGGCCGCGCTCGGGCAGGGGGCGGGACTGGTCCGAGGCCCAGGCCCCCAGGCGCGAAATCCGATGGCGGCTGGCGAAATAGGCATCGGCTTCGGCCTCGGTGGCATCGGTGACGGTGCCTTCGATTCTTACTTGCCGAGCCAGCGATTTCCAATGGAACAACAGCGCGGTGTGCGCATTGACCGTAAGATCGCCCGACTTGCGGCTCTGTTTGTTGGTGTAGAAGACGAAACCGCCGGTGTCGGCGCCTTTCAGCAGCAGGATGCGCGCGGATGGTCTGCCATCGGCGTCCACCGTTACCACCGTCATCGCATTGGCATCGGACGGTTCGCTGGCTTCGGCGTCCGCCATCCACTGCGTGAACTGGCCGAAGGGATCGGCTGGGATGCGTGCTGGGTCGGACATTGGGATGATCAACTCGCTTGCTGGGGGGCCCGCCTTGGACGGCTTGACGGGAGTTCGCCCGGGGGCGCTCCGCCCACATAGCCGTGTCGGGGCGGACTCGCAAAGGACAGCGGTCGGACGCCACCGGTGAAACCCCGCGCGCGCCGTGGGATTGCGCGCCTGGGTCCCGACCGGCGGATTTGGCGTGAGACAGCCTCTTGCCCCCACCTGTCTGCCTGTGCCACCACGGGGATGCAGTAGACATCGCCTGCTATAGCGATTCAGAGGATTATCATGGCCGCCAGTGCCCCCGCCGCTCTCCCGGTCAAAGGCTCGCTGATGCAAGGCAAGCGAGGCCTGATCATGGGAGTTGCGAACGATCGCTCCCTCGGTTGGGGCATAGCCGAAGCCTGTGCCGCGCAAGGTGCCGAACTGGCATTTACGTTTCTGGGCGATTCGCTGGAACGGCGGGTGCGTCCGCTGGCGGCCTCGGTCGGGTCCGATCTTGTGTTGCCATGCGATGTCGGCGACGAGGCCAGCATCGATGCCGCCTTCCAGGCGCTGCGGGAACGGTGGGACGGGCTGGACTTCCTGGTGCATGCGATCGGTTTCGCGGACAAGGCCTATCTGCGCGGCCGGTATCTGGACACGCCCCGTGCCGCGTTCCTGCAAGCACTTGACATATCTTGCTATTCTTTCACCGCCGTTTGCCAACGCGCGGTGCCGATGATGCGTCCCGGCGGCAGCCTGCTGACCCTGACCTATCTCGGCGCGGAACGCTGGGTGCCGCATTACAACATCATGGGGGTCGCGAAAGCGGCGCTGGAGGCATCGGTGCGCTACCTCGCGGCCGATCTTGGCGGCGACGGGATCCGCGTGAACGGCATCAGCGCTGGCCCCATCAAGACGCTCGCGGCTTCGGGAATCGGCGATTTCCGCTACATCCTGCGATGGAACCAGCTCAATTCGCCGATGCAGCGGAACGTGACGATCGAGGAGGTGGGCGGCGCCGGCCTTTACCTGTTGTCCGACCTGGCATCCGGCGTGACCGGAGAGGTGCATCATGTCGATTGCGGCTATCACGTCGTCGGCATGAAGAACCCGGAAGCGCCGGACATCGCGATCGTCGAGCCCTGAGGCAGGGCGGGTCTACCCATGCACGACAGATCTACCCCAATGGATCGGTTGCCCGCGGGCCTCGGCCGAACCGGCAACGCAGGCCGATCCAATGAGCCATAACAGCTTCGGCCATCTGTTCCGCTTCACCACCTGGGGCGAGAGCCACGGACCCGCCATCGGCTGCGTCGTCGATGGGTGCCCGCCGCGGCTGCCGCTGACCGAGGCCGATATCCAGCCCTGGCTCGACCGGCGCCGGCCCGGCCAGTCGAAATTCACCACCCAGCGCCAGGAACCGGACGAAATTCGCATCCTGTCCGGCGTATTCGACGGGATGACGACTGGCACGCCGATCGCCATGATCATCGACAATGTCGATCAGCGCTCCCGCGACTATTCCACCATTGCCGCGCAGTTCCGCCCCGGCCACGCGGATCTGACCTATGAGCTGAAATACGGCATCCGCGACTATCGTGGCGGCGGGCGATCCTCGGCCCGGGAGACCGCCATGCGGGTCGCCGCGGGCGCCGTGGCACGCCTGGTTCTTGGTTCGGCGGTCCGCATCCGCGGCGCCCTGGTCCAGATCGGGCCGCACCGGGTCGATCGCAGCCGCTGGGACTGGGATACCGTCGGCGACAATCCGTTTTTCTGTCCGGATCCGGTGATGGCCCAGCAATGGGAGACCTATCTGGCGGGGGTGCGGAAATCCGGCTCGTCTGTCGGTGCGGTTATCGAGATCGAGGCGGACGGTTTGCCTCCCGGTCTTGGCGCGCCGATCTACGGCAAGCTCGACGCCGACCTGGCGGCCGCCCTGATGTCGATCAACGCCGTCAAAGGCGTGGAGATCGGCGACGGTTTCGCCGCCGCGGAACTGACCGGCGAAGCCAATGCCGACGAAATGCGGATGCGGGACAGTCAGGTCCTGTTCGGGTCCAATCATGCCGGCGGCATTCTGGGCGGCATTTCCACCGGCCAACCGGTCGTGGCACGCTTCGCCGTGAAGCCGACCAGCTCCATCCTGACGTCGCGCCAGTCGGTGGACAAGAACGGTCAGGACATCGACATCAGCACCAAAGGTCGCCACGACCCCTGCGTCGGCATTCGCGCCGTCCCGGTGGGAGAGGCGATGGTGGCCTGCGTCCTGGCCGATCATCTGCTGCGCCATCGCGCCCAGAACCCGGATGCGCCCATGACGGTGCGGCTGCCGCGCAACTGACCTCACGGTCGGTGATCCCGTGCGGCCGACGCGCCGGAGCGTGAGCCGCCCGTCTTATGCCCATGAGACTCCCTCGAATCTCCGATCCCCAGGCGCGTGCGTGGGCGTGGGATCGGTCCCACGCGCCGGGATCCAACACCGGCGTTCACCAGACCCCGTACCGGTCGGCCGAATAACCAAGCTTGACGGTCGGAAATAAAACCCCCTCAATGCGGTTTCCCAGACCGATGAACCGCACAATGCATATCTCCAAGCTCATGACTTCGCCCCGAGACCTGAACGCTTTCGTTGCTTTGGTCGGCAATGCCGCCTGGGCCAGGCGGCTGACGGAAATCCGCGACATGGCGGCATCCGGCCCGCGTGCCGGGATCGCGTTGCGTCAGCACCACGCGGTCGAACTGGCGATCGAACGTCTGCGCCGGCCCTTGCGACGTGACCCGACGGCGGCGGAGCGTCGGTTGGGCGCGCTGGCCGGCAGAATAGCCGGACTGGCAGCCCCGCGAGTGGGTACGCTGCGTCGTGGCGTGGAACGCGTGCTGCACCAGGCACTGTCCGGCGATGCGACCCTGATCCCGCTGTTTCATCAGATGCATACGGCCGAACTGCAAAAATCACGCGGGTTCGACGTCACCTTCGCGGGGCTGGAACACGACGCCAGCTACGACCTGCTGTTGTCGCGTGATGGGGTGGAAGCAGAGATCGCCTGCGACGTTGTCTCGGCGGAGGACGGACGGGGGGTGCATCGCGGCGCCTGGTTTCGTCTGGCCGATCGCATCGACCCCGATTTGCAGACCTGGCTGTCCGGGCACCCGGGCCGCTACATCCTGAAGATGACCTTGCCGCAGGGCCTGCGGGGTGGCCTGACCGGAAAGCCGAGCGATGGCGACAAGCTGGCGGTTTTGCATGGCCGGATTCGCAGCCTGCTCGAATCGCGTACGCGTCAGGATCATGACGAAGCGATCGTCTTGCGGCTCGACCCGTTGTTGCTGGCCGGAGCGCAGGCGGATGAGTCGGGTCTGCTGACCTCGCTACGCCAGCAATTCGGGCCAGAGGCCCATCTGGCCGTGACCGCCGCCGAGAACAGCGTGTTCGTGATGGCGGCCCGTTCGGCGTCTGAAAACGGCGTGCCCGCCGCGATTCGCCGGCGCATGGAAGCGATCACCGCCGATCGTCTGTCCGGCGAACGGCCGGGGATCCTGGCCATGTTCGTCGAGGATACCGACCGCGCGGAGTGGCGCCGATTGCGCCAGGAACCGGCTCTGGAAGCCGAGACCCGACAGTTTCTGACGGACAAGGTGGCTCGGTCCGTCGTCGCCGTATCCGTCGCGTCTCGGGTGGAATTGTTTGACTTGCCCGCCGCGGATGCCGCCGTGGGGGGCGAAATACGCTTCCGCAACCCAAGCCACCAGGCCGCCAAGGAGCAAGCATTGGCGCCGGCGATCCTGTCGTCGATCTGACCCTAGCCGACGGACCCATCGACCGGCGCGCCCAGGGGCATGAACCGAACCGCGCAACGGCTGCTGTTGCGCGATTCCATGGTGATGCCGCGCTTTCGCCCCGCGATTGCCATTTTCAGCCAATCAAATGGCCGGCATGGAGCTGGAGCACCCCGCATGACCGAATTCGAAATCGCCCGGACACTCGATGAGCTTGACAGGTTGATCAACGACCCCAGCGTTCCCATGCAGCCCGAACGGATCTGGACATTGCTGGCGGAGGTCTCGCACCGGTATCCGGGTCGAGCGGCGCCGATAGGGCAACCCGCGCGTTGATGCGGCGCGATTGCCGATCGGATCATACCAACTGACGGAACCGTGACCCACGGCGACAACGCTCGTTGCCATTGAGAGCGAAGCGAAGCGATCCAGGGCAGGCGACAGGATCGATCGTGCCCGGCCCCTGGATTGCCTCGCTGCGCTGGCAATCACAGCGGCCATCCCTAGGCCAGTGGTTAGGGCGATCGGATTACCCGTCGGCGCGCGGCACCCAGGGAACGCGGGATACCTCGATCCCTTCGTCAGACAGCGCCTCGGCTTCCTCTGGCGTGGTTTCGCCATAAATGCCGCGCTTTTCGCTTTCACCGTGGTGTATTTTGCGGGCTTCCTCGGCGAAAGACGGCCCGACATAGTCGCAATTCTTTTCCACTTCCGCGCGAATCCGTTGGAGCATCGCCACCATCCGGGCTGGCATCGGCGCATTCGCTGCCCATGGTCCTTCCTGGGGCGGAGCAATTTGCGCGGGCGGCGATGCCACCGGTTCGGGCGCCGACGCTTCTTCCTGGGCGCGCGGTGCGTTGCGGGTGGAAACGGCGGGGGCCATCAGTGCGCGGTCGACCTTCACGTCCCCGCAAATGGGGCATTCGACCAGGCCGCGCTTGGCCTGACGCTCGAACGTCGTGCTGTCCTTGAACCAGCCATCGAATTCATGGTTCTGGCCGCACCGCAACTGGTAGTGGATCATCCCTTATCCTGCTGAAATAGGCCCTGGCAGCGCCCCGATGGTCCAGTCTGACAGTCCCCGCGAGGGACGGCCAGACATTTCCTCGACAGACATTTCCTCGGCATCAACCGACATGGCGCCGGTTCGGCCCGACGCGCCCGGTGAGACTTCATATGCGTCTTCGTGCGCACGCGCGATGTGCGCCTTCGTGCGCACGCGCGATGTGCGTCTTCGTGCGCACGCGCGGCCTAGCCAGCCCGCAACAGCGGATCGAGCTTGCCGGCCCGGTCCAACGCGACCAGATCGTCGCACCCACCGATATGCTGTCCGCCGATAAAGATCTGCGGCACCGTCGAACTTCCGCCGGATCGGCGGATCGCCTCCTCCCGCTCCTTCGACCCATTTGGGGCATCGATTTCGCGGTATTCAACGCCCTTGGTGGTCAGGATGTGCACCGCGCGGGCGCAATAGGGACACCAGGGCTGCGTGTAGATGTCGATTTCGGGCATGAGGATCCACCTGTTTCGAGGGATTTTGCCGTCTATGGCGGTGGGCGCAAGGGTCCCGGGCCGGTTCTTCGCAAACGGAGGCGAAGAACATATCCCGGTCTTGCAACAGTCGGCCCGATTCAGATCGGATGCGCCGATCCGATCGTGCTCGGGTCGCTTTCCCGCACGCGCCGCAGAAGTTCGCCGCGGCAGGACGCTATGTCGTCCACGCAGCCACGTTTCAGCCACCAACCACGCACCTGGCGCAGGATTGCCCCGACCGCCGGCCCGGGCGGCTGGCCCGCCGCGACGACATCGCGTCCACCAAGCGGGAACACCGGGCGCGGCATGGAGGCAATCCGATTCCGCAGGCTGGTCCATTCGGCCGACGCCCCACCCACCAACCAACTCCGGTCGATCAATAGATAGGCTTCGTTGTCCGCCAGCGCTCGCCGCAAGGTCGCGTCGTCGGAACCGGGTTCGGGCACCGACGTGTTGCGCAGCGCCACCAGCCGATCCCGCTCTGGCCTGGCCAATTTCAACCGTTCGGCAACGGCCACCGGATCTCCGGTCAGCAGCGCCGACATCCGCAGGATCGCGTCAATCGGAGCGCCGGCATCTATCAGACGGACCACGCGTTCCGGCTCGGCCCCTTCCGGAACCACGGCCGCAATCACACCGATGGTCGCCATCAGCGCAATGGCCCGCCTCGGGTCGGGCGCGGAGAGGATTTTTACCAGTTCGCTCCACACCCGTTCGGCGGACAGACGAAGCAGTCCATGCACACCGGCCCGCAGCGCGGAAAGCGTCGCCGCGTCCGGTTCCACCCGCCCATAGCGGGCAAAAAAGCGAAAGAAGCGGAGGATGCGCAGGTAGTCCTCGGCGATTCGGGTCGCCGCGTCGCCGACAAACCGCACGATACCGGCGTTCAGATCGCCAACCCCGTCAAAGTAGTCGAACACGGCGCCGTCTGGTGTCATCGACATGGCGTTGAAGGTAAAGTCGCGGCGGGAGGCGTCGATGCGCCAATCGGTGGTAAACGCGACGACAGCGTGGCGTCCATCGGTCTCCACATCGCGGCGCAGCGTGGTGATCTCGAATCCATGGCCATCGACGACAGCCGTAACCGTGCCGTGATCCAGCCCGGTCGGTATGACGCGGATGCCTGCGTTTCGCAGCAACGCGATGACGGCGTCGGGCGGCAGCGGCGACGCCAGGTCGATATCGGCAACCGCTCGCCCCAATAGCGTGTCGCGAACCACGCCTCCGACAAGCCGAGCGGTTGGGATGGTGTGGAGGATTGCGGTGAGGGCGGGATTGGAGAGGCCGTCCGGCAGCGGTTCGATCGTCAGAACCGGGCGGTCGGTCATGGGCCGGCGCGTGGCGGCGTCACGCGATCGCCATCCAGGGCGGCGGGAACATAGGTTGAGTTGGCGGGTTCCGCATCCTCCAGCCGCAACATCACCAGGGACCCGAACACCAGGATCAGGGCCACGCCGATCACCGCCATCATCCCGCGTGACAGTTGGACGCCCGGGAAAAAGATGCGCCACGTCGCGAACATCGCGAGTGGGGCCAGGAACAGGATGATTTCGACGATCCGGATCATGTCGTGCTACGCCAGGGGACGCCGCGAGTCACAACCGTGTCGGAGAAGCTGCCGCGGATGTGGTCGCACGCAGCTTTTCGGCCAGATGGACCAGGATCGCCGCGGTCGCGCCCCAGATGAATTGCTCCGGGTGGGGCCAAACCCAATATTCCCGCCACTCGCCGCGGACATGGTGCCGTTCCCGTTGCGGCGCGTTGGGGTCCAGCAGGACATGGATCGACAACTCGAAGACCGACTCGACTTCGTGCGGCGAGGGACGATACCCCAGCCCGGGCGGCAGCAGTCCAAGCACCGGTGTAATGCGGTATCCGGTGCCGGTCACGTAATCCGCCATCCGGCCCAGCACCTGGACGTTCGACGGATCGAGGGCGATTTCTTCGTGCGCTTCCCGCAGGGCCGCGGCTTCCGCATGAGCGTCTTCGGGGTCGATGCGCCCGCCGGGAAAGCTGACCTGGCCCGCATGGCGTTTCAAATGCGACGTACGCTTGGTCAGCAGGATGCCCGGTGACGCGCCCAGGACCACGGGAACCAGCACCGCGGCGGGGACCGGTGGTTTGCCCATGTGTTCCAGCTCATCCTCGCCATACGCGACGAAGCGATGATGCGGTTCGGCGGCGATTTGGGACAGCCGAACGCGAAGTTCCGCCTCGGTCACTCGTCCTCGTTGGGCATGTCGCCCAGGGAAAAGAATTGCCCGCTGCTC
>CAMATI010000067.1 GCA_945861095.1 Asaia bogorensis | reverse complement strand
CCCAGCACGCCGGCGCCATAGGTCTCGGCCGTGTAGCGCAGGCTGGCATGGACATGGCGCACCCCCTTGGGCGCCCCCGTCGAGCCGGACGAATAGAGCCAGAACGCCGTTTCATCGGGCGAGGCCGGCGCCGTCGCGGTCTCCGGATCGGTGCCGGCCAGGAAATCGGCGAACCCGATCTGCCGCGGATCGTCGGACGGTTCGGGCGCCGATCCGTCCGGTTGCGAGACGACGATGTGCCGCAGGCCCGCGGCATCCCGCAACGCTGTCCCCAGCCCGGATATCACCCCCGACGACCCAACCACCGCTTCCGAGCGGCTGTCCGCCAGGATGTAGGCGACGGCGTCCGGGGTCAGCAATGTGTTGATAGGGACGGGAACCACCCCGGCGCGGATGCAGCCCCAGAAGGCGATGGGGAAGTCGATCGTGTCCAACAGCAGGATGGCGACCCGACGCTCCCGCCCGATGCCGGCGCGGTGCAGGGCGGCGGCGAAGCGGCGGGTTTCGGTGGCAAGACCCGCATAGGTGAGGTCGCGCCACGGATCGATAAAAGCGGTTCGTTTCCCGTCCCCGTCCCGCACGTGGCGATCAAGGAACCAATCGACGGCGTTGCCGTCCATGCCGTTCTCCTGCGTGGGTTGGGGCGGTTAGGTTCCCTTCAGGATAGAGCAGGGGGGTGGGCCCGGGAAAGGGACGGCGAGCGAACACCCCACGCCCACCGGTCGTTTGGCATGGTTCGTGTCGATCGCCGGTCGTGGAAGCCCGCCCGGTGCTGGACCATCCAGCCGAAATCTCGCTCGCCAACCCCAGTTGTCCCGGCCAACCCGGGCCGTATGCCACTGGCCGTCGTCAGGGCGTTGACCGTCCCCGCCAGGCGTGTTTGCGTCGACGGCGATGGGTGGATTGGGGATTTCGGCGCCGATCGCGACAATCCGGGCGCGACCGAACGGGTTGTCCCTGGCGAGCAGGATCGACAATGCCGGTCCGAGGGAAATTCAGGCCGCACGGCATCACTCGGTCGAGCAGGGGAGTACGAAATGCTGCAGTTCAATGGAACTTGGAAGATCGACCTGGCAAACGCCAGCAAATGGGACACCGCGACCAAAACCTACATCCCGGATGCCGTCGGCGAGGAAATCATCACCATTCGCGTCGACGATGGCGTGCAGAATTATGAAGTCCTGTACGGGGACGACCCGGTCATCCGCATGGGGTACACGGCCCGCTTCGATGCCGCCGAATGGGTGCCCTACTCCGTCCGCGAGATCGTCACCTCGTTCGGCGTCGATCAAACCACGGCCGTGGCGGCTTTCCGTCAACGCATCGGCGCCAATGAGGCCTCGAACGCGCGCAACTTCCAGATCGGCAAGCCCTACGGCCTGGTGCGCTTGATCTACATCGACGACCGGACGCATTACCGGATCAGCAAGTCCGAAGACGGCCGCCCGCAGAACGTGCTGCTGCGCCGCCTGGCCGAGGACGGCGGGTCCTACATGACCAGCCTGCTGGATGCGGAAGGCGTGGTCAGCCGGATCAGGCCGTTCATCCGGGTGGGATGAGCGAACGCGCCCCAGTCTACGAGGGGGTCTATCACGATGCCGAGCGTGGCACGCGCTTCGGCATCGCGGCCGCGGGATCAGCGGATAGGCGTCAAGCAATGTGCCAAAGCATCGAACAGGGCATCGGTCTCGGCGCTCGTTCCGACCGTGATGCGCAGATAGTCGGCGATCCGCGGCGTGGTAAAATGACGCACCAACACGCCGCGCGCACGCAGTCCCGCGGCCACAGCGCCGCCGTCATGCGCCGGGTGACGCGTGAAGACGAAGTTGGCAGTCGATGGCAACACCTCAAAGCCTCGGTGGACGAGACCCTTGCTCAGCCGGGTTCGTTCCGCGATGACCATCTCTCGGCTTCGCTGAAAATGCGCCTCGTCCGCCAACGCCGCGATCGCGCCGGCCTGGGCGGGCCGGCCGAGCGGGTAGGAGTTGAAACTGTCTTTGACGCGGGTGAGGGCTTCTATCAGGGCCGTGTCGCCGATCGCGTAGCCGACGCGCAGGCCGGCCAGCGCCCGCGATTTCGACATGGTTTGCACGACCAGCAGGTTGGGGTGGGACGCCACCAGGGGAATGGCGGATTCCGCCCCGAAATCGACATAGGCTTCATCCACCACCACCGGCCGATCGGGATGCGCTTCCAGCAACCCCGCAATCTCGGCTCGGGTCAGCGCAATGCCGGTGGGCGCGTTCGGGTTCGGGATGATGATGGCGCCACAAGGCCGATCGTAGTCCATCGGACGAATGCGGAAGCCGGCATCGAGCGGCACAAGGTCGGCCTGAATGCCGAACAATTTGCAGTAGGTCGGATAGAACCCATAAGTGATATCGGGATGCAGCAGCGGGGCATCCTGCTTCAACAGCGCGACAAAGGCATGGGCCAGCACCTCGTCCGAACCGTTGCCGACAAAAACCTGCTCGGCTTGAACCCCGTGGTAGTCCGCCAACGCCTGGCACAACGCGGTTGCACGCGGGTCTGGATACAGCCGCAAATTGTCGTCCGCGGCGGCCCGGATGGCGGCCAACGCAAGCGGCGATGGACCAAGGGGGCTCTCGTTGGTGTTGAGCTTGATCAGATTCGGCGTGCGGGGCTGCTCGCCTGGCACGTAGGGCCGCAAGTCGTGAACGATCTTGCTCCAGAAGCGGCTCATGGGGCGGGTCGGATGGGCATGGCCAATGCTCCGTTGGCACCGGGAAATCGAGACTGTGTCGTCGGGCATATCGACCGGCAAGGCAAGCCCGAGGAGCAGGATCCTGGTGGATGTGGTGCAATACGCGCAAGAGGTCCGCGCCCGCGGCTTTGTATTCATGGACACGCACGGGTACGACTTGGTGTCCGCCACCGGCCAGGTTGCGTGTTTGGCCGCAAGCCCGCGCCGTCCATCAAGCTGGCCACCAACACGCCGATGTGATCCGCTTCCACTTGATATACGATGACGATATAGCATATATACCGCTCATGAGGACCCTGCTCGACATTCCCGATACTCAGATCCGTGCCCTGGCCGCTTTGTGCGAACGGGTGAACCAACCGCGCGCCGTCGTGGTGCGGGAGGCTATTGCCGAATACCTGGCACGTCACCAGCACACCGCGGACGGTCAGGCATTCGGCCTATGGGGCGCCGCGACGGAAGACGGGTTGGCCTATCAGGAGAAAGCGCGCGCCGAGTGGTAAAGGCACTGTTCGACACGAACATCCTGATCGACCATCTGCGCGGCATTCCGCAGGCTCACGCGGAACTGGCACGCTACCAGGATCGCGCGATCAGCATCGTGACCTGGATGGAGGTCCTGGTGGGCTCGCCCCCCGCGGTTGCCGCGGCCACACGGGGCTTTCTGGCTGGCTTCACGGTGATCCCGATCGACGCGCCGGTGGCCGAACGCGCGGTGGCGCTGCGACAGAGCCAGCGGCTGAAGCTGCCGGATGCGATTGTCTGGGGATCGGCTCAGGTGCATGGGATGCTGCTGGTGACACGCGATAGCAAGGCGTTCCCGGCGGATGACCCTGGGGTAAGGATGCCTTACGCGGTGTGACCGCGGGACTTCGCCCCGATGGCCCTTCGGCCCCCCGACCAAAGCCACGCGATCGCGACGATAAAGCCGACCACGATACAAGTCGCCGAGAGCCCGCCGGAGCATGTGCATCCGGCTCAGGCGTGGGGCCGTTTTTCAGGATCGGCCAAACCTTCGAGAAGGTCCAAGGAAGGGGCGAACCGCGCGCGCCCGGGGGAAATCCCGCCCTGCCGCCGCTAACGCGTCGGACGCGGCGGATCCTGCGTGTAATCGTAGAACCCGCGGCTGGACTTACGCCCCAGCCACCCGGCCTCCACATACTTGATCAGCAGCGGGCATGGACGGTACTTGCTGTCCGACAGCCCGTCGTACAGCACCTGCATGATGGACAGGCAGGTATCCAGACCGATGAAATCCGCCAGTTCCAGCGGCCCCATCGGATGGTTGGCACCCAGCCGCATGGATGTGTCGATGGCGGACACCGACCCAACGCCTTCATACAAGGCGTAGACCGCCTCGTTGATCATCGGCACCAGGATACGGTTGACGATGAAGGCGGGGAAATCCTCGGACACCGCCGTGATCTTGCCCAGCTTATGGGCCAAATTCTGTACGGCATGGAACGTCGGCTCGTCCGTGGCGATGCCGCGGATGACCTCCACCAGCTTCATGACCGGGACCGGGTTCATGAAATGCATGCCGATGAATTTTTCCGGCCGGTCGGTCGCCGCGCCAAGCCGGGTGATCGATATCGATGACGTATTGGACGCCACCAGGCAGGACGGCTTCAGGTTGGGCACCAGCGCCTTGTAGACGATGCGCTTGATGTCTTCCTTTTCCGTCGCTGCCTCGATCACCAGATCGGCGTCGGCAAAGGCGGCATAGTCGGTTGACGTCGTCACTCGGGCCAGTGCGGCATCACGATCATCCGAGGAGATGATCGAGCGATTGACCTGGCGGTCCATATTGCGCGCCATGGTCGCTATGGCCTTGCCCAAGGCATCGGCCCTGATATCGACCATAACGACCGGCATGCCCGCAAGGGCACAGACATGTGCAATCCCGTTGCCCATCTGCCCGGCGCCGATGATACCGATCTGCTCGATGACGGGCGGTTCGGTCAGCATCGGTACCGGACCGGATGTCGGCCCCAGTTTGACGTCAACATTCATTCAGGAGCGCTCCAGTTCCGCCGCCAGCTCCGGCAGCGCGGTAAACAGATCGGCGACCAGGCCGTAATCGGCGACCTGGAAGATCGGCGCTTCCTCATCCTTATTGATCGCCACGATGACCTTGCTGTCCTTCATCCCGGCCAGATGCTGGATGGCACCCGAGATTCCGACGGCAATGTACAGGTCCGGAGCGACGATTTTCCCGGTCTGACCGACCTGGTATTCATTGGGCACGAAGCCGGCATCGACCGCGGCGCGAGACGCCCCGACGGCAGCACCCAGTTTATCCGCGATGGGGTCCAAAAGCTTGAAATTGTCGCCGTTCTGCATGCCGCGCCCGCCGGAAATGACGATGCGGGCCGCGGTCAGTTCAGGACGCTCGCTCTTGGACAGTTCGGCGGACACGAACCGCGACAGGCCGGGCATATCGCCGACCGTGACGGCTTCGGTCGAGGCGCTGCCACCATCGGCCGCAACCGGATCGAAGCTGGCGGCACGGACGGTGATCACCTTCTTGGAATCGGACGACTTCACCGTCGCCATGCCGTTGCCGGCATAGATCGGGCGCACGAAGGTATCGGCATCGACGACCGCGGCGATATCGCTGATCGGCTGGACGTCCAGCAGAGCGGCGACGCGCGGCATGATGTTCTTGCCGACCGCCGTGGTCGCGGCCAGCATATGGGAATACCCAGGCGCCAGCGCGATCAGCAGCGCCGCGGCGGGTTCCGCCATCAGATGATCCAGCGCCGCGTTGTCGGCCACCAGCACCTTGGACACGCCTGGCAGCTTGGCGGCCGCGGCGGCGGCATCGGCAAGACCGACGCCGGCGACGAGCACATGCACCTCACCCAGGGCGACGGCGGCGGCAACGGCACTGCGCGACGGCTGCTTGATGCCGGTCGCGTCGAATTCCAGCAGGACGAGGGATGTCATGGTCAGATCACCTTCGCTTCGGTCTTGAGCTTGCTGACGAGGTCGGCGACGGTCGCCACTTTCTGGCCGGCCTTGCGTTTCGGCGGTTCTTCAACCTTCAGCACGGTCAGGCGCGGCGCGGGGTCGACGCCCAGATCGGCGGGCTTCATGTTGGCGATCGGCTTCTTGCGCGCCTTCATGATGTTGGGCAGCGACGCATAGCGCGGCTCGTTCAACCGCAGGTCGGTCGTGACGATCGACGGCAGGTTCAGGCTGACAGTCTCCAACCCGCCATCGACTTCGCGGGTGACGGTCAGGATATCGCCTTCGACGGTCAGCTTGCTGGCGAAGGTGCCTTGCGACCAGCCGAGCAGGGCGGCCAGCATCTGGCCGGTGGCGCTCATGTCGTCATCGATCGCCTGCTTGCCCAAAATGATCAGCCCGGGCTTTTCCTGATCGGCGATCGCCTTCAGCATCTTGGCTACGGCCAAAGGCTGCAGGTCCGCATCGGTTTCGACCAGGATACCGCGATCCGCCCCCATGGCGAGCGCGGTACGGATGGTTTCCGCGCATTGCGCGACACCGAGGGAAATGGCGACGATCTCGGTCGCGACTCCCTTTTCCTTCAGACGCACCGCTTCTTCGACAGCGATTTCGTCGAACGGGTTCATCGACATTTTCACACCGGATGTCTCGATACCCGAGCCATCGGTCTTCACGCGAACCTTGACGTTGTAGTCAACAACCCGCTTGACGGGGACCAGAATTTTCATGGGAAACCGTGCCGCTTCCAGGGATATCGAGGACGATGCCGGGTACGACCAGTCAGCGCGGACGCCCGATCCGGGCTCCACCTGTTCGCACCTGCAATAGAGCGCCGGACCATATTCAGGCCCCCGGTCTCTGTCAAACGTCCGTCATACCGCCGGGTAGCCCGCGCATCAGGCTTGCACCAGACGCAGGGCGACGCCTGTGGACAATGAAGAAGGCCGGAGGACGACGATCACTTCAGTGACATCATCAGAATTACGAGCAAGAGCAGCGCGGCCCCCTGCAGAACGACCCGCCATCGCATCAAGCGGTTGGATCGAGCCGGGTCTGGCGTACTCCGCACCATGGTGAACAACCCGGCGAACAGCACACCGAGGGTTCCAAGCATCAACAGCCCGATCAGGGCGATCGTTAATCCGCGCATGGCCATAACATAGGTCGCATGGTCGGAATTCGCACCCCCGATATGGTCCCTGGAAAGGGTGTTTCGAAGATACGCGTTGACGTCGGAAGCGGGTTTGTGGTCGCTCCCGCCGCATGATGCGTATCCTCCTGCTTCTGCTCGGCCTGTGCGGCATGGGTCTCGCCATGCCTGCCGCCGCGCAGCGATCCCCGGCCCAAGCCACGCCACCACCGCAGGCCGCCGGCTTGTCGGCGGACCAGGCCCGTATCGCGCTGGACGTGCTGAACGACCCCCGCAAGCGGGCCGCTTTCGCCGCAACCCTGGACGCGATTATCAAGGCCGGGCCCGGCGCCCAGCCGACGTCCTCCCCCCAGGCAAGCCCGAGCGCCGGTCCAGGTGGCGGTTCCGGTGGCGGTTCCGGTGCCGCGGGCGGCGACCGCCAACCGCCTCGACCGATCGCCTCGCCTGCCCAGGCCGCGCCAGCCGGTGCCGCTTCCGCGCCGTCCGCCAGCGGGACCGTGAATGGGACCGCCGGAGGCGACTCGCAGGCCGGACGGGATGATGCCGGTGTCATCCCGCTCAGTGCCGACAGCCTTGGTGCCCAGGTACTCATCACCGCCTCCGATTTCGTCAACCAACTAGGAAGCCAGGTCACCGAGGCGTTCGAAGCCGTGCAGAGCCTGCCCCTGCTATGGGGATGGGCGGTGGCCATGGTGACCCACCCGGTCGCGCGCGCCATTCTCGCGGATGCGTCATGGCGCCTTCTGGCCGCCCTGCTCACCGCGATAGCGGTCGAATATGCCCTGCGACGGATGATGCGACGTCCGATCGCGCGCCTGGAAGCCATGGCCCCGGCATCCGCGGGCGAGACACTCGAACCGCTCGCGCCCGACGATGCCGCCGCATCCGGGGACGACAATTCCGCGTCCGGGGACGACAACTCCGTGTCCGGGGACGACCAGACCACGTCCGGGGGCGACCGTGCCTCGGCAGAGGCCGGCAAACCGACCGCCGCTGGCCGCAAGACAAGCTATCGGGACGATGAAGCCGACCTCCCCACCGGCGCCGACGCACCTGCCCACCCCACCGCTGCCCGCACGGCCGTCGCCGACGCGCATGATCGGGCGGAAGCAGGAGAGGTCGAGCCGCCGATCGTCACCCGCAGGCGTGCCTCTCCCTGGTTGCTGCTGCGCCGCGTTCCCCTGGTGCTGGCGCGCCTGATGCTGGAATTGGTGCCGGTCCTGGGCGTGACCGTCACCGCGCATCTGATCGCGGGATCCAGCCTCGGCGGACAGAGGACCAGCCAGTTAATCATCCTCGCCGTGGTTGATTCCTACGCGATCTGCGCCGCGGTGCTGTGCGTGTCGCGGATGATGCTGTCGCCTGACGCCTCGCGCTTGCGACTGTTCCATGTGCCGAATTCCGCGGCGGTCTACCTGACCCGATGGGTCCGCCGCCTCGCGGTGATCGCGGTGTTCGGCTACGCGTTCGGAGAGGTCGGGCTGCTGCTGGGCCTGTCCAGCGTATCCTACGACGCCGTGCAGAAAACCGTCGCCCTGATCCTGCATCTGTGCCTGGCGACCATGGTGATGCAGAAGCGGCGCGCCGTCCGGCGCCGGATCCGCGCACCGGACGGGGTCACCGGCCCGGTCGCGATGCTGCGCAACCGGCTGGCGCAAAGCTGGCACTGGATCGCCCTGTTTCTGTTGGCCGGCGGCTGGGTGACTTTGGCGGTCGAGGCCCGGAACGGCTACACGCAGGTTCTGCGCTATGTCCTGATGACAGCGCTGGTGCTGATCGGGTCGCGCCTGATCCAACTGCTGCTGCTGGGGCTGGTCGAACGGGCCGTGCGCACCAGCGGCGAGTCCGCCGCCACGTTCCCTGGCCTGGAAGCACGCCTGCGGATCTATCTCCCCGCCGTGAACACGATCGTACGGATCGTCATCACCATCCTGACCGTCCTCATCCTGCTCCAACTCTACGGCATCGGGGCGCTCGACTGGCTGGTGTCCTCATTCCTCGGCCTGCGCATCCTGTCGGCGTTGGGGACCTTCGCGGTGACCCTGGTGCTGGCTTTCGGCGTGTGGGAAGCGGTGAATGCCGGCATCCAGCACCATCTGGCCAAGCTCCAGCGTGATGCCCAACTGGCCCGATCGGCGCGGATTCGCACGTTGCTGCCTTTGCTGCGCACCACCCTGATGGTGCTGATCGCGACCATCACGGCCCTGATGGCGCTCAGCGAGATCGGCGTGAACATCGCGCCACTCCTGGCCGGCGCCGGTATCCTGGGCGTGGCGATCGGCTTCGGCTCTCAGAAACTGGTGCAGGACCTGATCACCGGCGTCTTCCTGCTGTTGGAAAATGCCATGCAGGTCGGCGACTGGGTCACCGTCTCCGGCCTGTCCGGCTCGGTGGAGGCGCTGTCGGTCCGCACCATCCGGCTGCGCGCGGCCGACGGGTCGGTGCACATCATCCCGTTCAGCGCGGTGACCAGCGTGACCAACGTCAACCGGGGGCTCGGCAATGCCGCCGTCGCCGTCACGGTCGATTTCACGGAAGACACCGATCAGGTGGTCGATGCATTGAAAGCGATCTCGCGGGAGATGCGCGCGCATGCGGATTTTTCCGCCAGGATGCTGGGCGACGTTACGATCTTCGGCGTGGACCGCTTCGATGGCGCCGGAGTGACAGTCACCGGTCAGGTGGTCTGCACCGATTCGGGACGTTGGTCGGTGCAGCGTGAATTCAATCGGCGTATCAAGATGCGGTTCCAGGAACTTGGCATCGGGATCTTCAATCCGCTGCGAACCTACACCGTGACCGTTCCGGCATCGCCGCCGGAGATGAACAGAGAGGACGGCGCGTATGGACCATCGGATGGGGCAGTGCCCAACGGGGGGGCAACAACCGGGGGAGCAACAACCGGCACACGACAAGCCGTTGGCGAAACCGGTGGCGGTCAAACCCGAACCGACCAACCCGTTGGAGGCCTTGGCCGAGCGGTTGGGTGAAACGATCCGCTCGGACGGGTTCGCGTTCGTTCAGGCCAACGCGATGCGCGACCTGCTCGGCCAAAGTGGCAGCCTGGCCGATTGGCCGGATTTCGTGGGAAGTTGGGACGACCTCGGCATGGATACCTACATGGCCGATGGCGGGCGATACCGGAAACGCCGCCACGCCGCCTTTGAGGTCGCGGCCGGCGGGATCACCCGCAAGCCACCGCAGCCGCATTATCAAAGCCGGGACTACAACGCGCTGAACGGCGGAATCGAACGCTGGTTCGCCCCGGTGCTGCCGGAAATCGGCGCCGGCCCGTCGATGACGACGATCCTGCGGTTCTGCCAGGGCCTGTTCGACGGACTGGCCGGGGCAGGCACGTGGCACGTTGAAACGCACCAGTTCCGAATCGAGGCCCGCACCGGCCAGGTCGGCCGTCCGACGCCGGAAGGGATGCATCGCGACGGGGTGGATTACGTCCTGGTGCTGCTGATCGGCAGGCGCAACATCGCCAGCGGGGAGACATCGGTGCATGATCTGTCCGGGCGACATCTGGGCCATTTCACCCTGACCGCGCCATTCGATGCGGCGCTGGTGGACGATGCCAGGGTGATGCACGGCGTAACCGCGGTCGAACCGCTGCAACCGGACAGCTCCGGCTTTCGCGACGTCCTGGTCGTCACCTTCCGCCACGGGGATCCGGCGGCATAAATCCGGTTCCAACGGCGCGGAGGGTGGCAGCCCCGCCCTTCCCACCACGGCACTTCTCGCCATACTCCCCGGACCTCACACCGGATGATCTGGCCCCATGTATCGCATTGGCTTCGACGTAGGCGGCACCTTCACCGACTTCACCCTGCACGACACCGCCACCGGCGCGTTGCACCACTTCAAGCTGCCGACCACCCCATCCGATCCATCGGACGCCATCGCGGAAGGCCTCGCCACCCTGATGCGCGATCGGGGCATTCCGCCCGACCAGATCAGTTTCGTCGGCCACGGCACCACCATCGCCACCAACATGGTGATCGAGCGGCGCGGCGTGCCCACCGGACTGATCACCACCAAAGGGTTCCGCGACGTGCTGGAAATCGGCCGTCAGGTCCGCCCCCATCTTTATGACTACACCGTCCGCACCCCGCCGCCTCTGGTGCCGAGGGAGGCTCGCCTGGAAGTCCGCGAACGGATCGACGCTTCGGGAGCGGTGTTGGGCCCGTTGCACGAAGACGACGTCGCCGCCGCCGCAATGGAACTGGCGCGCCAGGGCGTACAGGCGGTCGCGATCTGCTTCCTGCACGCCTATCTGAACGACCGCCACGAACAGCGCGCGGCCGAGATCGTGCGCCGGATCATGCCGGACGTGTATCTGTCCACGTCCTCCGGCGTGCTGCCGGAGTTCCGCGAGTTCGAGCGTTTCTCCACCACCGCGATCAACGCCACGATCGGTCCGCGCATGGATCGTTACCTGGATCGCTTCCTGGGCCGGCTGCGGGATCTGGGGGTCGCCACGCCGCCCTACACGATCCATTCCAATGGCGGCCTGATGTCGGTGGAAACCGTCCGTCGCTTTCCGGTCCGCACCTGCCTGTCTGGTCCGGCGGCGGGTGTCGTCGGCGCGGCGGAGGTCGGGCGACAGGCCGGGATCGGCAATGTCATCACCTTCGATGCCGGCGGCACCAGCACCGATGTCTCCTTGATCCAGGACGGCACGCCGGCCTTTGCCACATCCCGCCTGATTGCCGATTATCCGGTGCGCACGCCGATGGTGGATGTGCATGTGATCGGCGCCGGCGGCGGCTCGATCGCCTGGCTGGACGATGCCGGGGCGTTGAAGGTCGGGCCGCAAAGTGCCGGAGCCGATCCCGGGCCGGTGGCGTATGGGCGCGGCGGGCAGGCGCCGACCCTGACGGATGCCAATATCGTGCTGCATCGGCTGGACCCGGTCGCGTTGCTGGGCGGGCGCATGAAGGTGTCCGAAACCGCCGCCCGCGACGCGATCGACCGCCTGATCGCCCGCCCCCTGGGCCTGTCCGTGGAAGCCGCCGCGCTGGGCATGATCCGCATCGCCGTGTCGAATATGAGCCGAGCGATCAGGTCGGTATCGACTGAGAGGGGACATGACGTGGGGGATTTCGCGCTGTTCCCGTATGGCGGGGCCGGCCCGTTGCATGCGGCATCGGTCGCGGCCGAATGCGGGATCACCCGGGTCCTGGTGCCGGTGGAGCCGGGGACATTGTGCGCGCGGGGCATCCTGCTGTCCGATGTCAGCCTGGACCTGGTGCGCGGCGAAATCATACAGGCGACAGAAGCGAACTGGCCCCGGATCGCCGGATATTTCGGATCCATGGCGGCCGAGGGGCGGGACTGGCTGGACGGCGAGCGGATTGCCCAGGCACGCCGCCGCTACGAACATGTGATCGACGCCCGCTACAAGGGCCAGAACCACGAGGTTCAGGTCAGGCTGAACGGACCGCCGGACCGGGCCGGCTTCCTGGCCGGGTTCGCCGAGGCGCATCGCCGGGAATACGGCTACGACATTCCCGATCGCGCGGTGGAGGTCGTGAACTGCCGGCTTAAGGCGGTGGGGCTGATCGACCGTCCGCAACCCAGATTCACCGGCGGGTCGGGCGCGATCCAACCCAAGGCGCGGCGGTCGGTGCATTTCGACGACGGCTGGACCGACACGCCGATCTTCGACCGGGGCAACCTGACGGTGGGTGCCAATCTGTCCGGCCCGGCGATCATCGATGAAATGAGCGCCACCACGATCGTGCCGCCATCCTGGTCGGTGACCGTCGATGCCAACGGCAATCTGCTCCTGAAGGCCACGCCATGACCGCTCCAGCCCCGTCCAACCTAACTTTGAGCGACCCGATCGCGATGGAAGTGTTCAGCAACCGCCTGCTGTCGATCACGGAGGACATGGGAAACACGCTGATCCGTTCGTCGTTCTCCACCAACATCAAGGAGCGAAAGGACTGCTCGGTCGCACTGTTCGATGCGCGCGGGCGGCTGATCGCGCAGGCGTCGCATATTCCGCTGCATCTCGGCTCCCTGATGGGCAGCGTGCAGGCGGTGCTGGCGCATACGCCGGTCGCGCGGATGCGTGACGGCGACGCTTTCATATGCAACGACCCCTATTTGGCCAATGGCACGCATATGCCGGACATCTCGATCGTGACGCCGGTGTTCCTGGACGGTGTGGTGCGGTTCCTTGCCGCCAATGTCGGGCATCATTCCGATGTCGGCGGGCCGGTCCCTGGCTCGATTTCCGGACGGGCGCGGTCGATCTTCGAGGAAGGGTTGCGGCTGCCGGTCATCCGCATCGTGCGTGCCGGAGAACTGGACCAGGACCTGCTGTTCCTGATCGCACACAACACGCGCGACCCGGATGAGCGCATTCTGGACCTGAAAGTGCAGATCGCCTCCAACGACCGAGGTGCCCGTTTGGCGCGCGCCCTGGCGGAGCGGATGGGTTGGACCGCGGTGGAAGCCGCCATCGAGGACCTGTTGGCCTATACGTCCCGGCGCCTGCGCAATCGCATCGCCGCGATGGAAGACGGACAGGCGGATTTCGTGGCGTACCTGGATGACGACGGGTTCGGCGGCGATCCGGTGCCGATCCGCGCCACGGTGCGGGTTTCCGGAGAACGCCTGGAGGTCGATTTCGCCGGCACCGGCCCCGAAACCCGCGGCGCGCTGAACGTGCCCGACAGCGCGCTGAAAGCGTCCGTGTATTACGCGGTCAAAGCGCTGCTGGACCCGGAACTGCTCCCCAACAGCGGCATGTTCGACGCCATCTCGATCTCCGCCCCGCTCGGCACCCTGACCAACCCGCGCTTCCCCGCCCCGGTTGGCGCCCGCAGTATCACCTGCAACAAGATCGCCCGTGCCCTGTTCGGCGCCTTCGCGCCCCTGCTGCCGGCCGACCGCGCGCAGGCCGCATCGCACGACGTGGTGCCGGCCATCATCTTTTCGGGCCCCCGGCGCGGCGGTGAAGGCGAGTTCGTGTATCTGGAAACCATGGGCGGCGGTATGGGCGCGCGGGTCGACGCCGACGGCATGGAAGCGATCCATGTGCATTTGACCAACACGTCCAACCTGCCGGCCGAAGCGCTGGAGAACGAGTATTCCCTGCTGGTGGACGAGTATGCGCTGGTCGCTGATTCCGGCGGTGCCGGCGCCCATCGCGGCGGCCTGGGCATCGCGCGTCAGATCCGTGCGACTCGGGATGGGATCGTGTTCTCCGTCCGCTCCGACGGACATGTGTTGGGCGCGCCCGGTCTGAGCGGCGGGAAACAGGGCGGCACCGCCCGTCTGATCCGCAATTTCGGCACGGACCAGCAGGAGGAATTGTCGTCCAAGACCGCCAGTATCGTGCTGGCGGCCGGCGAGACGACGCGACTGGAAACCCCCGGGGGGGGCGGTCTCGGCGATCCGGCGAGGCGCGATCCCGCTGCGCTGGAGGCGGATGTGCGGGGTGGAAAGGTGACGCCCGCGGCGGCCGCGCGAGATTACGGACGGCCGCCGGGTTGAAACATGCGGCCTCCGCTCGGCGTTCACGGGCCACCGCGCGCTCAAAAGGTTGACTGTCCCGCCAACCACGGCATGCTGTGGCCACCCACACTGCCCAGGAACGCCCGCACCGTGACCAACCGCCACGACGATATCGTGCTTGTGCACAGCTCCGACCTGCATGTCGACGACGATCCCACCGAGGCCACCTATGGCGACGACGGCACCACCGGCCTGCGCGTGGTGCTGGAAGCCGCGAAAGCGCATGACGCGCATTTCGTGCTGCTGGTCGGTGACGTCTTCGACAACAACCGCCAGTCCAACACCATCCTGCAACGTTCGGCGCAACTGCTGTCCGATGCCGGGCGGCACGTGCTGATCCTGCCCGGCAACCACGATCCGGTGACGCCCGACTCCGTCTACCTGCGTGGCGGTTTCGGCGACATCCCGCATGTCCACATCATCGGCGTGACGCATGACCAGGCCGTTCACTTCCCGGACCATGACCTGGAATTCTGGGGCCATGCGCATATCGATTATTCCAACATGGTGCCGCTGCGCACGCCGCGCCCCCGCAGCTCCCGCTGGCAGATTTGCCTGGCGCACGGGCATTACGAGGAAGACGGCGTGCCGCCATTGCGTCCGTCCTGGCTGATCAGCGATGCGGAGATCGATGCCACCGGCGCGGATTACCTCGCTTTGGGGCATTGGAACCGCGCCGTTCAGGTGGGCACCGGTCAGGTGCCGGCGTTCTATTCCGGTTCGCCCGATCTGGCGAAAACGGTGAACGTGGTGCGGCTATCCGGCAATGGCACGGTGAAGGTGACCCGCGAACCTGTTAGCTGGTAGGCGGCAGGGCGCCTCGCAGCCGCCTGCCGCGCCACCACCGCTCCACGTGAGTGGAAAAGCCCACCGAGGGGTCGCGATAATTCATGGTGTGGGACGCCAGCGTCCGCCACGCGATCTCCAGTTGCTCCGGCGACCAGCCATATTGCTCGCCGCGGCCGGCAGCGATGTCATGTGTGCCAAGACCGGTCCGCAGCAGGGCATGACGAGCAAGGATGTAGTCCCGGCCGAGATATTTGTAGTGCAGGTTCAGCAACTCATCGGTCGGCGGAAAAACCACCTCACCCGTGGGTCTGGCGAAATGCCGCCCGGCCGAGAAGTTCGTCTCCTCAATGCGATCCGGAGCAAACAGCGACAATTTGTTCATGTCGTGATGCGGCATGCCGAACAGGCAGGTTTCGGCGAGCCAGGTCCCGGGTACTGGGAAATCCTCGACCACCATGTTGAAGCCGAGGGCGGGGATCGCGCTGACGCGACCGGCGTGGCAGGTCGCCAGGAACCGGCGGATATCGGGATGGTAGAGATGTTCGTCGATCGCCGTCAGCACGACGAAATCCGCCTGGCCCCGGCTCTCTTTCCATACGTGGTTCTGCCAGAGCCGGGATGATTCCACGAAGGAGTTGGACACCGCGCGCTCGAAGCGGCGGATTTCCACGCGTGGGTGCCGGCGGAGCTGGTCCAAGGTGTCGTCGGTGGAGCCGTCGTCGTAGATGACGTACCGATCGACCCAGGCATCGTAGTGTCGGAAGAAGAACGGCAGCACGCGCGACTCGTTCCAACTGAGCGCGAACAGCCAGACCTTGGGGGCGGCTGTCATGGCCGATCGGTCCCTCGAACGACGGAACCTGCTGGGACATCGGAGCGGATGACGCAGCCGGCCCCGACCAGCGCGCCCGCGCCGACGGTGATGCCAGGCAGGATGACGGCCCCGGTGCCGATCATCGCGTTGGGGCCGATCGTGACCTGCCCCGCGATCACCGCGCCGGGCCCGATCGAGGCGAACGCCCCCAGGTCCAGATGGTGACCCAGGCTGGCGCCGCGGTTGACGAACGCGAAACGGCCGATGCGCGACCCCGCCCCCAGAACGCAACCGGCATTGATGTAGACACCCACGTCGATGTCGATGCGTCGGGGCAGGATCGATGTCGGATCCAGCAGACTCGGAAAATCCGTCGCCCCGAGGGACACCGCCTGCTGCCACGCCAATTGCCGATTGGCGGGGCGGAACAGCGGCACCAGCACGGGGTGCGCTCGCCAGGCATCGTCGTCCGCCGTCAGGATCGGGACGGATGGGCCGGTATGAACGGGGCCGTCGACATTGCGAATGGCCGCGACGATCGACCAACCGGCGCGATGGCAGGTTTCTTCGATATCGACCACGATGGGGGAGCCGGCGCCGAACAGCACTACGTCCATGCCTGGAGCCCCCACGGTCAGGCCAGACAATGCGGTGTGCCGGCGACGAACACCTCGTCCCAGGCCTGGCGCAACGCGACATCGACATCGTGCATCGCGGCCGGGATGCCCAGGGCGGCAAGGCTGGTGACGCCGTGGTCACTGACCCCACAGGGCACGATGCCGCCGAAATGCGCCAGGTTCGGCTCCACGTTCAGCGCGACCCCATGCCAACTGACCCAGCGGGTGACCCGCACGCCGATCGCCCCGATCTTGGCTTCGGTGCCCGAAGCGCGGTCGGCGACCCAAATCCCGACCCGTCCGGTCCGGCGTTCACCCTTCACGTTGAAGCGGTCCAGCGTGCGGATCAGCCATTCCTCCAGCCCATGCACATAGCAGCGGATGTCGTTGGGTGGGATGCTGCCATGCGGTCTTGTCAGGTCCAGCATGACATAGACGGTGCGTTGGCCGGGCCCATGATAGGTCCACTGACCTCCCCGCCCGGCGTGATAGGTGGGAAACCGGGCCGGATCGGTCAGATCGGCGGGTCTGGCGGAGGTGCCGGCCGTGTACAGCGGCGGGTGCTCCACCAGCCACACCATTTCCCCCGCGGTACCGGCGCGAATGGCCGGCACGCGGTCCTGCATCAGGGCCAGCGCATCGGGGAACTCGGTCAGTCCCTCCGAAATACGCCATTCCAGGTCGATTGTGGTGCCCATGTCGTCTGTGGTGATTGAAGCGCCGTCATTCATCCGCTATACCCCGCCGCCTGTCATACCACGGTGCGGTCATGGCGGAATGGTAGACGCGCAAGCTTGAGGTGCTTGTGGGGGAAACCTCGTGGAAGTTCGAGTCTTCTTGACCGCACCAATCTGACGGATCAGCCTTGGCGGATCAGCCGCGCAGCCCGATCAGGATCGCGGTGGCCCACACAGTGGCCGTCCACAATACCAACAGCACGATATGCGCGACCGGGGTCAATTCCGGCGCCGATGTGCCCTCCGCGATCGGGCGTCCGCCATTCAAGGTCAGCGCCGTCAGCGGCACATAGACGACAAAGCTCGCCAGGGTGGTCATCGCCACCGCGGCCAGGCAGGTCGGGATGTCGAACACCAGCAACGGCGAAATCGCCGCCAGCACATGCAGCAGGCCGAGCAGCCAGGGAATGTCGGCCCGCGCGGGGGACGCTACGAGAGTTTCGCGCATGGGATCAGCTCCTCAGTTCGGGGGAGAGGTTTGCGTGGAAGTCCAGCCCGGTGACGGTGCGCTGGACGATGCCGGCGCGGATGACCCAGTCGCCGAAATGTTCGTTGGTCTGGCGATCCGTCGCATAGGCGGCGAATAGCGGTGCCAGGGCAGCCACGATGGCGTCGTCGCCGACATCGCGCTGGTACAGCTTGCTCAGTCGGGACGCGTCATGCGCGCCGCCGAGATACAGGTTGTACAAGCCCGGGGATCGACCGACCAACCCGATCTCGGACATGTAGGGGCGCGCGCAGCCGTTCGGACAGCCGGTCATGCGGATGGTGATGTCGGTTTCGGCCAGCCCGTTGCGGGCAAGCTCGCCTTCCAGCCGCGTGACCAGGTCGGGCAAATAACGTTCGCTTTCCGCCAGCGCCAGGCCGCAGGTCGGCAGCGCCACGCAGGCAACCGCATTGCGACGCAATCCGCTGAACGACCCGTCCAGCCCGTATTCCGCCAACAGGGCCGCGACCTCTGCGCGTCGGGTCGACGGAAGATCGGCCAGCACCAGGTTCTGGTTCGCGGTGATAATGAAGCGCCCGATCCCGAGTTCTGCGATGGCATGCAGACCGCTCAACAACCGCCGGTTCGGCAGGTCGTGGATGCGGCCGTTCTCCACCCGCAGCACGTAGTGGCAAACGCCCTTCTCGCCGTCCATCCAGCCCGGCGTATCGCCGGAGGTGGCGAAGCTGTACGGGCGCGCCGGTTCCAGCTTCACGGCCAGACGGGCATTCAGTTCCGCGACGAACGCGTCCAGGCCGATCCGGTCGATCGTGTATTTCAGACGAGCCTGCTTGCGGTTGGATCGGTTGCCGAGATCGCGCTGCACAGTGACGACTTTCTCGGCGACATCGACCGCATCGGCGGTCTTGCAGAAGCCGATGACGTCACCGTTGCGGGGATAGGTCTCCGGCTCCCCATGCGTCATGCCCATGCCGCCGCCGACCACCACGTTGTAGCCGATGACACGGCCGCGCTGCTCGATGGCGATGAAGCTGAGATCCTGGGCGAAGACGTCGACATCGTTGCTGGGGGGCAACGCGACGCCGATCTTGAACTTCCGCGGCAGGTAGGTGCGGCCGTAGATGGGTTCGTCCTCTTGCACGCCGCCGGCGACGCGTTCCTCGCCGATCCAGATCTCATGCCAGGCCCTGGATTTCGGCAGCAGATGGGTGGCGATGTCCTCGGCCAGTTGCGTCACCGCGTCATGGCCCTTGCGCCGCCAGGGCGTGACCGAGGCGATGACGTTGCGATTGACGTCCCCGCAGGCGGCGATGCTGTCCACCATTGCTTCATGCATCTCCTGAATCGCCGGACGCAGGTTGCTCTTGATGATGCCATGAAACTGGATGGTTTGGCGCGTTGTCAGGCGCAGGGTGCCGTTGCCGCGATCCAGGGCCACCTGCTCCGCCGCCAGATATTGCGCCGGGGTCAGGATGCCCGCCGGAATGCGCATGCGGGCCATGAAGATGAAGGCCTTTTCCATCTTCTGCTTGCCGCGTTCGGCCCGCAGATCGCGATCGTCCTGCAAGTAGATGCCGTGGAATTTCGTCAGTTGCTGATCGTCATCGGCGATCGCGCCGGTTTCCACCCGCGTCAGCCCATCGGCAATGGTGCCACGGAGAAAATTGCTGTTCTGCTTGATATGCTCGTTGGGGGAGAGCGGTGCCGTCGTGCCGTCCATGATCCGTCTCCTCAGTAAACGTCGCGCAGATAGCGACCGTCGCGCCGGATCGCGTCGAGTTCGGCCTTCGCCGCCGCCTCATCGAGATTGCCTTGATCGGCGATGATCCGCAGCAAGGTGGCGTGCACGTCCTTGGCCATCGCGTTCATGTCGCCACAGACATAAAGTGCGGCGCCATCCTTCAGCCAGACATAGAGATCGCGGCGAGACTCCCACAGCGCGTGCTGCACGTAGCGCTTGGCGGGTTGATCGCGAGAGAACGCTACGTCCAGCCGGGTCAGCCGCCCGTCCTTCAGCCAATCCTGCCATTCCAACTGATACAGGAAGTCGTGCAGATAGTTGCGATGCCCGAACACCATCCAGTTCTTGCCGGCGGCGCCGATCGCCTCCCGCTCCTGCAGGAAGCCGCGGAACGGGGCCACGCCGGTGCCCGGCCCGATCATGATGACCGCGCGGTTCGGATCGGCCGGCAGGCGGAAATGCGTGTTGGGGCGCAGGAAGACGTTCAGCCGATCGCCCGCGCGATGGCGTGCCGTCATGTCGATCGAGGCCACCCCCGTCCGTTCCCGCCCATGGCTGGTGTAGCGCAGACCGGCGACCAGGAGATGGGCTTCCTCGCCCACCGATTTGCGGCTGGAGGCGATCGAGTAATAGCGCGGCGGCAACGGCCGCAGCAGCCCGGTCAGTTGCGCGCCGGTCAAACGATGCGGCGCGGCATCCAGCAGGTCGATCACCTGCCGCCCGGTTTCCCACCCCGCCGCCGGCACCGGCGCGCCGGTCAACTGGCAAAAATCCTCGATCTGCTTGCGGGTCAGGGTGGTGATATCCAGCCGTTCCACCAGCGAGGCCCGCAGCGCGGTATCGCCCGTCAGGCCGGCGGCACCCAGGATCGCATCGGCCAGGGCCGGGTCGTTGTGCGGGACCACGCCCAGCGCGTCGCCCGGCTCATATTCGATGCCGGAGCCTTCCAGCGACAGTTCCAGATGATGGGTGTCGGAAGTGGAGCGGCTGCCGGTCAGGCGCACATGCGCGGTAATCTCCGCCTGGAACGGTTTTGCCCGAGTAAACCCGTCGGTGACAGGCCGCGCAAAATCGACATGGATGATGGAGGCGCCTTCGTCCATCACCGCCTCGTCGACGCTGGTCTCAGTGTTCAGTTTCCCCAGGATCGTATCGATCCAGCTTCCGGCCGGCGCATCGTAATCGAGGTCGCAGTCGATGCGGTCGGCGATACGGGTGCCACCCAGGGCAACCAGGCGCTCGTCCATCTGGCGGCCGATCTCGCAGAACTGGGCATAGGCGCGATCGCCCAGTGCCAGGACGCCGAAGCGGGTCTTCTCGAATGATGGCGCGCCATCTCCCATCAGCGCCTCGTGGAAATCGACCGCGCGCTGGGGCGGATCGCCCTCCCCCCAGGTGCTGGCGATGACCAGCAGGTTGCGGGCCTCGGCCGCCTGGGTCGGGGTGATATCGGCCATGTCCACCAGCTTGGCGGCAAAGCCGAGTTTCGCGGCGACCTTGCGGGCCTGCATGGCGAGCGCCTCGCCGTTGCCGGATTCGGTGCCGAACAGGATGGTCAGCGGCACCTTGCGGGCGGGCGGCGCGGCGGGGGACGCGGCGGCTGCGACGCCCTGGGGCGCGTTCGCGGCCTGCATCCCGGCCAGGAAGCCCGACAGCCAGGCGCGCTGTTCGGCGGTGGTGACGGAGAACACGCTGTTCAGGGCGGCGATCTGGTCCTCGGCGAACGGCGCGGATCGCGGCAATTGGGGAGAATTCGGCATGGGTGCTCCTTCAGCCCGCGACCGAAACGGTCTGGGCGGAGGCCAGGGGGTGGGCCAATGCGGGGTGCGCGGTGGCCAGGGTCTTGGGTTCAATTGTCATCGGTTGGATGGTCATGGGGGCGATCTGCTGCCAGTCCGCGATCAGACGGCGCAGCGCGACGACGGGGCCGATCACGATCAGGACTGGATCGCCCACACGGTTGGGGTCGGGCGTATTGGCGGCCTGCTGCAAGGTCAAGGTGCGGATGGTCTGGCGATGCGTGGTCGCATTGGCGATCAGGGCGATCTCGTCGTCCGACGCCCGTCCCGCCTCGATCAACGCGCTGGCGATGGCGGGAAGCTGGCGGCTGGCCATGTAGAGCACCAGAACATCGGCCCCGCGGGAGAAAGCGGCCCAGTCGATATCGGCCAGATGCCCGGTCGAGTCATGGCCGGTGGCGAACGCAGCCGAGCGTCCCAGCAGGCGATGGGTCAACGGGATGCCCGCGGACGCGGTGCCGCCAATGCCGGCGCTGATGCCGGGAACGATGCGAAACGGGATGGCGGCGGCGGCGAGGGCCAAAGCCTCCTCGGCCCCGCGGCCGAAGACAAGCGGATCGCCGCCCTTCAGCCGCACCACGCGCAGGCCCTGGCGGGCCAGAGTCACCAGGCGCTGACTGATGCGCAGTTGCGGGGTCCGCTGGCCGCCGGCGCGCTTGCCGACCTGTTCAAGGCGGGCTTGGGGGGCGAGATCGAGGATCTCCGGCGCGACCAGCGCGTCATGCAGAATCACGTCGGCCTGGGTCAGGGCATGCAAGGCATGGAGGGTCAGCAGCCCCGGATCGCCCGGGCCGGCGCCGACCAGCCAGACGGTGCCCGGGTCGAAAGATGGGGGGATAAGCCTGGCCGGCAGCATGGGAGGAAAACCTCTCGGCGGGTTGATTCGCCTGCCATAGAAGGTAATTTTTCTAAAATGTGCAATATTTACCCCTCAAAAAAGAAATTATTGGCCCATATCGTTTAATCGGGGTGGAGACAGGCTATTTTCGCCGGGGTGGGGAGAAAACGCCTCCGCGGGGCTTCCGCCCCGGACCCCGACCAGGGCTCTGCCCCATCAGCGTTAGGATAAGCTCTTGGCGGAGAATATCCTTTGCCTGACCCGTTTCCTTCGCGACTCAGCAAGCCTTCGGCACATCCGGCCCCGGGCGTTGATAAAGTCCGCCAGGGTGA
>CAMATI010000066.1 GCA_945861095.1 Asaia bogorensis | reverse complement strand
CGTTATCCTACGGACTGAAGGTTCACCTCCGGTTGCTCCCCACGCCACCTCGCGGCAACGCAGTTACCTTCGATTGCTGGGTTGCGACCAACCCAGACGGGGACTTGCACCCCGCTGACAAAGCGTCCTCACGGACGCACTCATGGTGGCCGGAGGACCGCCATCCACGACTGCTGTTGTTGCAGCCTGGGAAATTCGTGGATGCAGGCCTGCGCCGGCATGACGAGGAGGCCCGGTCGGAGGTTCGATCGTTCCGTCGGTTGGTATGACACGGGATGGGATTGGAGCCTTTGTCGCCACTTCGAAAGCTCTGTCCGCTGCCCCTACCCGAGATGCGCCTGGGCCGGCCGAGGCATCGGCTGCCCTGAAAATTCGTAACGGAGAACCGCCATGACCACCCATCCCCCCGCACTGATTGCTCGCGACACGGCCAGCGCCACGCCCTTGGAAGCGGGCCGGCTGTCGGCCCTGATGCTGCGGCATGGCAGCATGGAACTACGCTGGTATGCGCCCCCTGGGCAGGACCCCCAGACCCCGCATGACAAGGACGAGGTCTATGTCGTGGTCTCCGGGTCCGGCTGGTTCCGGCGCGGGGATGAACGTGTGGCGTTCAAACCCGGCGACGCGCTGTTCGTCGCCGCCCAGGTGCCGCATCGGTTCGAAGATTTTTCCGACGACTTTGCCACCTGGGTGATGTTCTATGGTCCGGTTGGCGGGGAAAGTCCGTAAGGCAGCAACCCGATCCGCGACAGGAACTCCCGTGCCGGCGGTACCAGATCGGCACCGACCGAGGCAACGAATGCGGCAATCTCGGCATCCGGGACCACCAAAAGCGGATCATATTCGGTGTTGCCGCTGGCCTGGTGCGTTGCACGGATCGTATCGGCATCCAGATGCGTGGTCATGGCCAGCCCCAGATCGGCGACCCGGCTGCCCGGATGCTCGACGATGCACAGCGGCACCGGAGCGCTGACATCGATGGGGGACAGGCCCAGTTCCTCATGCAGTTCGGCCAGGATCTGCCCGGCCAGATCGATGCGGTTGTCGGGCCGCAACGCGTTGGCGTCGACGCTGCCGGCCGGGGGCAATTGCCACATGCCGGGCTGATAGACCGCCGCGGAAGGCCGACGCCCGATGACCACCCCGCCCGCGCACCGCAGCGCGCCACTCCCCGCGCGCCGCAGCGCGCCACTCCCCGCGCACCGCAGCACGCCACACACGGCCAAGGGCCGCAAGTCCAACGCCGGCGCCAGCGACGGGTCGTCCATCTGCGCGACGATCCGGCGAAACTCGGTCATGTGGCCGGTGATATCGGACCGGGTGATGCGATCGGCGCTAAACACGCGGCCGTTGAACAACTGTCCGGCGCCGCCCGACGACACACGTTGGCATGCCGCCCGCCACAAACGCTCCACCGCCTGGTCCAGCGCCGGTGGAAGGTCGGGCATCGGCCGCGTGACCCGCACCACCACATCGGTCGCGATTTCATGCACGACAAATCCGTCCACCCTGCCTCTCCGCCGGCCTCCGTTCACGCTTATGCCGACCCGCGTCGCGTGACCACATCTTTCGAGCCGGGGCTTTCGCTGTGGCGCCAGACGCGCGAAAAGACCCGGGACCGCCGATCCAGTGGAGACACGCCATGAGCCACAGCCACGACCATGATCATGATCATTCCCATGGGCATGATCACGACCACCACCACGATGGTCCGCCGGCCCCCGGCACGATCGACTGGCGCCTGCACGGTGTGCGGGTGATCAAGGCCGACCAGTTGGACACCAACACCGCTCAAACCCCTGGCATGAATCGCGCCGCCGCGATCAACGCCGCGAGGGTCGGCGCGCAGAAGATCTGGGCTGGGACCGTCAGCATCTATGCCAACGCGAAGACCGGCGTGCATCACCACGGTGCCTTGGAGAGCGTGATCTATGTCGTGCGCGGCAAGGCCCGCATGCGCTGGGGCGAGAAGCTGGAATTCGTCGCCGAGGCCGAAGCCGGCGATTTCATCTTCGTGCCGCCTTACGTGCCGCACCAGGAGATCAACGCCAGCACGGATGAGACGCTGGAATGTGTTCTGGTCCGCAGCGACAACGAGGCCGTCGTCGTGAACCTGGACATCGAACCGGTGGAAGTGCCGGAAGCGGTGTTCTGGGTCGATCCGATCCACAAGCAGCCGTGACCCTTGGCGGATGCGGCGGAGTGCGGCGTCCCCCGGGACCCGCCCCCGCCGCCGTCCGACAACGATCCGTGGCGCCCCGCGTGCGGATTGTGCTAGGAACGGTCCATGTCATTCGCCCTGGACATCCCACCTCTGATGACCGTCGAGGAGTTCCTGGTCTGGGACGCACCCGACGACAGGGTGTGGCAACTGGTTGACGGTGAGGCGCAGGCGATGGCACCGGCCAGCCGAACCCATGGGATCATCCAGGCGCGTTTATCGCAAATGCTCGGCAACCACCTCGACGCAACCGGCGGTCGCTGCTCGGTCATCAACGCCCCGGGCCTGGTTCCGCGCATCCGGTCCGCCACCAATTTCCGCATCCCCGACCTGGGCGTGACCTGCACGCCCTATGAGCAGGAGGAGCATGCGGTTGCCGGTGTCATCCTGGCGATCGAAGTTCTTTCGCCGAGCAACCAGCGGGAAACCTGGACAAATATCTGGTCCTACACCACCATTCCCAGCCTACGGGAAATCCTGATCGTGCAGAGCAGCCGGATCGGTGCGGTGTTGCTGCGCCGGCAGGACGACGGCGCCTGGCCCGGTGAGCCGACGACCGTCGATGCAGGCGATTTCACGCTGGAAAGCATCGATCTGACCATCCGGTTGCACGATCTGTATCGCGGCACCCGGCTGGCCCCGCCGCCCTCTCCCCCGGGGTCCTGACACGTCGCCTCTTGAGTGTCAGGCGATAGCGGCGGAAAGTAGCGCCAACACACCCAGGAGGACCCGAAATGCCTGAAAGCCCCGCCGATAAGGCTCTGTTTGCCGCCAGCGAGACGCGTTTGCCGTTGAACGGCATCACCGTGCTGGACCTGACGCTCGCCCGCGCGGGGCCCACCGCGGTCCGCCATTTCGGGGACTGGGGCGCCAATGTGATCCGGATCGAGCCGCCGACCGAGGAAGCCGAGGGCGTCACCGGCCGCCGGCATGGCTTCGATTTCCAGAACCTGCACCGCAACAAGCGCGCGATCACGTTGAACCTGAAGACGCCGGAAGGCCACGCCGCGTTCATGAAGCTGGTGAAAACCGCCGACGTGATCCTGGAAAACATGCGCGCCAACGTGAAGCACCGGCTGAAGGTGTCGTATGACGACGTAAAGGCGGTCAATCCGCGCATCGTTTACGGCAGCATCTCGGGCTTCGGGCAGGACGGCCCCTATGGCCCGCGCGCCGGCGTCGATCAGATCGCCCAGGGCATGGGCGGGCTGATGACGATTACCGGAGAGCCAGGACGCGGCCCGATGCGCGTCGGCATTCCGATCGACGACCTGACCGCCGGCAACCTGCTGGCGCTGGGCTGCATGATGGCGATCTATGACCGGGAGCGTACGGGCGTCGGCCGCTGGGTCACCACATCGCTGCTGGAAGCGCAGATCTTCATGCTCGATTTCCAGGCCAGCCGCTGGCTGATGGAAAAGGAAGTCGCGGGCCAGGCCGGCAACGACCACCCGACGGGCATCCCGACCGGCGTATTCCCCACCAGCGACGGCCATATCAACATCGCCGCCAGCTCCTCGCGTGTGTTCGCCCGGTTCTGCGAGGCGATCGAGCGCAAGGACTGGCTGGAACGCGAAGACTGGAAAAGCCAGATCGGCCGCTCCAACGACCGCAAGGCGATCAACGCGGCGATCGGCGAGATCACCAAGACGAAGCCGTCAAACCATTGGATCGAGCTGTTCGAGGCCAATGGCATCCCCTGCGGCCCGATCTACACGATCGACCAGGTGTTCGCCGATCCGCAGGTCAAGCATCTCGGTATGGCAACGGTGATGAAGAGCCCCTATGTCGGGGAGGCCGAGGTGGTGGCGTCGGCCATCAACATCTCCGGCTTCTCCAAGGCGATCCGCGCCTATACGCCGGACGCGGGCGAGCACCAGGCGGAGATCCTGAAAGCGGTCGGCTACACCGATGAGGACCTCGCCGCGATGCGCGCGAAAGGGGTGATCTGAGATGCTGGAATCCACCGGAACCACCTCCTTCGCCAGCGGCCGGATCCTGGCCTCGAAACAGGACGGGGTTGGGATCATCACCTTCAACCAGCCCGAAAAACGCAACGCCATGTCGATGGAGATGTGGGGCGGGCTGGCCGAGGTGCTGGGCGAATTCGAGACCGACAGCGCTGTCTGCTGCGTCGTGATGCAGGGCGCGGGCGACAAGGCGTTCGTGTCGGGCGCGGATATCAGCCAGTTCGCGAAGAACCGCTCCAACGCCGATGCGCAGCTTGAGTACGACCGGATCACGAGCATCGGCCGGGACAAGTTCAACACCTTCTCGAAGCCGGTGATCGCAAAGATCCGCGGGTTCTGTCTTGGTGGTGGGCTGGCGATAGCGATGGCGACCGATCTGCGGATCGCGTCGACGGATAGCCAGTTCGGCATTCCGGCGGCGCGTTTGTCGGTGGCCTATGCGTCGGATTCGATTCGGAAACTGATCGATCTGGTGGGCCCCGCGCACGCCCGCATGATCCTTTACACCGCGCGCCGGATCGATGCGAAGGAAGCGGAACGCATCGGCCTGATCAACCAATGCGTGGCGATCGAGGATCTGGACAGCACCGTGATGGACATCGCCCGCACCATCGCGGAGAACGCGCCGCTGTCGATCAAGGCATCGAAGCTGACGATCAACGAGATGCTGAAAGACGAGAGCAAGCGTAACATGGCGGCGGTGAAGGAGATGGGCGAGATCTGCTTCAACAGCGCCGACTACAAGGAAGGCCGGACGGCGTTCATGGAAAAGCGTCGGCCGGTGTTTGTGGGGCGGTAACGGATCGGACGCGGGATTGGCGAGCATTACCCGTCCGCCAGTCCCGCGCTTGTTAATATGTCGACATGACAATCCGTTGTCCCGGCCAATCCAGGAAGCAACGACCATGGGGCGATCAGTGTCGGACGGATGAGATTGGCCGGGAATGGCCGAAATCATGGGCAGGGGCGGGAAGCGACCGGTCCCGTTGCGCCAGTACCGGCACCGTGATGGGTGAGCCCGATGGACAGGCGGTCGAGGAATCGACGTCGGCGATACGTCGGGCATCACGCGTGAATTCAACGCTAGATCCGCCCGAGCAGACCCAACCAAGCCGCCATCGTCGCGTTCGCGTCCTGCTGGCAGTCTGGCTCTTCTGCACGCCCAGCAGCCTGACCGCCAGCCCCCCCACCATCGACAGCCCCCTGACCGCCAGCCCCGGCAACCCGGACCACGGACGCCGCATCGTCCTGGATCGAGCAACCAGCGCCTGTCTGCTGTGCCATTCCGGCCCCTTCCCGGCGCCACATCTGCAAGGCTCGATCGGGCCGTCCCTGGCTGGTGTCGGCACCCGCCTGTCGCCCGGCGAAATCCGCTTGCGCCTGGTCGATCCCGCGCGCTTCAATCCGGACACGGTGATGCCAGCGTATCATGCGACCACCGGCCTCACCCGCGTAGGGCAACCATGGCAAGGCAAACCCGTGCTGACCGCCGAACAGATCGAGGATGTGGTGGCCTTCCTGACCACCCTGCGAGAACCATGACCGCATCGAGCGCCGCCCTCCCGTTGGCGCGCCGCCGCTTCGTGCTGACGGCGCTCGCCGGCACGACCCTCCCGACTCTGGGTGCGCGAGCGAACCCGCGCCAAGTCGCGGACCTGATCCGGGCTATCGCCGGTGCAACACCGGTCCAAACCGGCAAGGTCACGCTGGACCTGCCCGTGCTGGTGGAAAACGGCAACGCCGTCGCCATGACCGTCAGTGTCGACGCCCCCGCCGGGTCAGTGCGCACGCTGCACGTGTTCGCCGACGGCAATCCCTTGCCGGAAGTCCTGCGCCTGCGCTTCGGCCCCGCCTCCGGTGCCCCGCGGATCGCAACCCGCATCCGCCTGGCGGACTCCCAAACGGTCACGGCGCTCGCGGAACTGGCGGATGGGACGTTCTGGCAGGACCGGGTGGAACTGCTCGTCACCCTGGCCGCCTGCCTGGAATAGGAGCGCCAATGGTCCGCGTGCTGATCAATACCCCGAAACAGGTTCGCGCAGGACAACCGTTCGAGGTGAAACTGCTGATCAACCACCCCATGGAAAGCGGTCAGCGCCAGGACACGTTCGGTCAGGCCATCCCGCGAGAGATCATTCACTCGATCGCGTGCAGCCTGGGTGGGCAGGAGGTGTTCCAGGCAACCCTGTTTCCCGCGATCTCCGCCAATCCCTACCTCGCCTTCTGGACGGTCGCGACCCAAAGCGGCGCGCTGACGATCCGCCTCACCGACGACCAGGGCACGACCCAGACCGAGACCGTCCCGATCGCCGTCGCATGATCGGGCGAACCACCTTGGTCGTGGGAATGCTGCTGGTGTCGGGCATGGGGACCGCCCTCGCGGCGGATGCCAAACGGTCCGGCTACGACGATGCCAGCGCCGAAACCCGGGCCATGCAGGACGATGACGCCGCGAATCCTGCGTTTCTATGGGTTGCGCAGGGGGAATCGCTGTGGTCCACCCCCGCCGGTTCCCCCGCCCGGAGTTGCGCCGGCTGCCACGGGGACGCGGCCCTTTCCATGCGCGGCGTCGCGGCCCGATACCCGAAATACGACCCGACCCTGGCCCGCCCGATCACCCTGGAAGGCCGCATCCAACAATGCCGGACCGACCGACAAGGCGCCCCCGCCCTCCCCCCGGAAGGCCCCCCCATGCTCGGCCTCACCGCCTATGTCGGGCTGCAATCGCGCGGCATGCCCCTGGCGATCGCCGACGACGCACCGGTTCGCCCGTTCCTGGACGCCGGGCGGCTTTTGTTCGAAACCCGCATGGGTCAGCTCAATCTGTCCTGCGCACAATGCCACGACCGCTTGGCCGGGCAACGCCTGGCCGGCAGCACGATCCCCCAGGCGCATCCGAACGGCTATCCGCTGTATCGGCTGGAATGGCAGGGCATGGGATCCCTGTATCGCCGCCTGCGCAACTGCCTGACCGGGGTGCGAGCGGAGCCGTTTCCTCCCGACTCGCCGGAACTGGTGACACTGTCGCTGTATCTGGCCTGGCGGGCGAACGGGCTGAAGGTAGAGACCCCGGCGGTGCGGCCTTAACGAACGGGCGCCGCCGCCCCCTGATCGAAGTCCATATCCCAGTGAACCGGTTGTCCCAGGCCAGGCCCTGAATGGCCAAAACCGCATTGCCGGGGAGCACGCACCACCCATCCAGCCCCAACCGATCCGCGCCGTCGCACGCCCGCCCGCCCCGGCCGATGGCGCCGCTTGCCAACCCAGGAAAGCAACCGGATTCGCGTTCCGTAGCCATGGCGCGCACAATCAGCATGCGGCAATTCCCCTGTGGCCGCATGCAAGCGTGCGTGACGCCCATTCTGACCGAAGCAGCCCCGCCAGGCGGGTTCAAGGTTTGAGGCATATGCACGGCAGTCTGCTCAATCGAGAAGTCGTTCCGTTCTGCCTGGCGTTCGTCGGGCTGGTCGCGGCGGCGGTCCTGCTGGACGCGCTGCTGCATGTGTTGAACGCCGTTTGGATCGGTCGCTACCTGGGCATCCCCGGCGTGCTGCTGATCATCGGCTCGCTCGCCTATTCGCTGCGGAAACGCAAGATCATCGCGGTCGGCAATCCGGTGACCCTGCTGCGTCTGCACGAACGCATGGCCATGACGGGTTGCCTGCTGGTGCTGGTCCATGCCGGGATTCATTTCAACGCCATCCTGGGCTGGTTGGCCGTCCTGGCGATGCTGATCAATGTCGGCAGCGGCCTGACGGGGAAGTTCCTGCTGCGAAGGGCACGTCGGCGGCTGGACGCGACCAGCCAGGAACTGCGTGCCCAGGGGCTGGCCGGCCACGCCCTGGAAGAGCGCCTGCATTGGGACAGCCAGACCCTCGACGTGGTCAAGCAGTGGCGCGTCGTCCATGTTCCGATCACGCTCGCATTCACGGTGCTGGCAACCGCGCACATCCTCGCCATTTTCGTTTACTGAGGCTGGAAATGACCCGCGGGTGGATCCTGGCCCTGATCGCGGCCGGACTGGTCGGCGTGGGCGTCCTCGTCTTTATCGACCCGCATCGCATGGTCAGCCCCGGAAAACTGGCCCCGGCGCACGCCAACCTCGCGACCGATTGTTTCGCCTGTCACGCACCGTTCCGCGGCGCCGACCCGGAGCGTTGCATCGGTTGTCACGCGATCGCGGATATCGGCACACGCACGACAAAGGGCGTGCCGCTGACCGCGAAACCCCTGAAATTGGCGTTTCATCAACATCTGGGCACACGAGACTGTACCGCCTGCCACACAATCCATCAGGGCGCGCTATTCGGCCTTGGCAGCCGGCCGGCATTTTCGCACGACGCCCTGGCCCCATCCTTGCAAACCCTGTGCGCGACCTGCCACACCGCGCCCACCACGGCCTTCCATCGCAATGTCGGCACCAATTGCGCCCAATGCCATGCGCCGGCGGGATGGACTCCGGCCAGGTTCGACCATGCACGGTTCTTTCCGCTGACCGGCGAGCACGCGGCAACCTGTGCCACCTGCCACATCGACGGCAACCTGTCTCGCTACACCTGCTACGGATGTCACGAACACCAGCCGGACAGGATCAAAGCCAAACATCTGCGCGAGGGCATCGGAAACATCGAAAACTGCGTGCGTTGTCACCGATCCGGCAGCGGGGAGCATGAAAAACACGAATCGTCAGGCCGCCGCGAACGGGATTGACGCCGCGGCGCGGTCTCGCACCGATGGGACGCCGCACTCGTGCTTTCTCCGGGCGACGACCATTCCGGGTTAGTCATTTTCATTGTAATTTCGAACGGTCTTTCGGGAATGGCCGAGCATGATCGGGCGAACAGCGGAATGGCGTTGGTATAAGGACCTTGATGGCCCGTCCCGATGCAGATGCGCGGGTCAGGCCGGGGCGAGACGATGTGGGTGCCGCGTTCGGCCATTGTGAGAATTGCCACGCCGAGGCGCCGCGGTCCCGCGGGTTGCACGCGACCCGAACTCCCCCCTAACATTCCCGTTCGACCAATCCCAATCGGCCATATCCCATTCGGCCTCGCTCCCGGGGCCTGTTCAGAAAAGCGCGGACATATTCCATGAGCGGACCACTTGCCGGCATACGCATCCTCGACCTGACCACCGTGCAGATGGGGCCCTGGTGCACCCGCATCGTCGCCGATTACGGTGCCGACGTGATCAAGGTCGAAGCGCCCGAAGGCGACTCCTCCCGCTATACCGGCGTGCCGCGCCATCGCGGCATGAGCGGCACATTCCAGCACAATGCGCGCGGCAAGCGCAGCATCGCACTGGACCTGAAGCAGCAGGCGGCGAAAGACGCGATCCTGCGCCTGGTGCCCGGCGCCGATGCCTTCGTGTCCAATATCCGACCGGGAGCGTTGAACCGGCTGGGTCTCGATTACGAGTCGATCAAGAAGCTGAACCCGTCGATCGTGTATCTCAGCATGGTCGGCTATGGCAGCGGCGGGCGCTATGCTGGGCGGCCGGCCTATGACGACCTGATCCAGGCGGCCTCCGGGATTCCGATGCTGTTGCAGCGTTCCACCGGACAGCCGCGCTACATCCCGATGGCGGCGATCGACCGGATCGTCGGCGGTGCAGCGGCCAACGCGTTGCTCGCCGGTCTGCTGGCCCGCGCCCGCACCGGCATCGGCCAGCGGATCGAAGTGCCGATGTTCGAAACCATGGCCCAGTTCGTGCTGTCCGAGCACATGCAGGGCACCACCTTCGACCCGCCCACCAGCCCGCCGGGCTATCCCCGCACCCTGTCTCGCCAGCGCCGCCCCTATGCCACGAAAGACGGGTTCCTCGCCGTGCTGCCCTACAATGACGGCCAGTGGCGCCGATTCTTCGAGGTCGCGGGCAAGTGGCATATCCTGGAATCCGACCCCCGTTTTGCCGATATCGGCGCCCGCACCGCCAATATCGACTCGCTGTACGAAATGGTGGGCGAGGAACTGAAGCACCGCACCACCGAAGAATGGCTGGACCTGCTGCAAAAAGCCGACATCCCCTGCATGCGCCCACACACGCTGGAATCCCTGATGGAAGACCCGCATCTGGCCGATGCCGGGTTCTTCAAATGGGAAGACCACCCGTCCGAGGGCCGCATACGCACCATGCGCGAACCCAGCACCTGGTCCGAAACCACGCCCCCAACCGGCCAGTTCGCCCCCAGGCTCGGCCAGCACACCCGCGAAGTCCTGGCCGAAGCCGGCTACGACGCGGCTGAGATCGAGGCCATGATCAGCACGAAAGTGGCGAAGACGGATTGATCCTGGCGGCGCCGGGGGACAACCGCTCCTCGGCGCCTGTTTATTACCCTGGCACCACCATCCCCAGATCGGCGGCCTGCCGGTGTTCATACCCCCGCCGCACATCGTCTTGAGCCTGGCCGGCAATCCCACCCCGCACCGCGCCCGCCGCCACCGACCGATACGCCGGCTCCCAGCTATCCGGCAGCCGAGGCGAGCCCGGCGGCGCCAGCCACAACCGGAACAAGGTGCGCTTCAGCGCCGGCTCCTCGTGATCCACGAATTCCGTCCGGGAATGCAACGTGACGTGGTTGTTCAGGATCTGCATGTCCCCCGGCTGTAGATACATCGTGTGCATCAGATCCGGACGGCGCAGCACGTCGTCCAGCATGTCCAGCGCCGCATTCTGCTGGTCGCTGATCTGTGGCACGCCGGGAATCTGTTGCGCGGATCGCAGCCGGTTGCGGTTCCACTTGCTGCACAGGACGCCCTCTGCCTGATCGAAGATCGGGTTCGGGTAATAGGGCGCCTCGTCCGGTGCCTGCTCCTCCTGCCGGCTGAAATGGTACGGCAGGTGCAGCAATTCCGCCAGGTCGGGCCGTTCGACGGCCATCGCGTTATGGGCGGAAACCGAGCTGGTCACCATGCTCATCCCGCCGGATTTCGCGACATTGTAGCAGGTCAGCAGCACGATATCGGCACTATCGGTATGGAAATCCAAATCGGCATTGGACGAATAACCCCGGCCCTTGCCGGTCCGATAGACGACACCCGCATCACGCACGGCCGATAGATACTGGCTCGCCTTGCCTTGCGGCCGAGCGACTCCGGTGTGAAGGCCGATGGCCCAGGTGAGGAGCTCGAACTCGTCGGCCGTCAGCCCCGCGCGTGGCATCCCGCGCAGCAACGCAAAGCCGGTGCCGGTGGCGATTTCGGCCAGCGCCGCCGCGATGACCGGCCAGGCGGAACCCAGGTCGAAATCGTCCCGCCGATAGTCATACAGCGTCTTGTCGGGATCGCGTCCCTTTCGCACGGCGTCCGTCAGATCGCGGCGAGCGCGGTCGTCCAGCTTGAAAACCCAGCTTGGGTCGTTGTTCAGGCCCTGAACGGTCCAGGCGGCACGTGTGTGGGCGTTGATCGGCTGCATTGGTTCCCTCATGTCCCGCGTAACTCATGTCCCGCGTGACCGATGGGTGGCCTTTCGCACGGGCGCGACCCTATTTCCTCACAGGTTGGGACGGAATGCCAGAGGGTAGGGGTAGGGGTAGGGGTAGTGGGCAGGGGGCAAGATGGATTCCTCGGGTACGGCATGGCATTCGAGCCGACCGAAACGTCGATGCCCGTCGACGCCGTCGTCGACTGGCATCACTTCCTCAACGTGAACCCATAGCGGCGCAACCAAACCGCCAGGTCCGTCAGTTTGCCCAGTTCGCTGGTAATCAACAGCTTGATCCCGTTGCGTTCGAGGACAGCAGCCACCTCGTCGGCATAGGCATCCCGGCGATGGCGTGGCACCCGACGCTCTTCCTTCGTGGCGGGAACGCTCCCGATCTTGCCATTTTCAAGATCGGTGATCTCCTTCGCGGCCTGGACCAACTGATCTACCGCGGCCTGATGGTCGGGGTGGATCACCGCCCCGTTCTCCCTCATGCGGGTGAGCGCCTTCTGTTGTTCTTCGGCGACGCTGCGCAGGTTCTGCCCCAGGTTCTCGGCCAGCGCCGGAACATCCGTCAGCAAGGGCGAGGAAACCGCCTTGTCGTCCACCAGAACCACCTCGACCTGGCGCGGCCGAGGTCCAATCTCCGGATTGCGCACCACGCCGACGATATCGATGCCGCCGGCATTCGTTCGTCCCGCCGTCAAGGCGTCGGCCTTCAGGATGTCGATTCCCATGTTCCGGGCCAGACTGAACGCGGCATGCGCCTCACTGACAGTCGACAGTACATTCGATTCTACAAACGTAGCCCAGGCGGCCTCGAAATCCGCGACCGTCTGATGCTTGCCGGGTTTCGCCTTTTCCAGCATCCGAACATAGCGGTCGATAACCAGACCGGGGTCCATACGCGCCGCCGCAAGCAGAATGCGCGAGTTCAGCAGCATAGACCCCAGGTCGTCGGCCGATACGGCACGCGCTCCCGCCTTGACGCGCGCGTTGGCGATATCCGCCCGCAAGCCACCCTCGGTCAGGACTTTCTGCATCAGCGCCACGTGGGCATCGGCCGCGGCCTCGGTATCGCCCCGGGCAATCCGCGCGGCCCGCAACGCGGCGATATTGGCGGCCTCGTCCTTCGGCGAGCCGGATCTCAACACGGCCACCACAAGCTCCGGCTCCAAGGCCAATAGCGCGCGCAAGGCGTCAGGATGCTCGCCTTTGTGGGTCGCACGCCGTTCAATGACATCCATGTCCACCTTGGCGGCAACGGCGGCACGGGCCAGTTCCGTCATGCGCTTTGCCACATCCCGCCACTGCGCGTGTTCGCGCGCCGCCGCGATCACATCGCGCAATCCCCCTTGCCGCTCCAGCAGGGTCCGCAATGTCTGGACATGCGCGTCGGCGACATCCGGCGTATCGCCCGCCGCGATCCGCGCCGCCCGCAAGGCCGCCGCTCGCCGAGGCGACAGCGCCTGGGTGTTATCGCGCACAGCCGCGCCGACGATGTCCGGTGCCAGGTGCATCAGTGCATCAAGTTGTGCCGCTTCGGCCGGCGAGGCGGACTTGAACCGAGCGATTGCATCGTTGTCGACCTTGGCGATCGCCGCCTCGTGTTCCAGGCGCGCCGTGGCCAACGCTTCGCCCTCCAGCGATGGCGGCACTTTGCCCCCCAAATGGGCGCCAAACTCCAGATCAAGCTCGATGTCCAGCTCACTCCGGACGGGCGCGGCCGCCGCCGGGGTTTCAACGGTGGCAGGCGCCGCTTCATCGGTTCTGGTCGCACGTCCGGGCGGATCATCGGGATGATTGGCGGACCGAGGCACCGGGGGCGCATCGCCATCGACCTCCGGCCCGCCACGCCCCGCCCGACCCGGCAGTTGCGCGGTCAATTGATCCGCCAGCGCCTGGCTGCGGATGGCGATTTGCTGCCCGCCACCCTCGGCAACCAACCCGGTGGTGCCAACCCCACCCAGATCCCCCCAGACCGCATGAGCATGCGCCAGACCGGCATGTTCCAGGAACGCCTGGAAGGCCTGACCGCGATGCTCGATGCCGCCACCGGCGCCCATGATGTAGTCCCGGGTCGTATTCCATGGAAGTTTCACACCCGGCGGCAACGGCGGCATATGCGGGAACATGGGCGGCACACGATCGAGGAAGGCCTCCCACTGCGCCCGATGCGCGCCGCCGGGTCGAACATCGACCACCTCCCATTTCGTCCGTGGCGGATCGCCTGGCCGTACGGGAGCCGCCAGGATCAGGTCCGACAGGCGCAGATTGAAATCAACGACCGATGGGGCAAGCGCGCGCTCGGGCCGACCCTCGTTCCGGGCCGCCTTTGCCTCCGCCTCCTGGCCGTCGCGGGTAGCGCGGTTCGCGTACCCGGCGGCGTTGGCATCGTCCAGAGTCAGATACAGCGCCCGCCCGAAATCCTGATGGTCATGTCTGATCCGCCCTAGCTGAATCCCCTGGGCTTCCATGGACGCCAGCGCCGCGCTGCTGGTGCCATGCATCACGTGGATTTCATCCGGTGGCCCCGCCGCTCGCCCGGCCCGCGCCCCACCTGGGACGTCCGGCCCATCCGGCGTGCGGCCATGCGGCACCGGCCCATCACTTGCCGTGCGTGGCGCGGTCACATCCTGGGCGGGAGCGTGCGGCCCCGTCCCTCCAGCGTCCCGCGTCGGGCTGGTGAAACGCCGGGCGGGGATGCCGGTGGCGAATTGCGCCCACTCCCCATAGGCTTGCATGGTGGCGAACTCGTGCCGTTCGCGCCTTCCGGTCACCGGATTGTCTATGTCGATCCAGTAACGGCCCTTGATCGAGTGCGGATTGTAGCCGAAATCGGTGTAGCCCATCTCCCCGTTGTGCAGGAAGTGGATGCGCGATTCATGCGGCACATCGCCCTGGACGCGGGATTCGTGACGCACGACGGCGAAGTCCCCCGACTCGCCGCTGGGAATGCGCGTGGTCAGGCCGGACCGCCCGGTTGCGGGATCGCCCGGATGGAAATGCGCGACAAGCTGCCAACGCCCGGCATCGCTGTCGAGCATCGTCTTCCATTCCTGCGCCACACCGGCCCGCCGAGGCGCCTCCGGATTACCCGCGGCGTCGTGCCCGACATACACGGTCGTTTCGGTTCCTTGCACCACGATGTGCACGCCAGTTTCGGCATTGTAATAGTGTGCGACCTCTCGTGAGGGATCGTCGCGGATCAGCGCATGGTAGTTGTCGTTCGCCGCCTCCCGGCTGAGCGGATTGGCATCCAGCATCACCGTCATTTCGGGCAGGTGGTCGAACTCCACCACTTCATGCGGCAACGGCGGCGGGCGACGCCGACCGGGTTTGCCCTTGTCCGCGCTGGCGGGCGTGGGTTCCGAGGTCGTCGCCCCGCGCGGCTGGTTGTCGTTCGCGGCGGTCCGAGGCACCGGAGGCGCCGCTTCCTCGGCCGGCCGCCTCGGTGCGATGACCGGCGGTTCGTCCGCCCGCACCGGCGCTTCGGCCCTGACATCCTCCGCAACCGTCCGCAGTGGCCCGGTCGCCACCGCGTCGGCCAATTCAGGCATGGTATCGCGCAACGCCGGCGGCACTGGCACCGGCTCCACGGCGGCCGGCCGAGCGGCGGGGTGGGCGCCGGCATCGGTGTCGGGGCGCGAGGGCGGCGCATCCGCCACCGGATGGACGGGTGGCGCTTCCGCATCGCCCCGCGCCACCGGATGGGCCGGTGTGGCGTCCCCGGTGTCCGGACCGGTCGGCCGTATCGGCCCGGCGTCAGGCCCGGCGGTCCCCGGATCGCCGGCCCGTGCCGATCGGCGCGTTGCCGCGCGCATATCCCGGATATGGTCGCTGGCCCGTTCGGCGCCCCCTTCCCCCATGCCCTGCACGAAGTTCTGCACGAACGAGAGTTGCAGTTCGGACATCACCTCGCTGGACCCCATATGCTGTCCCCTCCCCGAATCGTACCCAATCTCCGCCGCTCGGCTTGTCGTCCCGCTGACCGCCGACCCCAGGCCGCGCCGCAGCACGTGCGCGCCCAGCGCCTCGGGTCCCGCATTGTCGCCCTTGGGCAGGCCCGCGCGCATCACCGGACGCATCACGACCGAGCCCAACGAACCGCCCAGGAACCCGCGCATTCCGGCGTGGCCGATCCCCTCGCCCCACTTGCCGCGATGCCAGGCGTCCGAGTCCAAAGCCGCCTGCCCCATCCCTCCGACGGCGCTGGTGCCACCGGCGACCAGGGCTTCCTCCCCCAGGCTGAGCGCGTTGCGCAGGCCGCCGCGCCCGCCCGCCGCCATGAAGCGTTCCAGCAGCTTTTCGCTGACCAGCATCCGGCTGGAGACGGCCCGCAGCGCCGGTGCTCCACCGCGCAGGGCCACGCCCGCGGCCGCGCCGAGACCCGCTGTTGCCGCCTGCACGACGGTGGTGCCCAGGTCCTTCAGCATTTCATCGCGCCCGTAACGGCCACCCTTGATCGCCGCGCTGGCGGCCATGCCTGCCAGGCCCGCGCCGGCCGTCACCAGCACCGGGATCCAGATCGAGGCCGCCGCGCCACCGGTCAGCGCCGTCGTTACGATGGCGGCGGTCACGACCAGGGTGGTGGTGATCGCGTTGGCCATTCGATCGGTCGCCGCGACATAGGCGCGCTGAGAGATACCGCTGCGGCCCATGGCGATTTCCAGCGCCTCCGGACTCATGCCGGCGGGGGGCGTAAAATGACCGTCGGCGCTGAAATTGCCGACCGGAATCGCGGTCCCATCCGGCGCACGCACGGTCAGGCGGCCCAGCCGATCGAACGATGTCGTGCCGTTGCCCTCCCGATCCGTATCGGAAACTCCCGCCCCCATCGTGCCAAGCAGATTGTCGTAATCGGCGGACAGATGGCTGTACTCGTCGCCGGCCAGCCAGCGCCCGGCCCAGCCGGCCTCGTTGCGCTGCAACCGCGCTTCCATCGCCGCGACTTCGGCGCGTTGCAGATCGTTCTGCGCCACCCCCATGGATGCGACGGTGATCTGCTGGCGTTCTTCCCCGGACAGTTCCGATCCCAGCCAGGTGCCCTCGCCATGGACGCCCAGGCGGGCGTAGAGCGACTCACCGTTGTGGGCGGCGGCATAGTCGATAACGGCCTGGTCCACCTGTTCGCGCGTCATACGACCGAAGGTGCGGCGCAGAACGTCGGTGTTGGTGCCCCAGTCATTGACCGCGAAGGTGAAGGCGGCAACGGGATTGCCCCTCTCCTCCGTGATCATCGATCGCGCATAGGCGGCGCGGTTTTCGTCGTTCTGCAAACGGGACCCGACAGCGTTCGCCAGCCCGGCCTGGATCGCATCCGGATCGGCCGGGGCAGCCGCGACCGCCGCTTCCCCGCGTGTATACAGATCGTAGAGGCGGAACGTCTCCCGCCGCCGCTCCCGCGCCAGCCGCTGACGTTCCAGCCCGGCGCGATCGTTGGGGGCGGGTTCGAAATCCAGGTCAGCGTCGTGCGTCGCCTCATCCAGCCGATCGGTGTCCAGCGCCCCACCACCGCGGTGCATCTGCACCACCAGCAACGCCGCCCGGGTCGCCGGACTGCCTTCGCCGGTGCGCACCAGGTTGCCGATCAGGCGTTCATGGTCGGCGCCGACGCCTTCGCGCACGATTTCGGTCTGGGCGTGTTCCCCATGCCCGGTCGTGACCGCATAGTTCCGTTCTCCGGTGGCATAGGCGACCAGGGCATCGGCCGAACTTCGCGGCCCGGTGTGGGTTTCCGGCAACGGTTGCAAGGCAGCGAAAGCGTCCAGGGTCTGCGTCCAGGCTCGCTCGCGCCGAGCGTCGCGTTCATGCGCGGTGTCCAGGTCGAGCGAGTCGGCCCCGGACAACAGATCGTTGCCGGCACCACGATTGGAGTCGCGGATGGCGGTATAGGTCCCTTCCCCGCCCTCGTAACCGCGCGTTCCCCGGGCCGTGTCGATCTTCGTCCGCAGCCGCAGCGCGTTCGCGCGTCCCACGCCGCTGGTGTCTTCCGCGGTCACAGAGTTCAGCGCGTCGAACACGTCCCGATCCACGCCGTCGATATCGCCGCGCACATCGGCCAGGATCGCCGGCCCCTCTGACAACGTCTTCAATTCCAGCATCTGCGCCGGGGTCAGGGTGCGCTGCACCCGTTCCAACCGGTCGGTGTCGTTCCACAGCACGACTGACGCGGCCATCTCCTGCAAGGCGCCCTCGGCGGGGTTGCCGCTGACATAGGCCATCGCGGCGGCACTGTTGCGACGCCAGGTTTCATCGGTGGTGACAGATGAGTCAAAGTAGAATTTCAGGCGCCCCGACAGTGTCGGCGTGTAACGGCCGTTGAAAAAGACACTCAGCGCCCGCGCCTGCCGCGGCAGCATCTGGCGCAATTGAGAGAAAATGTTCTCCTCGGTATGGGTAAACGACCCAAGTTCGGTGTTAATGCCGGACGCCCGGGTTTCGATGTCGACTTGCACCTTGGAACCGGCGGCGTTCGCGAACGAAACCAAAGCGGGCTCGGTTTCCGGCGCACCGGCTATGCGTTCGGCGTTGCCCTTGAACTTGTTCGGCGCCTCGCTGGGCCCGGGAGTCGGCACCGGTGGCGGCGCTTCTCCGGTCGTCGGCCCGCCGCCGCCGGTGCCGTTCAGGGACGCGGTCAGATGCGCGCCGGCCGCGGTGATATCGCCTTCCAGCTTGCTCAGGACGTTCTTGAAGTTCGTCTCGATGTTCGGGATGAACCGCGCGGTGGATTGCGCCACCGGCGCGGCCAGCCCGGTCAGCCCGGCCGCCGCGCCATCGACCTGCTTGGTCAGCGCCTGGCCGGTGCTGGCGGCGGCATTGGACAACCGCGCGGACGTTTCAACGACCGAGGCGAACATCCTGTATCCGGACTCGTCGGACTGGCGGTCGGGTTGGCCCAGCGCGGCGCTGGCCCGCCGCTCCAACCTGGTAAGCTGTGGGGCGACGATGCCATCCAGCCGCGGCACCATGGCCTGTGCCGAACTGATCACGACTTTCGCGAAATCCTCGGCTGGACGCCGGCGCTCCTTTTCCAGGGAATCGCGCACCGCCCGGACGGTGCCCGCCGGCGCGCCGGCCAGGCTGGTCGCCGCGGTGACGTCGGCCATGGCCCGCTGTTCGGCCTGATCCACCTCCTGCTTCGCCCGTTGATCCGCCGATGCAATGAGTTGCGCGCGGGCGGCGTTGTGCTGCTCCACCAGCGCCGCCTCGGTGGCGATCCGTCCCGCCTCCACCGCCCGACGCAGGTCGTTCTCGGTCTTGCGCACCTGGCTCAGCGAGTTGGCTTCGGCGCTGTTGACCGCCTGGGGCGCCGGCCCGTCCAGTTCGGTGAGCCAGGTGTTGAACTGCGAGAAGGCCGCCGACAGGTCGGTTTGCAGCTTGGTGATCATCGGCGTCATCGCGGTAACCTGGGCGGCCGCGGCCGTGTGCATTTCCTCCTTCTGCTTTGTCGCGTGCCCGGGAATGCGCAGGGCAATCCGCTCATTCTTGGCGGATTTCATCGCATCGCCGGCCGCGCCGAATGTCAGTTCGGGACTGGAGCTCAGTCTTTGCAACCCAGTCTCGGCCGAGGTTCCGGCCGCGCTGACCGCCGCGATGTCGGTGGCGGCTTGCCGGTCGATCTTGGTCGCGGCGGTCTGCTGCTTCGTCTTGTCGGCGGTGATTCGATCCTTGGTCGCCTTGATGGACCCACGCGCCTGTCGAGCAGCACCGCGAATGGCGGATTCGGCGGCCGAGGCGTGCTGGTTAAGCAGGGTCAGCGCGCCCGACGCGCCGCTGATCAACGTGTTCCGCGCTTCGTCCAACCCATGGTCGATCCGCGTCAGGCTGTCATCGAGGTTGCGTTGCCGCCGATCGGCCCGCTGGTCGGCGGACCGGCGCGCGGCGTCGGCGGTCCGGGCGGCGTTGGCGGTCAGACTGGCATGCAGCCGTTCGGCGGCGGCGGCGGCATCGGCGAAGACGGACGCGTAACGGGACAGGTTCGGGTCCGCCTTGGTCGGCTTGGTGGTGGGTTCCATGCCCAACGCACGCGGGGCGTCGAACGGCACCGACGTGGATGGTAGTTCCAGCGGCCGGCGGGCCAAAGCGTGCATGTCCAGCGCCACGATCGGTACCACGACCTCATCGGCGCCCGCCTCCGCTTTGCCCCCCCGCATCTGGCGGGTGGCACGCGAACCGGCGCCACCAGGAGCGGTCGCGGCTGGACCGCCACCCCCGGCCTCCTCGCCCTCGGCGCGTCCGCGGCGCCCACTCCTGCCCCTTCCCGCGCCCCGTCGCCTCGGTCCGCCTGGTTCGGCGGCCGCTTCTGCTGGCGCGCCATCCGCCGCTTCATCCGTTTCGGGAGCGCCGCCGCCATCATCGGCAAAGCTGGCGAGCGGGCCGGTGTCCCCGGCATCGGTGAAGGAAGCATCGGCGTAGGAGCCAAGCGGCGCGGCGTCCAGGGTGGTCATCAGCGGCATGGTCGCGTCCAGCCGGGTGGCCAATGCGGGTGTCGCCAGGGCGGACGCGGTGATGCGTTCCGGCGGCATGGTCAGATAGGTCGGGCGACCGGTCGGCGGGCGATAAGGCGGGTCGTGACGGGCAGCACGCGCCCGCTCGGTGCGGCGGGCAGCGACGACCGGGGCGGCAACGCGGGGTGCGAGCGTCATGGTCCGAGGTCCGGGATCGGACGGCCCAGCTTGCGATATTCATCATGCGTGGCCGGCACCAGGTCCGGCCAGGCGATCTTGCGTCCACCCATGGTCGCTCGCGCCGCGGCGGCCAGGACGATGTTGCGGATATGCCCGCCCGCCAGGTCCACGGTCACCGCCAGTCGATCCAGGTCGGCACCGGTCAGGTCATGCCGCCGGCCCAGATGCGCGGTCCACAGGTCGCGGCGGGCGGGTCCCTCCGGCATCGGGAATTCCAGGATGGCATCCAGGCGGCGCGTGAAGGCGGGATCGAAACGGTCCCGGCTGTTGCTGGCCAGAAGGGCGATGCCGTCGAAGTCCTCGATCCGCTGCAACAGGTAGTTGGTCTGCGCGTTGGCGTAACGGTCATGCGCGTCGGACACGTCGGTGCGAGCGCCGAACAAGGCATCCGCCTCATCGAAGAATAGCAGCACGTCGGCGTGTTCGGCGGCGCCCAGGATGGCGGACAGGTTCTTCTCGGTTTCGCCGATGAACTTGCTGGTCAGCGCGGCCAGATCGACCCGATACAACGGCAGGCCCAACATCGTGGCCAGCCAATGCGCGGCCAAGGTCTTGCCGGTGCCGGACTCGCCCACCAGCAGCGCGCGCACGCCGGGCCGGTAGCGGGATCCGATCGCCGGTCCAAGCCCATCGGCCAGGGTGCAGCGGACCCGCGCGCGGTCCAGCAGCCGATCGAGCGATTCCCGCAACGATGGCGGCAGGACCAGGGATGCGTCCTCCACCCGCGCGTGGCTGCGACGGGCCAGGGCGTCCAGGCTGCCGGCGCCGGACGCGATGCTGGCAGTGACATCCGCCCATACGGGTCTATCGGCCTTGCGCCTTGCGGCACTCACGCGCGCTCGGCCGGCAACCTCGGCGATGCGGCCGGCGCCCTGGCGGAACCCTTCCGCCGCCTTGCGCGCGATCGGGCGGGACACGCCGCCTTCCATCCACAGCCGCACCCGGTCCTCGATCCCCGGGACCTCCAAGGTCCAGTCGTCGGGCGCGTCATCGGCCTCGACCATGCCGTCCAGCCCGAGGACCACCATCCACGGACCTTCATAAGCCACGAGGCGCGGCAGCGACCAACGCTGACCCGGCCCCAGCCCCGGCGCGAACAACGGCATCCGGCGGCCGGCCAGCAGCCAGGGGGCGAGTCCGGGCGGCACATCTTCGTGGATGCGCGCCAGGCCCAACCCCAACGCATCGGCGACCAGCGCGGCGGCGGCGAGCGCATCGCTGGTATCGGCCGATCGCAGCACCAGGCCGGCGGATTTGCGCTCGTTCATGATGCGCGCGCGCAGCCTGGCCTCGGCGATGGACGATGGCGGCAGCGGGATCTCCCGCGGCTGCAAGGGCTGCGCGTTATCCAGCGCCATGGTCCGTCCGGTGAGTTCGGCCAGGATCGGCAGCGGCAGATGCAGGCTGCGCTCCGGCAGGGACGCCGGTTCGTCACCCAGGCGCAGCAACCCCGACGAAATCGCCGGTCCGCACCCCAACGCAATCGCATTGGCGCCGATCGAGGCGAAAGTGGTGGCAATAAATCCCAGCAGCGGGCGGGAGCCGCCAATCGGGGCCTGCGCCTCGGCCAGAGCGCGGGCGGCATGGGCGTCGCGGTCGACGGCGATGCAAAGCGATGTCGCCAGCAGTTCGACATCGTCGAGACCCAGCGCCTGCGCGACCTCGACCAGCCTGCGATCGGATTCGACGGGCTTTGCACGGAGCGCCGCGATGCAGGCGGGGAGCATGGCCAAGGTCCAGCCCTGATTCGGGCGCGCACCAAGCAGCCCAGCGGTCCCCATCGTGTCGATCCCACCGGCCCCCGTGATGGTCCCAAGCGTGGCACCGAGGGCCGCCAAGGCCAGTGCCGGAAAATCTGCCTCGCCGGTCATCGATGGGGTTCGTCGCGATAATGGTAGCGGACCACCCGCCCGAGCCACGACACCCAGCCCGGATCGATGTCCAGTGCTCGGCGGCGAAGGCGGATATCGGCATCGTCGATGCGGAAGCGGACGGACAGATGCTCCCCGGTGTCGGTGAGCCAGCCGCGGCGGTGTACCACATCGGTCAGGCGGAGACCGGCGGTGCGCCGTAGCCAGCGATCCAGGCCGACGCGCCAGGCGGTCAGCAACGCCGGGTTCGGGATGATGAGTCCGGGTGCCACAGCGGCATCCGTCTCGGAGCCCACGCCTGGGGCATCGCCGCGTGTCGGTTGCGGAGACGACTCTCCCCCTCCCCTTGCGGGCTTGGGTCGCGAAGCGGACCAAGGTTGGGGGGAGGGGAAGAAACCCCATTGTCGGTGCTTGTGCCCCCCCTCCCCCCAACCTTGGT